>NZ_JBVJVK010000044.1:29918-76793 GCF_055603705.1 Actinosynnema sp. NPDC037264 | reverse complement strand
CATGAGCAAGCTCATCAGGGGTCACCGGGACATGAAACCGCCCAGCCCGCCCCGGTGCCCCCCCGACACGCCGAAACCTAACAAAGCACTACTAGCCGACAGGCTGGAAAGCCCCCTGGGGTCATCCGGCCAGCGGTTCTCCGCACGCGCCGCAGAACTTGTACCTGCCTTCCCACCGCTGCGCGCACTTCGGGCAGACGAGGTCCGGGAGGGCCGCCGCGGCGGGGTCTTCGGCGACCGCGGCAGGCTCGACCGAAGGGCTCATGCTCGACATGACCGAGCTCATCCCCGTGTACAACAGCTCTTCGGGCCGGAGCCCCGACCGGATCCGCACGTTCTCGTCGGCCGGGTCGCCGACCACGTCGACCAGCCGCAGCAACCGGCCCAGCACCTTCTCGTTGTTCAGCGAGGTCGCCAGCGCCACCGCCCGACCCCAGTGCCGGGCCGCCCCGTCCAGGTCGCCCACGTCGTGCGCGTCGCAGCCCGCCAGCACCGCCTGGCCCAGCTCGGTCTGCCGCGTCACGTGCGCGACCTTCGGGTCGATCACGCTGGACAGCTTCAGGTCGTTGGTCCACTGTGCCACCACGACGGCCGGGTCGCACGCCCGCTCGAACTCCGTCGAACCCGGCTTGCGCACCTCCAGGTCGACCCGCGCCACCCGCACGTCGTGGTTCAGCCTCGCCCCGGCCGACGACACCGAGAGCCGCAGGAAGTACTCGCGGGTCTCGGCGCCCCACGAGCCGGTCAGGAACGCGGTCTTGCGCTCGGCCAGCGGATCGCCCGCCATCGAGGCCTCGGTCGGGAACGTCTGCCGCAGGACGTCGACCGACGAGCGGACCGTCGTCGTCACCACGAGCCGCGCCTCGGGGATCACCTTCTCCATCGCCGTCCTGGTCATCACCTCGAAGTCGGCGACCAGGTCCTCCGGCTGCCGCACGGCGTCCGCGGTGCCGTGCAGCGCCTCGGCGATCCGCAGCAGCTCGCGCTTGTCCCAGTCCGCGCCGACGCCGCGCGCGTCACAGGTGAAGACCCGGGAGCATGCCACGAGCTCCTGGTCGAGCTTCGAGTCGCCGGGGTTGTTCTGCCCGTCGGTGAGCATGATGACGTGCCGCACCGCGGTCGGGTGCCCGGACAGCAGGCCGCGCGCCAGCTCCAGCCACTCGCCCATGCGCGTGCCGCCACCGGCTCTCAGCTGTCGCACGGCGTTCTTGGCGGCACGGCGGGTCTCCGCGGTCGCCGCGACCAGCCGCGGCCCGGCCGGGTACACGACCCGGGCGGCCTGAGTGCCCTCGATCACCGCGAACAGCGCCCCGTCGCGCAACGCGTCGATCGCCGCGCTCGTCGCCCGTTGCGCGGACGCCATCTTCTTCTGCGGGTAGGACATCGAGCCGGAGCAGTCGATGGCGATCACCTGCGCCACCTCCGGCGCGGCCGCGCCGCCGACCACGCCCTGACCGGACACGGTCAGCACCGCGTCCATCTCGCCCTCCTCCGTGGCCAGGTAGGGGTTCTGGCTCACCGACAGCGAAAAACCGGGCTCCATGGCTTCCTCTCAGCGGCTGGTGATCGGCCGGTGGTGGTTCGCGCGGTCGACCAGGGACGAGCGGTCCGCGCGGTTGGTGGCCTGCCGGGCCAGCGCGCGGTACGAGTGCTCGACCAGCAGCCGCAACCGCGTGGTGTCGGCGCCGGCGGACAGCGAGACGGCGAGCGCCGCCTCCCGCACCACGGTCTCCAGCCGCACGCGCGACTCGCCCGCGGGCGCACCGCCGTCGAGGTAGAGCTCGCGCAGCCGGGCGGTGGCGGCGGCGAGATCCGCGTCGGTCGGCGCGAGGAGCCCGCCCTCGGTCCGGATGCCGCCGCTGAGCACGCGGACCGCCGCGATGCGCGCCGCGTCGAAGTACCGCGACGCCTGCGGCGTCTCGTCCAGCAACGCCACCGCACCACCCCGGTCGCCGCGCGCGAGCCGCACCCTGGCCAGCCCGAACACCGCGCTCACCACCGACCGGTCGCGCCGCCACACCGCCTCGTACAGGGCCTCGGCGCGGTCGAGGTCGCCTTCGTGCTCCGCGCAGTACGCCAGCGCGAGCTTGGGCGCGTCCTCACCCGGCAGCCACGAGTACACGCCGTCGAACGCCTGCCGCGCCGCGCCGATGTCCTCGCTCGCCAGCTCGATCAGGCCCTCGTGCCACCTCACCCGCCAGTCGTCGCCCAGCAGGCCGCGGGCCGGCACCAGGCTCTCCCGGGCCGCGGCGACGTCGTTCGCGGCCAGCGCCGCCCTGCACCGCACGAGCGCGGTCTCCGGCGAGGTCACGTTGTCGCTGTCCAGCCGCGCGATCAGGCGCCGGGGGTCCTCGGTGTCGGCGGCGGCGAGCACGTCGGCGGCCGGGTCGTCGGCGGTGGCGCGCGGCACCGGCAACCCGACCGCGACCACGTCGGCGGCCGGCCTGCCGTCGGACAGCGCGCTCTCGGTGAGCAGGTCGACCGCGCGCCCGGTCCACGTGGCCAGCGCCGGCACCGCACCGAGCCCGGCGTCCAGCAGCGTCGTCGTGTGCACGAACACCGCGGACGGCTCCGGGCGCGGCGTCCGGTCGCGCAACGACGCCACCTCGCGCAGCACGCCGCGCAGCTGGTCGGCCATCTCCGCCGCCGAGCCGTAGCGCTGGTCCGGGTCGGGGTGCATGGCCCGTTCGTAGGCGCGCTGGAACGAGTTCAGCCCCACCGCGAGGTGCGAGCGCTCGGGCTCGTCGTGGTCGGCGGTCGCGTAGTCGAGCCTGCGCAGCATCACCCCGAGCGTGTGCAGGTCGGACCGCACGGTCAGACCGCGCTCGGCGATCTCCCGCTCGTCCACCTGGTACGGCCGGGTGCCGACGATCTTGCTGCTCCGGTCGCCGATCCGGCGCACTGCGCCGAGGTCGATGAGCTTCACCCGGTTGCCGCGCTCGCCGACCTTGCCGGAGCGGATGATCACGTTGTCCGGCTTGAGGTCGCAGTAGAGGAAACCGCGCTCGTGCAGGTAGTCGAACGCGGCCAGCAGCTGCAGCCCGGCGCTGAGGACGTGCTCGGTGCGCAGCGGCTCGCCCAGCGGCACCAAGCCGCGCGCCGACATCTCGGCGACCTCCTCGAGCACCAGCCCGTCCACGTACTCCATCACGATGTACGCGCGGTCCTCGCCGGTGTGCGCGTCCGGGTGGCTGACGAAGTTGTAGATCCGCACCACGTTCGGGTGGTCCAGCAGCGTCAGCGCCTGGCGTTCCTTGGTCGAGATCTCCAGGTCGGCGACGTCGATGAGCCCCTTGAGCACCACCGGGTTGTCGTCCAGGTGCGTGTCCCTGGCGAGGTAGATCCAGCCGAGGCCGCCGCGCGCGAAGCACCCGACCACGCGGTACTGGTCGGCCACCAGCGCACCGGGCTCCAGGCTGGGCAGGAACGAGAACGGCGTGCCGCAGGCCAGGCAGAACCCCGAGTCGCGCTGGGGCAGCGCGGTCCGGTCGGGGCACTGGTCGTTGGGGCACAGGCGGGTGCGCACCGGCACGCGCGGATCGGTGATGATCCGGCTGGTCGGGTCCTTGAAGTCGAAGACGGGCAACGACATCGGGTCGCCGGTGTGCGAACGGCGGCTGCTCGCCGTGGCGCTCGACGTCCGGCCCGCCGCCCGGGTGGAGCTGCCGCGCACCACCGCGGGTTCGCCGCAGTCGACGCAGAACCCGGTGTCGTCAACGGTCCCACCGCAGTGGGTGCACGCCGTCATGCCTGATCCCCTCTCCCCAACCGCCGCCGCACCGCTTCCTCGCAGGCCTGCACGGCCCGCAGCGCCACCGCCAGGTCGAGGGGTTCGGCCTCCAGCGCCGCGTGCGCCCTTCGGCGGTGCCGGTCGAGCTCGAGGTCCTCGGCGAACCCCGCCGAGGCGGCACGCGCCTGCGCCGACGCGAGCCTCCCACGCAGCACCGACACCTCCGCCCGCACGCGCCGCAGCGCCGCGCGCTCGCGCTCGGCCCGCGTGATCGCCCGGTCGAACCGCGGCAGCTTCCCCTCGACCAGCCGCCAGTCCGCCGCGGCGGCGCGGCGCAACGCGCTCAGCCCGAGCCGCAGCTTGGTGGCCGCGGTGTCGGGGTCCTCCCGCATCAGCGCGGTCACCCGCTCGACCAGCCCGTCCAGCCGCGTCACGACCGCGGCCCGGGCCAGCTCACGTGCGGCGACCACGTCCGCGGCGTCGCCGTCGCGGAAGCCCAGCACCAGCCGCGCCCCGCTCGCCACCATCGGCCCGCCGATGTCCTGCAGCAGCGACCGGGGGTCGCGCGCGGCGTCGACGCCGTCGATCACCACCGTCATCGGCGGGGTGCCCTCCCGCACGCGCTCGGTGCTGGAACCGCGGCTGACCAGGCCGGCCCGGTCGAGGACCCGGCGCGAGACCTCCTCGGTGGTCAGGCCCTCGACGTTGATCGCGAGGTCGGGTGCGGGCGACTCGCCCACCGCGGAGAACGAGACCGCGTCCTGCAGGTGCTCCAGGTCCTCGCCGACGATGATCAGCACCGCGCCGCCGTGCTGCCGGCGCGAGAGCCAGTCCATCAGCTCTCGCACCCTGCCGTTGTAGTGCGCCGCGCGCTTCTTGAACCGCTCGTCGATCCCGTCGTCGCCGAGCACCCAGCGCGACAGCACGGGCAGGTGCGCCTCCACCGCCGCGACCGGGATCATCCACGACAGCCCGGCGCCGTCGGCGTTGTACTCGCTGACCACGATCCCGAGCACGTGCCCGCTCGCGTCGTCGGCCACCCCGGCGCCGCTGAACCCGCGCTGCACCCGGTGCCCGCCGTTGCTGTTCATCTGCTGCCACTCGGCGCCCGCCATACCCGAGAGCGTCATAGTCGCCCAGGCGCCGACCTCCTCCAGGCCACCCGGATAGCCCTGGGCGTGCACGGACCTGTTCCAGGTCATGGCGACCTTGTGCAACGTCGCCGGGCGCACGCCCGGCTGCGGCGTCGCGAGGCGCAGCAGCGCCACGTCGCCGCGCTCGTGCTGCGGCTCGACGTGCTCCACGATGTGAGCGGCGCTCACGGGCATCTCCGGCAGGCCGACCAGCTCGACGGTGAGGTCCTCGGCGGCCAGCGCGACGTGGGCGCACGTCAGCACGTGCTCGCTGTCCAGCAGCACACCCGCGCCCACCACGCCGCGGCGTCCGCGGCACCGAAGCCGCACCCGCCACTCCTCCGTCCCGTGGGGGAATGGCCCGGCACGTCCCTCACCGGTGATCATTGCCGCACACTAGGCGCGGTCCGACCGCGACGATCACCGTTTGCGTGCTAAAACGCCCGAACGGCCTATGCGCGTTCGCGGACCACCAGGTAGACCGCGTCAACCGGGGTGGGGATCAGGTCCTCCGCGCTGCCGGCGGGACCTCACCCGGAGGATCCGGCGCGATGCGGGCTTCCCGTCAGCCGGGCGTAGACCACGATGTTGTCCCGGTAGCTGCCCGCCTGCCGGTCGAACTGGCCGCCGCAGGTGACGAGCCGCAGCTCGGGGCTCTCGACGTGGCCGAACACCGCTTGGGTCGGGAAACGGTCCTTCGGGTGCTGCTCGACCCGTTGGACCGTGAACGACGCGGCCGAGCCGTCGGCCCGTTGCACGGTCACCTGGTCGCCGGGTTCCAGCTTGCGCAGGTCGTGGAAGACCCCCAGCCGCCCCTGCCAATCGACGTGCGCGGCGAGCAGCGCGGGCCCGTTCTCCCCCGGAGTCGGCGAATTGGTGTACCAGCCCACGGTTTCCGCGTCGGCCGGGACTTCCATGGTGTGGTCGGCGCGCAGCCCGAGGTCGATCAGACCGGCGGTGTCGACGCCGATCGCCGGGATGGTCAGCCGCGTCGGTCGGGATGCGCCGAGCGCCCCTGTCGACGGTGGGTCCGGCGGTGTGCCCGGTGCGGGTGCGAAGTCCGTTCCGGCCGGTTGGTGCGCCGCCGCGGCGGGGGTCGTGCCGACCGCGTGGACGTCGTCGGCCGGGTGGTCGATGCCCGTCAGAACACCCAGGCCCACCGCGGCCGCCATCCCCACCAGTCGAGCTCTCGCGCTCCGGCGGGGATGGCGGCGTGAGCGGTCGCGCATGCCCTAACTGCTCCTGCGCGCACGCCGAGCCACGACAGCGGTGCCGGAGACGGCGCCGAGCCCGGCCAGCCCGAGGAGGAGTGGCAGGGCGCCCGAGTCGTCAGCGGTCGGGTCCTTCACTGTGGAGCCGTCACCCGTGTCGATCGCGCCGACGGGCGGCTCGGGCGCTTGGGTCCGACGGGTTGCCGGGACATGGCTGGGCGCCGGGAGCTGTTCGCAAGCGATGCCGTCGTTGTCCGCGTCGAGCCGGTGGTAGTTGGTCGCGGCGGAATCGAAGAACCGCTGTGCTTCGGCCTGGTTGCTGAAGTCCGCGCAGTCGCGGTCGTCCTGCGCGGTCGCGACTCCGACGATCGGCAGCATGGCGCTCGCCGTGAGCACAGCGGCTCCGACGAGCCTGGAAAGCAGCATGTCGCACATCCCTTCCCTGCTGAACGAGATCCTGGTTCGTCGACCGCGCCCGCTGTTCGATGGCTGTGCGGCCGACCTCCTCGCGAAATCGACAACTGCTCCAGAAGGACGCTAACGCCGTCCTCCGCCCGGTTGGAGGGGGCAACGGCGGGTTCACCCGATCCATCGGCGTCATGGCCCTATCAGGAACCTGACTCCGCGGCACGGTCGCCGACAGTGCACGGCCGGCGTCGCCGATGTGGAGGTGGACGCTGCACCGACTGACCCGCGTGAGCGTGACGGCGTAGTCGACGGTGAAGGCAGGGCCGCGGGGTCAGGTCTTGGTGGCGGTGACCCAGCGGTTGGCGGCCAGGGCGTCGTGGGGTTCGGGGAGTGGTCCGCGGCCGTGCCGGTGGGTGAAGTCGAACGGGGTGTGGACGTGGGTGGTCCAGCCGCGGGCGGCGAGGGTGGCGGCCGAGTCGGGGCGGGGGTCGTCGTCGAACAGGGCGAGCAGGTCGATGCCGGTCTGGGCCTTGGTCGAGGTGTAGACGGGGTTGCGGCGGACCGCGGGGTGTTCCCGGACCAGCTTGACCTCGTAGGCCAGGGTGCTGCCGGGTGCGGACAGCCGGTCCACGGTGTCGATCAGGCGGCGTTCAGCGTCGCCGGGCAGGTACAGCAGCAGGCCTTCGGCCAGCCAGGTCGTGGGTTCGTCCGGTCGGAAGCCGGGCAGCAGCCGCGCCCAGTCGTCGCGCAGGTCCGCGGTCACCGGCCGGCGGGTGACGCGCGGCTGTGCGCCCAGGCTGTCCAGCACTTGTTGTTTGAAGGCCAGCACCGGGGCCTGGTCGAGTTCGAAGACGACGGAGTCCGGCGGCCAGTCGAGGCGGAACGCCCTGGTGTCCAGGCCCGCGCCGAGCAGCACGGCCTGGCGGTTGCCCGCGGCGAGCACGACGTCGTCCAGCACCCTGGTGCGCAGCCCGAAGTAGCGGCCGAGCCTGCCCCACAGGGGGTTCGCCTCGCCGTCCGGCACGTCGCGCGGGCGCACGGGCCAGTTCGCGGACGCCGGTGCGGCCCGCACGAAGTGCTCGGCGTAGTCGTCGCGGGCCAAGGAGTCCGGGCGGTGGGTCTCGATCGCGCGGGCTGCCGCGATCATGAGCGCGGTCAGCGCGACGCCGTCGCCGAGCACCGCCCGTCCTCTCGCCCGAGGGGATCGCACCACGTGTCGGGACGGTCGTGGGTGGTGGTGCGGGCCCCGTACAGGTCGGCCATGAACCGCGCGGTGTCCTCGTCGCGCTGCCGCAGGCTGGTGGTGCAGTCGACCAGGAGCGTGATGTGCCAGCCCTTCTGGAAGGCGGTGCGGGCGGTCGAGTCCACGCACACGTCCGCGTAGACGCCGGCGAACACCAGGTGCTCGATGCCGCGCCGCCGCAGGTGCTGCTCGAAGCCGGGGGTCAGGAACGCGTCGAAGCACGCGTGCTTGGTGACCACGAACTCGCCGGGCGCCGGGGCGACCTTGCAGAACTCCGCACCCCAGGTGCCTTCACGGCAGGTCGGCGTCCGACCGGCGCGTTCATTGCGGCGGCGCCAACTCGGGCCCTGGTGCTCCGCGTCGCCGACGAAGCGGACGAACACCACCTCCGTGCCGCGGTCTCGCGCCAGGTCGACCGCGCGTGCGGCGTTGGTCGTCACGGCGTCCAGGTGTGCGGGATCCCCGGGGTACCTGGCCGTGGCGACCGGTCCGGTGCAGAAGTCGTTCTGCAGGTCCACGACGACCAGTGCCGTCCGGGTCACGAACCCGCCTCCAGCCTCGCCGACCGCCCGACGCGCCGGTCGGGCAGTTCGGCGAGCAGCGCGTCGACCACGGCCGTGGTCGAGTGCCGCCCGCCGAGGTCGGGTGTGAGCACGCCGCGGGCGGTCACGGCGGCGAGGGCCCGTTCCGTCGACTCGATCGCGCCCGCGCCGTCGCAGTGCCGTTCGACGACGGCCGCCGCGGCCCGCACGGTGGCCACCGGGTTGACGGTGTCGCGACCGGCCAGGTCGTCGGCGGAGCCGTGCACGGTCTGGTACTCCACCAGCCCGTGCAGCTCGGGGTGCAGGTAGACGTTCTCGGTGCAGCGGTTCTCCTGCTTCTGCCCGCCGTAGCGGTCCAGCAGGACGACGTGCATGATGTCGCCCCACTCGTTGCCCGCCACGACGACCGCCCGCCTCGGCAACCCGTGCTGGATCAGGTTGCGGTTCACGGTGTCGGGTTGGCTCAGCTCGATCCGCACCCCGTGGCGTTCGGCCGCGGCGCGCACCCAGTCGTCGAAGGCGCCGTCGAGCAGGTGGTGCTTGTAGGCCATGACGATCCGGTCGGCGCCGCCGTCCGGCCACTGCTGCCGCGCTCGGGCCAAGGCGTGCGCGATGACGTCGTCGGTGACCTCGCGGCTGAACCGCATCGTGCGGGTGAGCACGCCCGGCGCGTGCCGGTTCTCGCCGGTGTAGAAGCCCTGGGCCTCGTCCCGGACGAGCAGCAGCGCCTCGTCGGGCGAGGACCCGGGCGTCGGGATCACGTCGACCTTCACCGCCCGCAGGCGCTGCCTGACCAGGTACAGCGACTGCGCGTTGACGGCCGTGCGGAACACCGCGCCGGCGCCGCGCCTGGCCAGGGTCCGGCAGAACCGCTCGTAGTGCCCGGCGTCGTCCTCGGTGAGCCGGCGCAGGTCCGCGATCCCGCCGGCCTCCGCGCGTAACGAGTGGTAGGAGTGGTAGACCCGGGGTGAGCGGGTGATCGTCGGCGCGCCGCCGTGCGCTTGGCCGAGCCGGTCCACCACCCGTTCGAAGACGTCCGCGAGTTCAGGCCCCGTGCCTCGACCCACGGCGAGTCCGACCTCCGCCGTCATCCGGCGCTCGGCACCAGGCGGTCGCCCGGGATGCCGGCCGCTTCCGGTCGGTAGAAGTCCTTGATGCTGTCCACCCAGTCCGACACGGCGATCCGGTCGTCCCGGTCCGGCTCCAGGGCGGCGAAGAGCGCGTCGATGTTCTGGCGCTCGAACCCGATGGCGGTCATCAGCGCGGTGAACACCTCCCGCTCGATCAGGCCGTCGCCGTCCGGGTCGCCCAACCGGGCCAACGAGCGGGCGAACTCGTCGACGGTGGGTTCGAACTGCTCGGGCGACAGCACGATGTCCTCGAACTCGTCCCGGTTGACGCGGCCGTTGCGGTCGTCGTCCAGCTCCTCGGCGAGGGTCTTCCAGTAGCGGTGGAACGCCGCGGTCATCGCGTCCTTCGCGGCCGCGTCGGACTGCGGCGCCGCCTCGACCACCCGGCGGGCCATGGCCTCGAAGTCGCTCGCGTCGATCTCACCGGAGCCGTTGGCGTCGAACAGCGCGAAGACGACGTCGACCCGGCTCAGTGCCGCCTGAGGATGGTTCATGTTTCCTTCTCTTCGTCCGGAAATATGCGACAGCGGAGGGAATCGCGCGGTCGTCCGCCGCCGTGCCGGTGGCGGTGTCCCCATGATGTCGGAGGCTCCGCCTGCCCGGCCGAACGATTCGTATCTTCACTGGAAAGTGTGAATTGTCAGACGTCACCTGGAATTGTCCGAGCGTGAGGCGGCGTGCCGATCGTCCTGGCGGCCCGGTTGCTCCTTCCGATTGCTCTCACCCGATGCGGTCCCGTGGGCAAGTCCTCGACGCTACTGTGTCGCCAAGTCCTCGACCGCCTCGCCTGCACGGGAGGATGCCGGGGGGCGAGTTCGGTCAGGACGTCGACTGTCGCGGCTGTTCGACGAGTGGGGGACCATGCACCACAGCGCCGGCGCAGGCTCGTCCCGGGGAGAAGGGGCGTTACCGATCACCTTGCTCTGCCTCGTTCTCGGGCAGGCCGCTTGGGCGATGTACATCACGGTCACCGAATTCGAGGTCGACATCGACCACGGGCGCTCGTCGTCACCTTGGGATCCGGTGCTGGGAGTGGTGTCCGCCATCGAGGTGGTCGGTGTCCTGCTCATTTTCGCCCGGCGCGGTCCCGGGTTCGCCGTAGCGGTCTCCGCCGAGGCGTTGCGAGTGGTCATCGCCTTGCTGGTCGAGACGTCGTTGGACGGCTGGCTCGTGGTGTCGGCGGCCGTCAGCCCGATCGTCCTGGGCTACCTCCGCACTCGCTTCCACGACGGCCTCGACGACATGGGCGCGGGCGATGTGCCGCCGGATTCCGATGTCGGGCGAGGTGCGGGGCGGGAAGACCAGGTGGGAGATCCCGACGTGTTCCTCAGTTATTCGCGGAGGCAGTTCTACTTCGCCGAGTCGTTGATGCTGCGCTTGACGGGTGGTTCGGTGTCCGTGTGGTTCGACACGCACCGGATCCAGGCGGGTGCCGACTGGAGGGAGAGCATCGATCGGGGTCTCGCGGCGTGCGACTCCCTGGTGCTCGTGGCGTCACGTGACGCCTTGGCGTCGAAGAACGTCGACTACGAATGGCGCACGGCCCTGGAGAACGGCAAGCGGATATACGTCGTCCTCTTCGAAGCGGTCGATCTTCCACCCGAGTTGAGCCGTGCGGCCGTGGCGGTCGTCGACCTGCGCAGCCGGTTCGAACCGAAGGTGCGGACACTGGTCGAACTGCTGGCCGAGCCCCGGCACCATCGCGATCGGGTCCCGAGGGCAAACCCGCTGGGCCTTCCGCTGCGCCTGCCGCCGGACGTCTTCCTGACGACGGCCACCCTGGTCCTGGTGCTCGCGACGAGTGTGTTCTTCGACGTCCTCAACCTCCGAACCCTGGTGGCGATCACCACGCCGCACGAGAAGAACATTCCCGAAGAGGCCGACGTGGGCTTCACGACCCACCTGCTCGGGTTGACCTTCCACGGGCTCTCCAGCAAGGTCTACGCATTCCTGGGAATCGCCGTGATCACCTTGACGCTCACGGGTCTGGTGGCGTTCCTCCTGGTGGCGATCCTCTACCGGCGGAGGTTCTCCTTCCCCCTGGTCCCGCTCGCGCTGCTCGGCTCCTGCTGGCTCTACCTGAACACCAGCTTCATCGACCACTCGACCAGTCACGTCATCGTCAGCATCGGCGGCGGCTTCATGTCGACGCCGGCCAACCTGCACTCCTCGGCCTGGTGAGACCTCGACGACATGCTCCTCGCGCAGTACGTGGAGTACAGCTCGTCATCTTCTTTCGAGTACGGATCCGCCTTTCTCTCCGCAGGTGACGCGGCGCCGTACCTGACGGCCACGAGCGCGCAGTGGCGCTGGCCGACACTGCTGCTCCTCGGGCTCGCGGTGGTCGCGTACGTGAGATCACGGCGCTCCGCCTCCCTGTACCGCTGGCTCGCCACCGGCGTCGCGCCCGAGAGGTCACGACTCCAGCACAACGAGCACCGGGGCGCGCTCGCGGTGGACCCGCCCCGGTCCGCCGAACGATCGCAGCGCGGGGGGACACCGCCGGAGCCGCCGCGGACCGCATCCGAACGGCCGTGGCGACTGCTGCACCAGCCCGCCGATGGTCACGTCGCAACGGAGATCGAGGCCGCACTGGCCGAGAGCGCGGCTGCCGACGGTGGCGGCTCGCAACAGCGCGACGTCGCCGTCGTCCTGCTGTCCAACCGCACCCCGCTGGATTGGCTGGAGCGCGTCGAGCGAGAGAACCCCGACCTGATCTACGTGGTGTGCACGACCATTCGGCACGTCGAGACCCTGGAACTGCTCAACCGCCACCAGTGGTTCGACTACCGCGAGCGATCGCCCGACAAGCTCGCCCTGCTCGCGCGCTCCATCCGACAGGGTCCGGCGACGAATGCCGCCTACTCCTTCCCGGCCCTCCCGGAGAGGTTGACGAGAATGGTCGTGCCCGGACCCGTGTGGTACAAGAGCCACGCGATGAGGCTGTGCGCGACCTGGCTGCTGGCCGTCACCCTGTTCGGAGAGGGCCGGGTGTACAGCAGCTTCATCCAGGACGAGGGTGTGGGCCGCCTCGTCCCGGAGGTGGCCAAGCTGATGTTCTGGATCTGCGTGCCGTGCTGCCTCTACCTCTTCTGGCTGGCCATGGAACTCGCGTCGTCCCGCACCACGTATGCGCGGTTCCGGGTACGCCTGAACGCCGTCGTGGTCGTCCTGTACGTCACCCAGCTCCAGTTCCTGCTGTCGTTCGACAGCCAGTTCGGCATCATCCTGCTCGGCGCGCTCGTCAACGTCTTCCTGGCCCTGGCCTGGCTCACCCCGCACGCCGACGAAGTGCGACGGTGGTTGCCGACGGTCCCGGGCCAGGGTGGCGACACGCTGGCCGTGCCGTTGCGCCACCAGTTCGCGCAGTCGTCGGTGATCTACCTGGCGCTGTTCGCGTTCTGCTACTGGTCGGCGGTGACCTTCTTCGCCGACGTCGCGGGGTGAACGGGCGTCGCGCGGTGATCGGTTGGGCCGTCACGTCGACTTGACGGACAAGGCGTGGTGGAAGACGTCGCGGGGGTCCCAGCGGGCCTTGACCCGTTGCAGTCGGGGGTAGTTCGCCTTGTAGTACAACGTGTGCCACGGCACGCCGGAGGTGTTCCAGCGCGGGTCGGCGAGGTCCACGTCCGGGAAGTTGACGCCCACGCCGTCGGTCGCGGTGTCGGGCACGGGGACGCCGCCGGTCGCGGCGTAGAGGTCGCGGTAGAACTCGCGGACCCACGCCACCTGGTCGGCGTCCTGCTCCCGTGCCGCCCAGAACGAGGTGACCCAGGCCCGAAGGACCGAGTCGCGCTGCGGCACGGCGGTCTCCGACGACGGCACCGCGTTGATCCTCCCCCCGTACGAGTAGAGGAACACCGCACCGATGCCCGTCTGCCGCCCGTCCCCCAGGTACCGGTAGCAGGTCGCGATCTGCTGCTCGGTCCAGGCCCGGCGGAGGAAGGCGTCCGCGGACTTGGTGCGGTTCATGCCGGTGGTGTCGAAGCCGTTGCCCATGGTGGCCTTCAACCACGGCGTGAACGACATCCGCACCTCGTGCGGCACACCGACGCCGTCGGCCAGCGCCGCGAGGTAGCCGTCCATCAACTGCCGGACGCCGGGCAGCGCGCCGTCGAGTTGGGCGATCAGGCCGATCCGGCCCAGCGCGCGGTGGGTGAGGGTGAGCTGGCTCCACAGGCTCGACCACGGCGCCTGGTCGGTGGCGTGCCGCTCGTGCCACGCGCCGTGGTTGCGCACCAGCCGGGTGAACGCCTGCTCGGTCATCCGGCTCCACGGCCAGGTCACCTCGGCCTTGAGCAGCGTTCCCGGCGCCTCGGGCAACGCGGTCGCCGGATCGTCGCCGGTGCGCCCCGGTGACCGCAGCCAGTACCTGGTCACGATGCCGAAGTTCCCGCCACCACCACCCGTGTGCGCCCACCACAGCTCCCGGTTCGGGTCGTCGGCGTCACGGGTCGCCACCACCGCGCGGGCACGCCCCCAGCGGTCCACCACGACCACCTCCACCGCGTACAGGTGGTCCACGATCAACCCGTCCCGGCGCGACAGCGGGCCGAACCCGCCACCGACGACGTGCCCGCCGACGCCCACCTGGTGGCACTCGCCACCGGGGACCGTGACGCCCCAACCGAGGTACAGCGTCCGGTACACCTGGCCGAGCGTGGCGCCGACCTCGACGGCGAACGCCCTGCGCTCGGGGTCGTAGTACACCTCGTTCATCTCGCAGGTGTCGACGATCACCTGCACCGACGGGTCGTCGACGAAGCCCTCGAAGCAGTGCCCGCCGCTGCGCACGGAGATCCGCTTGCCGGCGCGCACGGCCTCGTCCACCACCCGCACGACCTGCCCGGTCGTGTGGACCAGGCGGATCCACTCGGGCCGCGCCGCGAACCGGGCGTTGAAACCGCGGTTGACCAGGTCCTGGTAGCGCAGGTCGTCCGGTCCCACCGCGACCGCTCCCTGCGGTGGGAAGCGCAGCTGAGGGCTCGCGGACGCCCTGGCGCCGATGAGCCCGAGGGCGGCGCCTCCCGTCACGGTGGTCGTGCCCAGGAACGCACGGCGGGTCAACTCGGTCAACGTCAGCACCGGCCTCTCACGGTTGTCGATCTCGACGGTGTCGCGCCCGTCGACCTCATCCGTAGTGCCGCGGAATTGATCGCTGTCGGTGGCCGGACGGTGTACAACAAGGTCTGATGAATGGCCACCGATGCCTGGGGGACGGCATTGCCACGTCGGGAGCGCCCGCTCGAGGCAGGGGACGACGCGCTGGTGGAGTTCGCGGCCGACCTGCGCCGGCTGAGGGAGAAGGCGGGCAGCCCGACCTACCGGGAGCTGAGCGGGCGTGCGCACTTCTCCGCCACGGCGCTGTCGAGCGCCGCGGCGGGGCGGAAGCTGCCGAGCCTGCCGGTCACGCTGGCCTACGTCCGCGCGTGCGACGGCGACCAGGCCGAGTGGGAGCAGCGGTGGCACGACCTCGCCGCCGCGACGGCCGCCGCGCGGGAGCGCGACCGGCCCGCGGAGACGACCGGTTCGCCGTACGTGGGGTTGGCGCCCTTCCGGTCGGAGGACGCGCACCGGTTCTTCGGCCGCGACCGGCTCGTCGCCGAGGTGACCTCGCGGGTGGCGGGCGGCCGGTTCCTGGTCGTGTCCGGCGTCTCCGGGGCGGGCAAGTCCTCCCTGCTGCGCGCCGGGGTGCTGCCGCGGCTGCGCGCCGACGGGTGGCAGGCGGTCCTGTTCACGCCGGGGGCCCGGCCGCTGGAGGAGTGCGCGATCCACCTCGGTCGGCTCGACGGGCGCACCGCCGGGCAGCTGCGGGCGGAGTTCGCCGCGGACCCGCGCAACCTGCACCTGTTCGTCCGGCAGGCGCTGGCGGAGCAGCCGCCGGAGGTGGAGCTGCTGCTCGTGGTCGACCAGTTCGAGGAGGTGTTCACGCTCTGCCACGACGAGGACGAGCGGAACCACTTCGTCGACGCGCTGCTGGTCGCCGCACAGGCGGAGAACAGCCGCTGCCGCGTCGTGCTCGGGGTGCGCGCGGACTTCTACGGGCACTGCGCGGCCCACCCGGGGCTCGCCGCGTTCCTGGCGGACGCGCACGTGCCCGTCGACCCGATGACGGCCGAAGAGCTGCGCCAGGCCATCACCAGCCCGGCGGTCCAGGCGGGGTACGCGGTGGAGGGCGCGCTGCTCGCCCGGATCGTCGCCGACGTGACCGGCCAGGTCGGGACGCTGCCGCTGGTCTCGCACGCCCTGCTGGAGACGTGGCGGCGCCGCCGCGGCAACACGCTCGACGTGCACGGGTACGAGATGGCGGGCGGTATCCGCGGCGCCGTCGCGCAGACGGCCGAGCACGCCTACACCGCGCTGGGTGACCGCGGTCGGGAACTGGCGCGGCAGATCCTGCTGCGGTTGATCGCGCTCGGCGACGGCACCGAGGACACCAAGCGTCGCGTCCGGCGCGGCGAGCTCGACGACGACCCCGACACCACCGCCGTGCTCGCGACGTTGGTCGACGCGAGGCTGGTGACCGTCGACCACGACGGCGTGGAGCTGGCGCACGAAGCGCTGGTCCGCTCCTGGCCGCGACTGCGCGGCTGGCTGGCCGAGGACCGCAACGGCCTGCGCGTGCACCGCCAGCTCACCGAGGCCACCCAGACGTGGTTGTCCCTCGACCGCGACCCGGGCGCGCTGTACCGCGGCTCACGGCTGGTGGCGGCCCGCGACTGGGCGCAGCGCCACAGCGGCAACCTCACCACCGACGAGGCGTCGTTCCTGCGCACCAGCCTCACCACCGACGAACGCGAGCAGGCCTCCCGCCGACGCCGCACCCGGCAGCTGCGGTGGTCGTCCCGAGCGCTCGCGGTGCTGCTGGTGGCCGCGATCACGATGACCGCCGTGGCCGTGCGCCAACGCCAGGACGCGATCGCCCAGGGGCTGATCACGGCGTCGCGCCAGCTGGCCGCCGAGGCCATGACCGAAGCCGACCAGGACGTGGGGGCGGCGATGCGGCGCGCCCTGGACGCCTACCGGAGCCACCCGACCGTCGAAGCGCGCAGCGCCGTGCTCAGCCTCGCGTCCCGGCGCCACTACGCCGCCGAGCTGTCCCCTTCGGCCGGGATGCCCGCGGAGACCGCCTTCTCCCCGGACGGCCGCCTGCTGGCCGCTCCCGGCGCCGCCGGCGAGGTCGACCTGTGGGACGTGGGCAGCCGCACGAAGTCGGGCGTCCTGAGCGGACGGCCCGGGCAGGCGCTGACGGTCGACTTCAGCGCCGACGGCCGCCGCCTGGCGCACGGCACGGCGGACGGCGGCTTCGTCGTCTGGGACGTGGCCGACCGGTCGGTCGCCCTGGAAGGCAAGGCCCCCGGCTCGATCACCAAGATCAGGTTCAGCCCGGACGGGCGGCTGCTCGCCTCCGCCGGCGACGCGGGGGTGCGCCTCTGGGACGCCGCGACCGGCCGGCCGCTCGTCACGCTGGTGGACCGCGGTCCCTCCGACCTGGCGTTCAGCCAGGACGGGAAGCTGCTCGCGTTCACCGGCGAGGGCGGTGGGATCACGTTGTGGGACGTGGCGACGTCCCGGGCGGTGGACCGCATCCCCGTCGACGACACCAGGCGGTCGTTGTCGGTGGCGTTCAGCCCCGACGGCGCCACCATCGCGACCGCCGGTCCCGGTCGCGTGGTCCGGCTGTGGGACACCGCGACCCGGCGGCACGTCGCCGATCTCGACCACGTCGACAGCGTGCGCCGGGTGGAGTTCAGCCGGCAGGGCGACCGGCTCGTCGCCGTCGACATCGGCGGGGACGCGCTGCTGTGGGACGTCCCGCGCCGCACGCGGATCGGGCAGCTCGTCAAGTCGAAGAGCCGCGGGGTGGCCAGCGCGACGTTCAGCCCCGACGGGCGGTTCATCGCGGGCAGCGGTGGCCGGATCCTGTTGTGGGACCGCGCCGGGTTCCCGTTCGTGGGTCACGTCGACACGGTCAGCGGCGTGGCGTTCAACCCCGAGGGCGCCACCCTGGCCAGCAGCAGCGCGGACGGCACGCTCGTGGTCTGGGACCGGGAGCACCGCACGCCGCGCGCGACCGTCGCGGGCTCGGGCAACACCTCCCTGGACACCATCGGTCCGGTCCAGAGCCCGGACGGGCGACTGCTCGCCGCCGGCCACCAGGGCGAGGTCACGATCCGCGACGCGGAGACGCTGCGGACCGTGGCCGTGGTGACCGGTCGCGATGACGGCGTCGTGGCGCGGCGCGCGGCGTTCAGCCCGGACTCGCGCACCCTCGCGCTGCTGACCAACGGCCGGACCGTCGCGTTGTGGGACGTGGCCGGGCGGCCGCGGGTGAGCCGCACCGTGGAGGGGGAATCCGCGCTGCACATGGAGTACAGCCCCGACGGGAGCGTGCTGGCGGTCGCGACCTCGCGCGGGCGCGTCCTGCTCTGGGACGCGACCACCCTGGAGCCGCGCGGGACCCTGGACGTCGGCGACGGGCCGGTGCCGATGGTCGCGTTCAGCCCGGACGGGGGACAGGCGGCCACGATCGACGGCGAGGGCGAGGTCGTGGTCTGGGACGTCGCCACGCGGGAGCGGAAGGGCGAGCTGGTCAGCCGCACGAGTCCGATCGAGTGGTTGGCGTTCAGCCCCGACGGTCGCCTGATCGCCACGTTCGGCGAAGAGCACGCGGTGACGCTGTGGGAGACGGACGGCTACACCCGTTGGGCGGAGCTCAGCGGGCACACGGGGTCCGTGACCGACCTGTCGTGGAGCCCGGACGGCGCGACGGTCGCCAGCAGCAGCCGGGACCGGACGATCACCCCGTGGACCACCGGGGTGGAGCAGGCGATCGACCGGCTCTGCCACGTGATCGCCCACGACTTCCCCGTGCGCGAACCGCCGCCCGCGACCTGCGCGGAGCGCGAGTGACGCCGTGCGGCGGTGCACGGCTTCGGTCGTCCCGAAGCGATCTGCCGATCGGTGGTGCTGCGGTTTCCGGTCCCGCTGCCATCCTGGACGGCGTCCCCGCACCGCGCGTCCCGGGACCCGTTCCCGGAGCAAGGAGGTCCACCGTGATCCGTCGGCTGCTGGTCGCCGTCGTGGCGGCACTCGGCGTCGTGGCCCTCGCGCCCGCCTCCGCCCAGGCCATCCCGGTGTGCAAGAGCGGCTACGCGTGCCTGTACCAGTGGTACGCCGACCCGGAGCACACCCAGTTCAACGGCTACCGGGCGATCGACTGCGACGGCAACGTCGACAGCTCCGGTGTGCAGCGCGGCTACCTGGTGTTCGGCCAGGCACGCTGCAACACCGCCGCCTGAGCCCGATCGGGAACTGGGGCCTGGACCGCCACTGACACCACCACCGCCGTCGTGTTGCTAGGCCGGACGAGTGACGGACGGGCGCTCGCGTAACGACCGGGACGCCGCTCCCCGAACAGGCTAGGGAAGACCGCCGCCTGATGAGGGGGACGCCGCATGTTCGCTCGCGCCGGATTACGCCGCAGACCGAGGTCCAGGGGACGTGCCGCGACCGCCCTCCTCGCGCTCCTGGCGCTGGTCGGCATCGGGTTGACGCCGCCCGAGCTGTACGACCGGGTCAGCCCGACCTCGGCGGGCAGCGGCTCGGTGACCGCGCCGGACCACCCCGAGGGCGCCGCGTTCAACCCCAACCAGCTCAAGGGCATCAAGGCCGCGGACCCGAGCAGCGGGGTCAACCTCGTCTCCGCGCCCAGTGCGAACAACCTGGGCGACGCCCGGCTGTCGTACCCGCTGGAGGTGCCGCCGGGCCGGGCGGGCATGCAGCCGCAGCTCGTCGTCCAGTACAACTCCGCCGGCGGCAACGGCTGGACCGGCGTCGGCTGGGACCTCGCCCAGGCCGCGATCACCCTGGACACCCGCTGGGGCGTGCCCCGCTACCACGCCGGCCTGGAAACCGAGACCTACCTGCTCAACGGCGAGCAGCTCACCCCCGTCGCGCACCGCGGCGAGCTCCAGGCGCGCACCGCCGAGAAGGTGTTCCACACCCGCGTCGAGGGGCGGTTCGACAAGATCGTCCGGCACGGCGACCACCCCACCAACTACTGGTGGGAGGTCGTGGACCGGGAAGGCACGCGGTCGGTCTTCGGCGGCGAGGAGACCGCCACGCTGGCCGACGCGTCCGGCAACATCGCCACCTGGGCGCTGCGCGAAACCCGTGACACCAACGACAACTTCGTGCGCTACCACAACGTCCGCGTCGAGGACGCCGGTGTCGCGGGCGGATCGGTGCCGGGCGCCAACCTGTACCCCGCGAAGATCACCTACACCGGCCACGGCGACACCGAGGGCCGCTACTCGGTCACCTTCACCCGCGACCGCGACCGGGGCGAGCCGCGCCGCGGCGACGTCCAGATCGAGGCGCGCTCCGGGTTCAAGCGGGTCACCGCGGACCTGCTGCGGCGGGTCGAGGTGAAGGTGGACGACACCCTGATCCGCGCCTACGAGCTGGACTACCGCCAGGGCGCGTTCGCCAAGACGCTGCTCGGCTCGGTCAGCCAGTTCGACGCGGGCAACACCCGCTTCAACACCCACGCGTTCGACTACTTCGACGACATCCGCGACGCCTCCGGCGGGTACGACGCGTTCGACGCGGCGGGCAACTGGGCCGTCGCCGACGACGACCTGGGCGTGAACATCCGCGACGGCGAGGCCAGCGCCCTCTCGGCGACCACGTCGACCAGCGCCGGCGGGCACCTGTACGTCGGCTACAACCCGACCTCGGTGAGCAAGTCGAACTCCGCGGGGCTCAAGGTCGGCTACAACTCCGGCTCCTCCGACGGCCTGCTCGCGCTCGCCGACGTCAACGGCGACAACCTGCCGGACAAGGTGTTCCGCTCCGACGGCGGCGTGTTCTACCGCCCCAACGAGTCGGGACCGGACGGCCAGGCCAGGTTCGGCGACACCCCGATCCGCCTGACGAACCTGCCGGGCATCTCGTCGGAGAAGACGCGGTCCGGCACGGTCGGCATCGAGTCCTACTTCGGCGTGGCGGCACAGCTGGACTACGTCTCCACCACCACGACCTCCGACCGCTACTTCACCGACGTCAACGGCGACGGCATCACCGACCTGGTGAACAACGGCGGCGTCCTGTTCGGCCACCTGGACGCCGACGGCCGGCCCGCCTACAGCGCCGACAGCGGCGACACCGGCGTCCCCGTCGGCGACGGCACCGCGTCCGGCACGATCGTCGGCGACCAGACCGCCGAGTTCGAGCGCCAGGTCGACGCGTTCCCGCTGCTGGACGGCGTCCGCCGCTGGGTGGCGCCGTTCGACGGCACGGTCCGCGTGGACGGCCGCGTGAAGCTGGTGCAGGACACGAGCCCCGAACGGCAGGCGTACCGCTCGGCCGACGGCGTCCGGGTCGCCGTCCAGCACCAGGACACCGAGCTGTGGTCGCAGCGCATCGGCCCGGACGACCACATCGAGTTCGCGCCGACGGGCACCGACGACATCGCCGTGCGCAAGGGCGAAGCGCTGTTCTTCCGCGTCCAGTCCGTGCTCGACGGCCGCTTCGACGCGGTCGCGTGGGACCCGCGGGTCACCTACACCGGCGTCCCCGCGAGCACCGACGTCAACGGCCTGGCCAACGACACCTACCTCGCCTCCCGCGACTTCACCCTCGGCGGCCGGCCCTCGGTCGTCGTCGCGCCGCTGACCGGCACGCTGCACCTGTCCGGTGACGTCGCCAAGTCCGGTCCCACGACCGACGACGTGACGGTCGTGGTGACCCGCAACGGCTCCGACGTCTACAGCCACACGCTGGCCCGCGGCGCTGCCGGCACCGCGTCGATCGACCTGGACGTCCCGGTCACCGCCGACGACACGCTGTCGTGGCGGCTGAAGGTCGACTCGCCGGTCGACGCCGGGACGCTGCGCTGGGTGCCGTGCGCCCACTACACGGCGGCGCAGGGCGTCGACTCGGTGGTGGACGACAACGGCAACCCGACGCTGGTCATCCACCCGCCGTACGACCTGGACATGTACCCGGTCTCCACGCTGACCTCGCCGCAGGCGTCGTACACGGCGACGCACGGCGGCACCGTCACCGTGGAGCCCGCGCTGACGTTCGACTTCGCGGGCCAGACCCCGGACACCCGGGTCGTCTTCACGGTCAAGAAGCGCGGCGGGCTGCTCGCCAAGCGGGTGATCGACGTCGTGGACGGCCAGGTGCCCGACCCGGCCTCGCTGCGCGTCACCGCCGAGGTCGCCCAGGGCGACGAGCTGTTCTTCGACTTCGCCACCCTCGACACCGCCCTGCCCTCGCGGTTGACGGGCCAGTCGGCGTCGCTCTCCCACGACGGCACGAACTTCACCGCCGTGCCCAGCGCCCTGCACGCCTCCGCCGAGCAGGGCGCGTTCGCGCAGCCGTACCGGGGCTGGGGCGCCGTGGGCTACCAGGGCAACCGCGACCGGGCGACCAAGCCGATCAGCCGCGGCGACCTCGTCCTGGACGAGAGCTACCGCGACGAGCTGCCCGACGGGCCGACCGAGGACGACGTGCCGGGCTTCACGGAGAACCCGCAGGTCAAGCAGCCCAGGGTGGTGGTGTTCGCACCGCTTCCCGCGCAGGACCGCTGGGCCGGCGCGGACGACAACACGTGGGTCTCGCGGGACGCCTCGGCCAGTTCGCGCCTCGGTCTGGACACCATCGACGTCCTCACCGACGGCGACGTCGCGGGTGCGGCGGCCGTGTCCCGGCGCGGGCGCACGCAGCAGATCTCGACCACGTTCGGCGCGAGCATCCCCGGCGTCCCGATCGGCGGTGGCGCGAGCGTCGCGAAGGGCCGCTCCACCGGGCAGCTCGACTTCCTCGACCTCAACGGCGACCGGTTCCCGGACGTCGTCGGGTCGGCGGGCGTGCAGTACTCCGACATGACCGGCGGTCTGGGCGACACCAGGGGCAGCGTCGGCGGCGCGGTGCGCGAGTCCGACTCGCTGGCCTACGGCGTGAACGCCAACGCGGGCAGCCCGGCCCGCACCAGCGGCAACGGTCGCGGCGAGGCGGCGCCCTCGGGCAGCCGCAACGCCAACAGCGCCAAGTCCGGCCCGGAGATGCCCGCGCTCGGCGTGGGCGGCAACGTCGGCGGCGGCGAGTCCGACACCGGGCACGACCTGATCGACATCAACGGCGACGGCCTGCCGGACAAGGTGTTCGACAACGGCGACGCCGCGCTGAACCTCGGCTACTCGTTCGCCGCGCGCGAGCCGTGGCCGGGCGGCCCGGTCAACGACGGCAAGACCACCAGCGCCGGGGTGAACCTGGGCTTCAACACCAACTACTACGGCTTCGCGGGCGGTGTGTCGGCGGCGCTCGGCTCGTCGGTCACCAGCGCCACGCTGCTGGACGTCAACGGCGACGGCCTGGCCGACCGCGTGTTCGCCAACGGCGACAACCCCGTCGGCGTCGCCGTCAACACCGGCAACGGGTTCGGCGCGCCGACCCCGTTCCGCGGCAGCGCGGGCGACGTCGGCAAGGACGAGAACGCCACCCTCGGCGGCGGCGTGTACTTCACGTTCGGGTTCTGCTTCTTCTTCGGCTGCCTGGTCTTCAACCCCGGCGCCGACGTCTCCACCGGCATCGGCCGCGCCGAGGTGGCGCTGCGCGACGTCAACGGCGACGGCTACGCCGACCACGTCCGCTCCACCCGCGACGACGAGCTCGTGGTGGCGGCCAACAAGACCGGGCGCACGAACCTGCTGCGCACCGTGTCCCGGCCGCTGGGCGCCCGGATCGACCTGGACTACACCCGGTCCGGCAACACGCAGGACCAGCCCGACTCGAAGTGGGTGCTCTCCCGCTCCGCCGTGCACGACGGGCACCCCGGTGACGGCCAGGACGTGCAGCTGTCCACGTTCCGCTACGAGGCGGGCCGGTACGACCGGCTGGAGCGCGAGTTCCTCGGCTACGGCAAGGTGGTCTCCGAGCAGCGCGACGCGGGCTCGGGCGACGCCCTCCTGCGGGCGCTGACCAGCGAGTACCGCACCGACAGCTACTACCTGCGCGGCCTGGTGACCCGGTCGGCGACCGCGGACGCGTCGGGCGGGCTGTTCCAGGAGACGGTCAACACCTACCGGCTGCGCGACGTCGCCACCGGCGCGGACGCGAACCCGAAGGCGACGACGGCGCGGGTCTTCCCGCTGCTGGCCCGCGTGGACAAGCACTACCACGAGGGCCAGGCGAACCCCGGCAAGTCCACCTACACCGAGATGGCCTACGACGAGCACGGCAACCTCGTGCGGTCGTTCGACGCCGCCGACACCGGCCCGGGTGACGACGTGGAGGCCGAGTTCGGCTACACGTCCTCGATCCCGGCGTGCCGCGACCGCAACATCATCGGCGTCGCGAACCTCGTCCGCGAGCACGGCGCCACCCCGCGCACCCTGATGCGCCACCGGGAGTCCACACTGGACTGCGCGACCGGTGACGTGCTGGCGGTGCGCGAGATCCTGCCCGACGGGTCGGCCGCGGTCAGCGACCTGACCTACCACGACAACGGCAACCTGCTCGCCATTACGGGGCCCGCCAACAAGAACGGGCAGCGCTACCGGCAGGAGTACGGCTACGACGGCGTCGTCGGCGTGCACGTCGAGTCCATCAAGGACAGCTTCGGCTACGAGTCCTCGGCGACGCACGACCTGCGGTTCGGCCTGCCGGACCTCACCGTCGACGAGAACCGCCAGTCGCTGCGCATGTCCTACGACAGCGTCGGCCGGGTGGACGAGGTGGTCGGGCCGTACGAGATCGGCTCCGGCCGGGCCACGATCGACTTCGAGTACCACCCGGAGGCGGCCGTCCCGTACGCCGTCACCCGGCACCTCGACCGCACCGCCACCGGCGTCCGCGACGACACGATCGACACCGTCCAGTTCGCCGACGGCCTGGCCCGACCGGTGCAGAGCAAGCAGGACGGCTCCGTGGCCGACACCGCGGGCAGCGCGCCGGCCGACGTGATGGTGGTGTCCGGCCGGGTCACGTTCGACCCGCTGGGCCGCGTCGTCGAGCAGTACTACCCGGTGACCGAGCCGAAGGGCGCGGGCAACACGGCGTTCAACGCGGCCTACGACGCGGTCGCACCGACCAGGCTGAGCTACGACGTGGTGGACCGCAGCGTGAAGTCCGTGCTGCCGGACGGCACGTCCAACGAGCTGGCCTACGGCTTCGGCGCCGACCGCTCCGGCGAGACCCGGTTCCGGACGGTCGCCACCGACGCCAACGGCAAGCAGCGCAGCACCTACACCGACGTGCGGGTGCTGACCACCGCCGTGCAGGAGTTCAACGCCGGCACGGCGATCTGGACCAGCTACGGCTACGACCCGATGGGTCAGCTCACCACCGTCGTGGACGACAAGGGCAACACGACCAGGGCCGAGTACGACAACTTCGGCCGCCGCACCGTCGTCGACAGCCCCGATTCCGGCCGCACCGAGACCCGGTACGACCTGGCGGGCAACAAGACGGCGAAGGTCACGGCGAAGCTGCGGGCGGCCGGCAAGGCCGTCGAGTACGACTACGAGTACAACCGGCTCGCCGGCATCCGGTACCCGGTGTTCTCCGGCAACGACGTCACCTACACCTACGGCGGGCCGGGCGCGCCGGACAACGGTGCGGACCGCGTGGTGGCCGTCCGCGACGCGGCGGGCACCGTGACCCGCAAGTACGGCGCGCTGGGCGAGAAGACGAGCGAGACCCGCGAGGTCACCGCGCTCACCACCCCCGCGCGGAGCTACACCACCGGGTACCGGTACGACTCGTTCAACCGGGTGCTGGACCTGACCTACCCCGACGGCGAGGTGCTCACCTACGAGTACGACTCCGGAGGCCAGGTCACCCGCGCCACCGGGCACAAGGCCGGGTTCGACTACCCGTACCTGACGCGGCTCGACTACGACAAGTTCGGCCAGCGCCTGCTCCAGGAGACCGGGACGGGTGTGCGCACCACGTTCGCCTACGACCCGGCCGACCGGCAGCTGAGCAACCTGAAGTCGCGGCTGGCCGACGGTCACCAGTTCCAGGACATCAGCTACGAGTACGACAACGTGGGCAACGTCCTGTCGCTGACCAACACCGTGCCGCTGCCGCACGGCAAGCCGATCGGCGGTCCGAGCAGGCAGACCTACGGCTACGACGACCTGTACCGGCTCACCTCGGCCACCGGCGAGTACCGGAACAAGGACAACAAGCTCGACCGGTACTCCATGGCCCTGGGCTACGACTCCATCCACAACCTGACGGCCAAGAGCCAGCGGCACGAGATCCTGGTGCAGTCCGGCTCCACGTCCGCCCTGTCGCAGGACACGACGACGTTGGCGGACGAGCCGGTCACCGACCCGGCGACCGGCGAGGCCCTGCCGCCGCTGGGGCCGATCGAGCCCGAGGACGAGCAGGTCTCGCAGACCGAGCCCGCGCCGACCACGCAACCCGCGTACGAGCCGGTCGCCTACTCGGTGCAGGCCGCGACGACGGCGCAGGAGCAGAAGAAGACCACCTACGACTACGCCTACGCCTACCACAGCGGGAAGCCGCACGCGCCCAGCGCGGTCGGTCCCGTCAACGAGTCCTACGACGCCAACGGCAACCTGGTCGACTCCGTCAACACCCTGCCGCCCGCGCCGGGCAAGCGGCGGCAGCTCGTGTGGGACGAGGAGAACCGGCTCGCCTGCAACCAGGACCACAGCCGCAACAAGACCGTCGCCCAGCACCCGGACGCGTGCACCAGCCCGCAGCAGCCGGCGACCGTCAGGTACGTCTACGACGACGAGGGCAACCGGGTCGTCAAGAACGCCGGACCGCAGCACATCTACCCCAACCGGGCGTTCAGCGAGCGCAACGGCACGTCGTTCAAGCACGTGTTCGTCGGTGACACCCGGATCGCGACGAAGACCGTCAAGACCGACTCCACCTACGAGAACCACCACTTCTACTTCCACGCCGACCACCTCGGCTCGTCGGGGTACGTCACCGACGAGCACGGCAACCTGACCGAGCACACTGAGTACTTCGCGTTCGGCGAGCCGTGGGTGCAGGAGCACCCGGCGCAGCCGACACCGGTCCCGTACCTGTACGGGTCGAAGGAGCTGGACGAGGAGACCGGCTTCTACTACTACGGGGCCCGCTACTACAACCCGCGCACGCAGGTCTGGCAGAGCCCGGACCCGATCATCGAGTCCTACCTCGACGGCGGGCCCGCGGGCGGCGTGCACCGGCCGGCCAACCTCGCGGCCTACACCTACGCCCACAACAACCCGGTGAAGTTCACCGACCCCGACGGTCGGTACGTGGAGAGCGCGTGGGACGCCATCAGCCTGGGGATCGGCGTGGCGAGCTTCGTGCAGAACGTCCGCGAGGGCAACGGGTGGGGCGCGGCGCTGGACGCGGTCGGCATCGTCGCGGACGGCGCGGCGCTGGTGCTGCCCGTCGTGCCGGGCGGTGCGGGCGCCTTGATCAAGGCCGGTCGCGCGGCGGAGAAGGGCGTGGAGGTGGTCCGGGCCGCCGACCGGGCACGGGACGCGGAGCGGGTCGTCGAAGGCGTCCAGGCCACGGCCCGTGCCGCGGACAAGGGCGGTGACGCGGCCAAGGCGGCGCGCACCACGTCGGTGCCCTGCGCGGTGCCCAACAGCTTCACCCCGGAGACGCCGGTGCTGATGGCCGACGGCACGCGCAAGCCGATCGGCGAGGTGGAGGTCGGCGACCTGGTCGTGGCCACCGACCCGGAGACGGGCGTGACCGAGGTCCGACCGGTGACCGACCTCATCGTCGGCGACGGCTCGAAGGACCTGGTCGAGATCACCGTCGACACCGGTGCCGGCAAGGGCGCCGTCATCGCCACCGACGGCCACCCGTTCTGGGCGGCCGACCTCGGGTCGTGGGTCGACGCGAAGGACCTCCGGGTCGGGACGCTGCTGCGGACCGGCAGCGGCACCTACGTCCAGGTGGTCGCGGTCAGGGCGTGGACGCAGCAGCAGCGGGTGCACAACCTGACCGTCGACGGACTGCACACCTACCACGTGGCGGCGGGTGCGGTCGACGTCCTGGTGCACAACTGCGGTGGTCCCGTCATCCGCAACAAGCACCTGGCCGGCGGCAAGCACCCGAAGACCGGGGTCCCGTTCGACAAGAACGGCTTCCCGGACTTCTCGAAGTGGCGCCACCCGAAGGTCCCGGACGTGCGGATCAAGCTGACCGGCAACCGGAAGGTGGACGAGCGGCTGGCCAACGAGGCGGCCGGGCTGAAGAACACGCCGTCCGACTACACCTGGCACCACCACCAGGACAGTGGTCTGATGCAGTTGATCCGCCGTGACGTCCACGCCGCCACGGGCCACACGGGAGGGCACGCGGTCAAGCTGCATGAGTGAGCCGTTCTTCGAGGAGGACCCGTACTACACGGGTCCTCCTCTGACCGACGGGATGGTCCGCGCGGCGGAGGCCCACCTGGGCGTCCGGCTCCCGCGGGCCTATCTCGCGTTGCTGGCGCGGCGCAACGGCGGCACCCCACGCCGCCGTTGCCTGCCCACCCCGTTCCCGACGTCGTGGGCCCCGGACCACTTCGAGATCCGCGGGCTGCGGGGCCTCGGCGGCGCCTGGGGTGTGGATTCGGCGGAGTTGGGCAGCCGGTACCTGGTGGGGGAGTGGGGCTACCCGGACATCGGGGTGGTCATCTGCGACACCCCGTCGGCGGGCCACGACACCGTGATGCTCGACTACTCGGAGTGCGGCCCGACCGGCGAGCCGTCCGTGGCCTACATCGACGAGGACCGGGTGCCTCGCCGCGTCGCCGCGTCGTTCGACGAATTCGTCGCGGCGCTCGAGAGCTGCCCGGACTGACCGTGGGTGAACTGTTGCGTCGCTTCGTCGCTCCCGTGGAACACGGGTGTTCGATCCTCTGTGACGAGGACCCCTCCGCCGATCGTGATGACGGGGGTCCTGGCGAAGCTGTTTCCAGGCCAAGCGCGACTCGCTTGTCTTCCGTGATCCCTGCCGTTGGTCTTCCGGGTGCGGAAGGGGTCGAACTCGGTCGTGGTGGCCGTGGTGCCGGCGGGCACGTGCTGGTCGTGACCCGGCTGTCGATCTCGAGGGAGACGGCCCGATGAACTCGGGTGTTGCCGCATTCGACGAGGAATTCTCCAGCTTCGTCAAGGCGTCGGGACGGTGGCGGGACACTGCTCCGGACGCGCTCCTGGGGCGGTGGTCGAGGTTCGTCGACGAGTGCGTGCGGGGTTACCCGCACGACGCTGAAGATTACTTCAACGATCTCACCTCGAGGGATGCCTTGGAGCGGGCCCTTGCTTCTGTCGAGTTGCAGATCCACCCTGAAATGTCCCGTCTGCGCGCGCGTGTGGAGAGGATCGATTCACGATTTCGCGCACTTCTGACGGCGGACGTTTTCCCTGGGATTCCGAAGGAATTCTGGTGGGCTCGGGGCATGGTGAACGGTGGATCGAGGCGTTTTGTGGAGAGCGTGCGGCGTGGGTACGGCATCGACTTGATCGAGATCGAATAGAGTTCCCGCCGGTCTGAGGACGCCGTCGACCGGTCCGGTCAGCGACCTCCCGAGCGGGGGGTTCCCGGCGGCCGGCGATCGATCACGTGCAGCCGGCCGTTAGCCGCTGCACTTGGTCAGGAGCTCCGTCGGGCTCATCCGGCGCAAGCCGGTGGCCAGCAGCAGCAGACACGACAGCAGGACGGCCCACGCCCACCACGGGGCGGCCGCGGACCACAAGCCGCCCACGACGGCGGTGCCGGTGACCAGTTGCACGCCTCGGCGACGGCTCGCGGTGACGGCTCCGGAGGTGGTGGCGGGTCGCATGCCTCGATCGTCCCAGGTCCTCGCCGACCGGGCCACTGCTCCCGGCCGTCTGGCGGCACGGGCAGCGGGTCTGCCCGTGGCTTGCCCTTGCGACCGTTGCCGAGGACCCCCGTGCTCCCGGAGCGTGGGACAACGGCTGACCCGCTGTCGGTGCGCCGCTGCCGGCCCTGACGAAACGAGGTGATGTGGATGCGCAAGCACGTTCGGCCTCCGGAACGGGAGGACGCGCACGCCGGGCACGTGCACCCGCCGAGCACTGCCGACGCCCCGCCTGCCGGGGGGCGGCCGATGACGCCGAACGCGGTGCTCGCCCTGCAGCGCACCGTCGGGAACGCGGCCGTCGCGGCGGCGCTCGAGCCGGTGGCCGTCCAGCGCACGTCCGAGGGCGGCACGGGGCAGGGCCCGCTGGAGGACAAGCCGATGGACGGGTTGAGCCGGTTGCGGAGGGCGAACCAGCGGGAGGTGGAGCGCGGGCAGGCGTCGCGCGTCGAGCCCGGCCAGGGGACCAGCCCGTTCGGGAACTACACGGTGCAATCGGGGTACGGGCACCAGGGGTACATCACGTCCAACAACCGGCAGCACCCGCGGTCCTCGTCCGTCGGGACGTTCTACGTCGAGGTGTTCGCCCAGCTCCAGCAGCAGCACCTGCCGCTCGTCGCGGAAGCCCTGCGCGGCCGGGCGCTGGACCAGGCCGTCCTCGCCGCCATGACCGCGACGGAGAAGCGCGCCGCCGCCGTGCTCTACGGGCTCATCCGCGAATCCGAGAACGCCAGGACGCCGGGTGCTGTCAAGGCCGCGTGCAGCGCCCTGGACGAGGTGGGGGCGACCGGTGGCGGGTGGCAGCGGTTCAGGGAGTTGTTCCCGCTGGCCCAGGAGCACGGGGCGCAGGTCTACAACACGGCGTTGGCCGGGCAGAACCAGCTCTCCGCCGCCGCACTGGGGAACCTGGAGGACATGTCGTCCTCTTCGGACGAGCAGAGCTCCTGACGAGGCGGCGTCCGGTCACGTAGCGCGGTCGAGGGGGAACGTGACCCGGACGGTGGTGCCCTGCCCGGGCGCCGAGGTGACGCCGACCGTGCCGCCGTGCGCGGTCACGATCGCCTCGACGATGGCCAGGCCCAGGCCCGACGAGGCGCCGCCGGCCCGGCTGCGGCCGGGGTCGGCGCGGTAGAAGCGCTCGAAGACGTGCGCCAGGTGCTCCGGCCCGATCCCGTCGCCCTCGTCACGTACCGCGATCACGACGTCCGCGTCGTGCGAGCTGACGGTGACCGTGACCGGTGTGCCGGGCGGGGTGTGCTGCACCGCGTTGCCGACGAGGTTGTGCAGCACCTGCTGGATGCGCGCGCCGTCCCCGCGCACGACCGCCTCCGCCGCCCCGCGCAGGGTGATGACCCGGTCGGGGCAGACGACCCGCGCGTCACCCACCACCTCGCCCGCCAGGGCCACCACGTCCACCGGCTCGCGGTCGAGCGGAAGGGCCGCGTCGAGGTGGGCCAGCAGCGCCAGTTCGTCGACCAGCAGCCGCATCCGGCCCACCTCCGCCTGCATCCGCGCCATGGCGTGGTCGAGCTGGTCGGGGTCGGTCAGCGCGCCCTGGACGTACAGGTCGATCCAGCCCTGCACGGTCGCCAGCGGCGTGCGCAGCTCGTGGCCCGCGTCGTCGACGAAGCTGCGCAGCCGGTCCTGGGCGCGCCGCTGGGCGTCGAACGCCTGCTTGACCGCCACGGCGACCGCGGCTTCCGGACCGGCGAGCAGCAGGACGAGGGCGCGCCGCCACCGGGACGGCCGCTTCACGGCCGCACCGGCCGCAGGCTGTACCCGAACCCCCGCACGCTGCGGATCAGCGACGGCCCGCCGAAGTCGATCTTGCGGCGCAGGTTGGAGATGAACCGCTCGACCACGCTCGCGTTGCCGCCGAAGTCGTACTGCCAGACGTGGTCCAGGATGTCCGCCTTGGAGACCACCCGCCCGGAGTTGATCAACAGGTAGCGCAGCAGCCGGAACTCGGTGGGGGAGAGCTCGACCGGCTGCCCGCCCCTGGTCACCACGTGCCGCACCTCGTCCAGCTCCAGGTCGTCGCAGCGCCACACGCCCTCCGGCACCACCGGCGGCACGCGGCGGGCACGCCGCAGCAGCGCCTCCAGCCGTGCGGCGACCTCCACCACGTGGAACGGCTTGGTGAGGTAGTCGTCGCCGCCGAGGCGCAGCCCGCGCACCCGGTCGTCCACCTCGTCGCGCGCGGTCAGGAACATCACCGGCACGTGGACCTCCCGCGAGCGCAGCAGGTGCAGCAGGTCGAAGCCGTTCGTGCCGGGCAGCATCACGTCCAGCACGATCGCGTCGGGCGTGCGCGCCCCGATCGCGGCCAGCGCGGCGGGCACGTCGCCGACCGCCTCGACCTCGAACCCCGAGAACCGCAGCGCCGACAGCAACAGCTCCCGCAGGCCCGGGTCGTCGTCCACCACCAGGATGCGATCCACGTCCTCCATCACACCATCCTGCCGGGTCCGCGCGGCGCACCGCCGGTGCGCGAACCTGACGGTTTCCTGCTGGTTCCCTGACAGTCGGCCTCTGCAGGTGGTCTCGCCGACCGGCCGCTCCTAGCGTTTTCCCCGGCACACCAACGAACAGATTGGACGAGGATGTCTGGTCCTACCCGTCGTGGGTTCATCACCGGCACCGCGGCTCTGGGAGGTGCGGCGCTGATCGGGAGTCCGGCTACCGCGGACGTGGCGGCGGAGGGGAGCGGGCTCGAGTCGGCCGCGATCCTGCCGGGTGACCCCCGCTACGAGGACCTCGTGCTGCGCCGGACGAGCGAGCGGTTCTTCCCCCGGCCGCGGTACTTCCGGCTGCCCACCACGACCGAGCAGGTCGTGCGCGCGGTGGACGACGCCGTGCGCGCGGGCAAGCGGGTCACCGTCCGCAGTGGCGGGCACTGCTACGAGAACTTCGTGGGCGACGGCGCGGAGGTGGTCATCGACCTGTCCGCGATGCGGCAGGTCGGGTTCGACCGGCGCCGCAACGCGTTCGCGATCGAGCCGGGCGCGAGCCTCTGGGAGGTGTTCGAGCGGCTCTACCTCGGCTGGGGCGTCACGATCCCCGGCGGCCAGTGCGGCGGTGTGGCCGCCGGCGGGCACATCCAGGGCGGCGGGTACGGCGCGCTGTCCCGGCAGTTCGGTTCGGTGGTGGACTACCTGCACGCCGTGGAAGTCGTCGTGGTGGACCGTTCCGGACGGGCACGGGCGGTGGTCGCGACCCGCGAGCCGGGCGACGCGAACCGGGACCTGTGGTGGGCGCACACCGGGGGCGGTGGCGGGAACTTCGGCGTGGTCACCCGGTACTGGATGCGCACGCCCGGCGCCACCGGCGACGATCCCACCCGCCTGCTGCCGAAGCCACCCGCCGTGACGCTCGGCGCGACGATCGGGTGGAGCTGGCGGGACGTCACCGAGGAGTCGTTCCACCGGCTGCTGCGCAACTACGGCGAGTGGCACGAGCGCAACAGCGCGCCCGGCTCCCGCTACGCCAGCCTGTTCAGCCCGATGCTGGTCAGCCGGCGCAACACCGGCGCCGACCCCGGTGCGATCGCCCTGGTGGCCACAGTGGACGGAAGCCGGCCCGACGCCGACCAGCTGCTGGACGACTACCTGGCGGAGGTCACCGAGGGCGTCCCGGGCACGATCACGTTGCAGCCACCCCACCGGCTGCCGTGGTTGGCGGCGGTGGAGGCCGGGTCGCTGAGCCAGGCCGACGAGTCCGGGATGTTCAAGGCGAAAGCGGCCTACCTGCGCAAGCGGTTCACCGACCAGCAGATCAGGACCGCGTACACCTACCTCACCAGCACCGACCACGACAACGAGCGCGCGTTGCTGCTGTTGGTGTCCTACGGCGGCCAGGTCAACACCGTGGCGCCGGACGCGACCGCCGTGCCCCAGCGGGACAGCATCATGAAAGCGGTCTACATCGCCACCTGGACCGACCCGGACCGCGAGCGGGCGAGCATGGACTGGATCCGGCGCTGGTACCGCGAGATGTACCAGGACACCGGAGGCGTGCCGGTGCCGAACGGCGTGAACGACGGCTCGTACATCAACTACCCGGACATCGACACCGCCGACCCGACGTGGAACACGTCCGGCGTCCCGTGGCACGCCTTGTACTACAAGGACAACTACCGCAGGCTCCAAGAGGTCAAGGCGCGCTGGGACCCGCGTGACGTGTTCCACCACGCCCTGTCGATCAAGCTGCCCGACAGCTGACGGCCGGACCCGCTCGGGCGACGTCACGCCGGACGCCTGCTCGCTCACCACGCCCGGCCGCGCCACCTCGGCTCACGTGGCGTCCTCGATGGTCAGCGTCACGCGATCGGCGTCGGCGGTGCGGCGCTGGTGCAGGAACAGGGTCAGCGCCTTGAGCCGGTGCTCGCGGGCCTCGTCCCGGCGACCTCCGGCCGCGTGGGCGTCGGACAGCCGTTCGACGGTGTCGGCGTAGTCGTAGGTCGCGCCCACGTCCTCGAAGCGCGCGAGGGCCAGCTCGTAGTGCGCCACGGCCTCGTCGTGGTGACCGGCGCGGTGCGCGATGTAGCCCAGGCTGTCCAACGTCCGCGCCTCCGCGTCGCGGTCGGCGTGCGCGCGGGCCAGGGCCAGGGCGGCCTCGCAGTAGCGGCGGGCCCGGTCGAGGTCGTCCAGCCGGGCCGCGTACCAGCCCGCCTGGTTGAGGGCGTGGGCCTGGCGGATCGGGCGGTCCAAGGTGCTCAGGATGTCGAGGGCGCTCACCGCGTGGCGCAGGGCTCGGCGGTCGTCGCCCTGGGTCTCCCGGACCCACGCCAGCGACTGGTGCACGGCGGCCTCGCCGGAGAGATCGTCCGCTTCCCGGCTGAGGAGCAGGGCGCGGTCCAGGTGCGCGGACGCCTCGTCGATGTCGCCGGCACGGGCGAGGGCGGCTCCCAGCCGCCACGACGCCAGTGCGCGGGCGTCGAGGTCGTCGGCGGCGTCCGCGGCTGCCAGCCCGGCCCGCCACACGGTGATCTGGTCGTGGTGGAGGTGACCCTGGCGGCGCTGGAAGGTGTCCAGGGCCCAGGCCAGCCGCCACACCGCGGGGTGGTCGCCGACCCGTGCGGCGGCCTCCTGAGCGGCGGTCACGCACACGTACTCGGTGGCCAGCCAGGCCAGGGCGGCGCCGTCGTCGGCCGGTCCGGGCTGGTCGGAGGACACGGCGGCCGGTGTGTCGTGCGGGTAGAGGACCCGCTCGGCGGCCAGGCCCGACCCGACGTAGTAGGCGATCACCCGCGCGAGCGCCGCCTCCTCGCCGTGCGCCCGTTCGGCGGCGTACAGCCGCACCAGGTCGTGCATCCGGTAGCGCCCCGGCACGTGCTGCCGCACCAGGTGACCGGCTTCGAGCTTCTCCAGCGACGACCGAACGCGCGTCACCGGCGCGTCGGCGAGCGCGGCCACCGCCGGCAGGCCGATGTCCGGGCCGGGCGCGATGCCGAGCAGCGCGAACAGCCTCACCGCGTCCGCCGGCAGCGCCCGCAACGACGCGGCGAACACCGCCCGCAGGCTGGTGCTCAACTCCGCGGTGTCCAGCCCGTCGAGCCCGTCGGCCCGGCCCAGCTCGTCGGCGAGCGCGGCGAGCGGGAAGTCGGGGTGCGCGGCGGCACGCGCGGCCACGATGCCGACGGCCAGCGGAAGTCCCGCGCAGTGCCGCAACAGGGTCGCGACGGCCTCCGGCTCGGCCGACATCCGTTGCGGCGACAGGTAGCCCGCCAACAACGCGTGCGCGACATCGTCGGGCAGGACGTCGAGCGCGAGCGTCGGCACAGCCCGCGAGGCGGCGAGGGCGCTCAGGCGGTGCCTGCTGGTGATCAGCGTCGTGCACGTGGTGCCGCCGGGCAGCAGGGGGAGCACCTGGTCGCTGTCACGCGAGTTGTCCAGCACCACCAGCAGGCGCCGGCCCGCGACCAGGCTCCGGTACAGCGCGGCCTGGGCGTCCACGTCGGCGGGAGGCGAATCGGCGCCGAGCGCGTCCAGGAAGCCGAGCAGGATCGCGGAGGTCGACGCCGGCGGGCCCGTCGGGTCGAACCCGCGCAGGTCGGCGTACAGCTGCCCGTCGGGGAAGCGGTCCAGCTCCCGGTGCGCCCAGTGCAACGCCAACGCGGTCTTCCCGGAGCCGCCCGGCCCGACGACCGCGAGTGGTTCTCCCGGTTGCGCCAACGCCTTGTCCATCGACGTCAACTCGTCGTCGCGGCCCACGAACAGCCGTGGCGGGGCCGGCAGCTGCCGCGGCACGGGCGGTCGTCCGGTCACGGGTGCGGCCACCTCGCCGACCAGCATCTGCTGGTACAGCTCGCGCAGCCGGACACCGGGGTCGGCGCCGAGCTCGTCGGACAGCGCCCGTCGGACGACCTGGTAGTGCGCCATCGCCTCGGCCTGCCTGCCGGACTGGTGCAGCGCCAGGATGAACTGCGCGGCCAGCCGTTCGTCGAGCGGGTCGCGGGTCACCAGCGTGGACAGCTCGGCCACCAGCGACTCGTGCCGTCCCAGCCGCAGCGCGAGGTCGTTGCGGTGGGCCGTCGCCGACCACCGCTCGCGGTCGAGGCCCTGCCGCACCGCGTCGGCCCAGCTGCCGTCGAGCCCGCCGAGCGCCTCGCCCCGCCACAGCCCGAGCGCCTCCTCGACCAGGGCGAACGCCTCGGCGTCAGCGCCGGAGCGCGACCGCTCGACCAGCCTTCGGAACCGGTGGAGGTCGACGCTGTCCGGGTCGACGGGGAGCACGTAGCCGGCGGACGTCCGGTCGATCACCAGGCCGGGAACACCGCCCAGCGCCTGCCGCAACCGGTACACGTAGCCGTGGAGCGTGGTGCGCGCCTGCCGGGGAGCGCGGTCGGCCCAGACCTTCGCCGCGATCGACTCGGGTGACTGGACCCGGTTGGGGTCCACCAGCAGGGCCGCCAGCACGCACCGCTGGCGGGCGTGCCCGAGGCCGACCGCGACTCCGTCGACGAGCATCCGCACTTCGCCGAGCAACTCGAACGACACCGCCACCCGAAGTCCCCCCTCCTGACACCGGCCTACCGACTCCGACCGCCGTCGACAAGGCGGATCCCAGAACTTCCCCAGATCGCCACGTCACAATGCGCCGCTCGCGCCGCGTTCCCGCCGAATTGCGGTCAGGTCGAGTGTTGCCGAACGCGTCCGCCGCCGTCCGCCCGTTCGGAACAGACCCGAACAGGGCGAACGGGCCGCGGGCCCGCATCGAGGGCCTAACGTCGGGCTGTCGGAACTCGAACAGGGGGATCCTGTGGGTGGTCGAAGGGAATGGGCGGCCGTCGCGGCCGTATTGCTCAGCGGGGTGACGCCGAAGGGCGCACGCGGCCGGCGTGAACCAGTGCCGCATCCCGGGAGCGCGACCCCGGTAATCGGCTGACGGGGTTCGGGTCGGCCCGGATCGGTCGGGCCGGGGTGGGCCCGGCGCGGTTGCGCGGGCGACCGTGGTCCTAATCCATATTCGCTGGTCAGGGAGTTTTCGGCGGCCGGACGTCGAATCGGTACGACAATCGGGTCAATGCCCGGAGGTGCGTGGCCGAAGGTTGCCACGTGAGGTGACGGCCGGTTAGGCTGAAGTCATCCACCATGGCGATGGGCCGAAAGGGCGGTTGATTGTGCTCTGCGCAGCCGAAGCTTTTTCACCCGGCCGCACCGCGCGGTGAACGTGAATTCGACGCCCATTCTCCTCGATGTGACCTTGCGTGACGGCGGCTATTTCAACGACCACGGTTGGACCACCCGCGAAGCCGAGTCGATCGTGCGCGCCGTCGGGGCCGCCGGCGTGCCGTACGCGGAAATCGGCTACCTGCGGCAGGCGCACGACCCGGGACGGCCGACGGCCAGCTGTCCGCCCGCCTACCTGGACGCGCTCGCGGCCGTGGCCGGGCGACCGGAGCTCGTCGTGATGGTGCGCCCCGGCGAAGCGCCGCTCGAACGCATCGCCGAGCTGCCCGACCGGGGCGTCGCCATGGTCCGGGTGCTCGTCACGGGCGGTTCGGTCGAGGCGGCCGAGCCGTACGTGGCCGCCGCCCGCGCGGCGGGTCTGGACGTGGCGATGAACCTGACGCGGGTCAGCGAGCGCGACCCCCAGCGGCTCGCCGTGGCGGTCGAGGACTGCGCGAACGCGGGCGCGCAGGTCGTCTACCTCGCCGACTCCAACGGCAGCCTCGAACCCGGCTCGGTGGCCGAGCGGGTGGGCGCGGCGGTCGGCGCGAGCCCCGTGCCGGTGGGCTTCCACGCGCACGACAACCTCGGGCTGGCGTTCGTCAACACGACCACCGCGATGGCGGCGGGCGCGACCGCGGTGGACGCGTCGATCGCGGGCATCGGCAAGGGCGGCGGCAACCTGCGGCTGGAGGTCATCGTCGCGCACCTGATCGTGCGGCACGGCGCGGAGCTGCGGCTCGACCCGATCGCCGCGGACCGCACCACGCTGGCCACCCAGTTGCGGATGATCGCCGACGGCGGCTCGAAGACCGTGGTCAGCGGGCTGCTCGACGTGAACCTGGACGGCGCGGCCCACTTCTCCGACCTGGTCGCGGCCCACGGGCTCGACGCGACGATCCTGACGCTGACCGGTCGGGGGCGACCGCCGGCCGAACCCGCCAACGACCACGGAGGTGCCGATGAGTGACTTCGTCCTCGAGCTCGACCGGATGATCGACGAGCGCAAGAAGATGACCAGCGGGCTCTACCAGACGATCCTCGCCGGCAAGGCCACCCGGCGGTTGCTGCACGACTTCGTGCTGCACCGCTGGCCGATCAAGAGCTTCTGGACCCGCAACATCCTGGGCATCGCCTCGCGGATCGAGGACCACCGGCTGCGCGTCCTGCTCGTGGAGAACATCTACGAGGAGGAGACCGGCAGGCTGTCGGGCTCCGGCCGCCACCTGGACACGTTCGCCGACTTCGGCGCGGCCGTCGGGGTCACCGCCGACGAGCTCGCCGACGCGCCGGTCGTGCCGGAGACCGCGGCGGTCGTCGAGCACAACGTGCGGGTCTGCAACACCGAGACCCACTTCACCCAGGGCGTCGCGTCGGTGCTGCTGCTGATGGAGGGCCAGCCGCCGATCGTGGACCAGGGCGGCAAGAGCATGCTCTCGGTGATGCGCGACGTCTACGGCCTGCCGGCGAAGGGGTACGAGTTCTTCGTGCACCACGCCTCGGCCGACGAGGGCGACGACGCGGTCAGCGAGCTGGAGGACGAGCACGCCGCCGCCGCGCGCGAGCTGCTCCGCCGCTACTGCGACACCCCCGAGCTGCGGCGCGACGCGATCGCCGCGCTGGCCGCCGCGCTCGAACTGCGGCACCGCCACTTCGACATGATCCTGCGGACGGCGTACGACCCGGCGGAGCCGGTGTTCCGCTACACCGCATGACGTCCCTCGCCGCCGACGGCCACGCGGTCTGGCCGCTTGCCCACCACCGGGGCCGGCTCGTGCCGCGCGACGAGGCGACCCTGCCGGTCGGCAGCATCGCGCTGCGCTACGGCATCTCGGTGTTCGAGGGGATCCGGCTCTACCGGCAGGACTCCGGTGGCGTCGCGCCCTGGCTGCCCGGGCCGCACCTCGACCGGCTGCGCAACTCGTGCCGGCTCATGGGCCTCGACGAGGGTTGCGCGGCCGACGTGCCCGCGATCGTCGACGAGCTCGTCGCCGCGCAGCGGATCGACGCGGACGGCTACGTCCGGGTCGCGGCGAGCGCGGCCAACGGCGGCGACATCGGCCAGGCCGCCGTGACCGCGTTGACGGTCACGATCACGCCGTCGGGCCGCAAGCGCTGGCTGGCCGAGCACGAGGGCATCCGGCTGGGGATCAGCGCGTGGCAGCGGCCCTCGGACGCGGTGTTCCCCAGCGCCGCCAAGAACATCTCGGCCTACGCCGGGCCGCGCCTCGCGCTCGCGCAGGCCAAGCGCGACGGCTACGACTCGTGCGTGCTGCGCACCGCCGACGGGTTGATCAGCGAGGCGCCGACGGCCACGGTGTTCCTCGTCGAGGGCGACCGCGTCGTCACACCCAGGCTCTCCGACCACGTCCTGCCCGGTGTCACGCGGGCGTGGGTGCTGGCGACCGCGGCCGCGCTCGGCCACGAGGCCGTCGAGGACGCGGTCACCGAGGAGCGGCTCACCGCGGCCGACGAGGTCTTCCTGTGCGGGACGGGCATCGAGTTCGGCCCGGTGCGCGAGGTCGCGGGCGTGCCCCTGCGCGGCTGGCCGTCCGGCCCGGTCACGAAGGCGTTGGTGGACGCGTACTTCGCGCAGGCGCGTGGCGCCGCCGTGCCGACCGGGGTCGACCTCGGCCTGCCGGGTCGGCCGTCGTGAGCGTCACCGGTCTGATCGACTGGCCGGCCGCCCTGCTCGCCACCCACGACGCGGTGGCGCGCCCGGCGGAGACCCGCACGGCCACCGAGCGCGCGGTGGCCGCCGGACCGGTGTTCCGGAACAAGGAGTTCCCGCTCTCGCCGGTGCCGGTGCTGGTCCGCGCCGATCGGGCCGAACGGCTCGCGCCGCTGCTGACCCGCTACGTCGACCTGCTCGGCAAGGTCGTCGCGCTGTACCGGGCGCGGCCGGAGGTGCGCGACTTCTACCGGCTCGGCCCGGCCGCCGACCTCCTGGTCGACGCCGACCGCGCGGTGGGCGACGCGCCGTGGGTGTGCCGGCTCGACGGCTACCTGGAGGCGGGCTCGGAACGGCTGCGGGTGCTGGAGAACAACGCCGACTCGCCCGCGGGCACCCTGTTCACCGCGCGGATCAACGACGTGGTCGCCCGGATCCGGTCGAGCTCGCCGAGCGCGATGACGTACACCGGCGAGCACCGCTTCCTCGACGCGCTGCGAGCCGCCGCGCGTGCCGCCGCCGAACGGGACGCGGGCCGCTGCGCCGACCCGTCGCACATCGCGGTCCTCCAGCGCGCGGGCGCCCCGAGCGCGGAGAGCGTCGAGCTGGTGGAGTGCCTGCGGGCCGCCGGCGTGGACGCGTTCCTCGCCGACCCGCGCGCGATCGAGGTCGACGGTGACCGGGTGCGGTTCGACGGCAAGGCCGTCGACCTGTGCTGGAACAAGGTCAACACGGTGTCGTGGCTGCCGCACTGCGCCGACCCGGCCTTCGTCGACCGGTGGGCGCACGCCGTGCGGGACACCGCGATGGTGCACGTGAACCCGTTCGGCGCGCGGTACGTCGCGGAGAACAAGCTGACGCTGGCGTTCGTGCAGCAGCCCGAGTTCGCCGACCTGTTCACCGCCGACGAACGAGCACTGGTCGCCGAGCTGCTGCCGTGGTCGCGCAAGCTCACCCCGGCCGCGGTCGACGACGACGGCGGCCCGCTGGTCGACCGGCTGCTCGCCGACCCGCGCGAGTTCGTGCTCAAGCAGCCGTACGACATCAGGGGCGACGGCGTGACCATCGGCCACGACTGCGCTCCGGACGCGTGGCGCGACGCCGTCGCGGCCGGGCTGCGCGCGGGGCACCTCGTGCAGCGGCGGGTGGCGCCCACCGGCTACCCCGTGGTGGAGGCCGGCTCGGATCACGTGCAGGCCATGCCGATCAGCTTGGACACGTACCTGCTCGGCGGCCAGGTGGCCGGCTTCGGGTCGAAGGCGAGCCGCCACGCCAAGGTCAACATCTTCCAGGGAGGCCGGAAGTTGGCCGTGCACGTGATCGGCGACGGCTCATGACGGACGTCGGCCGTGGGCTCGCGGCGTTCGGCACGTCGGCGGTCAGCGACGCGCTGGACGTCCTGGGCGTGTCGGGCGCGCTGTGGGGCCCCACGCGCCAGTCCGGCTCCGGCGTGGTCGTCGGCCCCGCGTTCACCGTCACCTTCGAGCCGGTGGCCGAGGGCGAGCGCGCCGCCGCCGCGGACTACGTCGACGACGTGCCACCGGGCTCGGTCGTCGTGCTCGCCAACCACGGCCCGCGCTGCACGGTGTGGGGCGACATCCTCACCGAGGTCGCGGTGGCCCGGGGCGTCGCCGGGACCGTGATCGACGGCTACTGCCGCGACGTCGACGGCATCCGCGCGCTCGACTACTCGGTGTGGGCGCACGGCGCGTTCATGCGCTCCGGCAAGAACCGCGTGCGCATGGCGGCCACCCAGGAGCCGGTGACCATCGGCGCCGAGGGGGAGCGGATCACCGTGCGCCCCGGCGACCTCGTCACCGCCGACGGCAGCGGTGTCGTCGTCGTGCCGGCCGACCTCGTGGCCGAGGTGGTCGACACCGTGACGCGGGTGGCCGCCATGGAGGCCGGGGTGCTCGCCGACGTGCGGGCGGGCGTGCCGTTGCGGGTCGCCCGTGCCGACCACGGGTACAACGACGTCGCGCGGGCCACGTCGGCGAGGCCGTGAGGCTCGGGTTCAGTACGGGTTCCCGGGCACGTTGAGGTAGGTCTGGTAGAGGCCGAACCCGCCGGGGACACCGGAGGTGATGTACAGCGTCCGCCCGTCCGGCCCGCCGAACGCCGCGTTGGTGCTGTTGCGGCCGGCGGAGATGGCGCCGAGCCGTTCGCCCGACGGGGAGAAGACGTGGACGAGGCCCTCGTCGTAGGACGCCCAGTACAGGTTGCCCGCGCAGTCGACGGTCGCGCCGTCGGGCGTGCGGATGCTCGCGAACGTCGTGCGGCCGCCGGTGGTGCCGTCGGGGTTGACGGTGTACTTCACGATCGTGTTGTCGGCGGTGGCCCCGACGTAGAGCGTCTTGCCGTCGGGTGACAGGACGATGCCGTTGGGCTGTCGCAGCGTGTCGTCGACGAGGCCGACCACGCCGTCGCGGACGCGGAAGACGGCGGTTCGACCGCCTTGCTCGTCGGCGCGGTTGGCGCGCTGGTAGTTCGGGTCGGTGAAGTACGTGGTGCCGTCCGGGCCGGTGGTCAGGTCGTTGGGGGAGTTGAAGGCGCGGCCGAGGTGGTTGGCCGCGACGGTCGTGCGGCTGCGGTCGGTCAGGCTGTAGGAGGAGAGCGTGCGGTTGTCGTGGGTGGCGGCGAGCAACCGCGTGCCGTCGGGCGAGACCGCGAGGCCGTTGCTGCCGGACTCGGCGATGAACGTCTCGAAGGTGGCCGGTGGCGTGTGCCGGAGCACCGACGACGGCTGCACGCCCTGCGGGCCGGTGGGGCGCTGCATGTGCGACAGCAGCAAGGTGCCCGTCCGCCGGTCCCACGTCGGGCCTTCGAGGAAGTTGAACCCTCCCCGGATGAGCTGGGCCGTCACCGCACGGGTCGGTAACGGCGGGCCGTAGGACGCGCCCGGGGTGCACGGCGAGGTCGTCGCGGCGTCGGCGGAGGTGGCGGGCACGACGGCGCCGGCGAGGGCGATCGCCACCGCCGTGAGCGTCCGCGTGCGCCGGTGGCGTGATGCTGTGCGGTGCGTCATGGCGACTCCTTCGTCTCCTGGACGGGGCTGGTCCCGGTCGATCGCGGGATCGAGGAGGCGCCGGGTCGGGACGGTCGCCCCGACCCGGCGGCCGGTTCACCGTCCGAGTTGGACCTTGAGGATGCTCTCGTTGCTGTTGCCGGCGATGCTGTCCTTGTCGCCGCGGTTGCTGGTGGTCAGCCAGAGCCCACCGTCGGCGGACGGTTCCACGGTGCGCAGCCGTCCGTAGGTGCCGTTGAGGTACTGCTGGACGTTGGTCAGGTCGTCACCGGAGATCTCGGCTCGGTACAGCCGCGCTCCGCGCAGGCAGGCGATGTAGAGGGCGTCGCGGACCACGGCGATGCCGCTGCACGAGGCCTCGGCGACGGGGTAGGTGTGCTTGGGCGCGATGAAGCCGGGTTCGTCGCAGTCGCCCGTGGTGCCCTCGCACGTGGGCCAGCCGTAGTTGCCGCCGCGGACGATCAGGTTGGTCTCGTCCATGACGGAGTTGCCGAACTCCTGTTCCCACAGCCTGCCCTGGGAGTCGAAGGCCAGGCCTTGGGGGTTGCGGTGGCCGTAGCTCCACACGGGGGTGCCGAAGGGGTTGTCCGAGGGGACGGTGCCGTCGGGGTCGATCCGCAGGACCTTGCCGGCGAGGTTGGCGCGGTCCTGGGCCCAGTCGCCGTTCTGGCCGTCGCCGGTGGCGATGTAGAGCTTGCCGTCCGGCCCGAACCGCAGCCTGCCGCCGTTGTGGTACTTGTTGCGCGGGATGCCGGTGAGCAGCACCTGCGGGGTGCCCGTGAGCGCGCCGTCGGTGTAGCGGATGCGCACCACCCGGTTGTCGGTCGAGGTGGTGTGCATGACGTAGAGCCACGGGTCGGCCGTGAAGTCGGCGGCCACGGCCAGGCCCAGGACCCCGCCCTCGCCGTCGGTGCCCGCCGCGCCCGGCACGCGCCCGAGGCTGGTCTTCGTGCCGGTGGCGGGGTCGAGCCGGACGATCTCGAAGGCGTCCCGGCGGCCGAAGACCACCTGCCCGTCGGGCAGCGTGGTCAGGCCCCAGGGCAGGTCGGTCTCGGTGGTGACCCGGGTGACCGAGCACAGCGCCGTGGCGCACGCGCTGCCCGTGGTGACCGCGACCGCCGTGCTCGCCGCCGAGCGGTTGGCCTGCGCGTCCCGTGCCCGCACCTGGTACTGGTAGCGGGTCTCCGCGGCCAGGCCGCTGTCGGTGAAGGAGGTCGTGGACGCGCCGCTGACCGAGCCGACCTGCGTGCCGTCGCGCAGGACCTCGTAGCCGGCGACGCCGATGTTGTCGGTGGCCGGGGTCCACCGCACGGTGACCGTGGTGCCCGCGGCGGTCGCCGTCACGTCGGTGGGGGTGCTCGGTGGCTCGGTGTCGGCCTGGCACTGCGGCACGGTGATGGTGACCGTGGAACTGGCCTGGGACACGTTGCCCGCGGCGTCGCGGGCGTTGACGTACAGGCCCCAGGTGGCGCCCGGTGCGACGGTGAGGTCGGCCGACAGCGCCGTGCCCGGCACCGAGGTCATGAGCTGTCCGTCGTGGTAGACGTCGTAGAACGCCACGGCGGTGTCGTCCGCGGACGCCGACCACGAGAACGTCACCCCGGTGCACGTCAGGTTCGAGGTGCGGGGGTCGGCCGGCGCGGTCGGCGGCGTGGTGTCGACGCCGAGCTTGACCAGTTGCCACTGCTGGCCGGCGCCACCGGTGTCGGGGAGCTGGACGATCCGGGCGCCGTCGGCGGTGGAGGAGCCCAGCACGCTCACGGCCTTGCCACTGGCCCGGTTGAGCAGGCGCACGTGGCCGCCGGCGGAGTCGGCCAACCGGAACCGCTGGCCGGAGCGGTCGAGGTCGGTGCTCTGCACCAGTCCGGCGCGGTCGGCGGTGGACAGGAAGGTCAGGACCTTGTTGCTGTGCTTCGACCGGATGCGGTAGTAGCCACCGCCGGAGTCGACGAACTGCCACTGCTGCCAGGCGCCGTCGCTGCGGGTGGCCTGGGAGATCCTGGCCCCGTCGGCGGTGGCGCGTCCGTACACCTCCAGCGCCTTGCCGCTGTTGCGGTTGACCAGCACGTACGAGGCGGTGGTGTCGACCGTGGCGGCCGACGCGACGGGCGTCAGGGCAACGGTGCCGAGCACCGACAGCACCGCCACCCACACCGGTGGCCGTCGCCGGCGGCGGACCGCGCCCCTTGTCGTCGCAAGGTGATCTCGCATGGTCTTCCTCTCGCGGATTGCCAGGCAAAACGCCTTGTTATCGCTAACAAACCGAGGCGGAACAATGCTGAGTCGATGGCGGTCGACAAGCGCCGAAGTGGTCGAGCGGAGGTGTTCCTAGATGCGCTGATCGGCGGTCGCGAAGGGCGCCGGGCCGAGTCCGCGGTGGAACGAGAGCGACCTGGATCTCCATTGCGCACGTAGAGCCATGCTTCGTCTCCTTGCGAGCAGGGTGCGTGGTGGTCGTCGCCAGGTGCCGGGGGAGGGAGTTTGGGAGCGCTCCCAGATGCACCGTAGCGCACCCGGTTCGTGCCCGACAAGGCTGCAGGGTCGGCGGTTCGGTAATTGTTAGCGATAACAGCGTGCCCTCACGTGAGCGGGACCGAACCGAAGGGCGGTCGGCGACGAATGCCTGTCGTGGACCGGTCGATCGGGAAGGACGCGATGGCAGGGCGTGAGCACGAGCTCCGAGCGGTGGCGGGTGTCGGTGAGGCGGGTGACGCCTCGGCCGAGGAGTTGCTGTGCCTGGTGGCGCGCGGTGACGAGAGGGCGTTCGAGCGGTTGTACGACGTGCTGGCGGGCAAGGTGCTGAGCCTCGTCCGGCGGATCCTGCGCGACCACGCGCAGTCCGAGGAGGTCACCCAGGAGGTGCTGGTGGAGGTGTGGCGCACCGCCGCCCGGTACGACCCGGCGCGGGGCAGCGCGTCGGCGTGGGTGATGACGATGGCGCACCGCCGTGCGGTGGACCGGGTCCGCTCCGCGCAGGCCGCGACCCGGCGGGAGGACGTGGCCGCCCGCCGTGACGTGGAGACGCCGTTCGACGCGGTCAGCGAGCAGGTCGCCGCGCGCATCGAGCAGCGGCAGGTGCGGAGGTGCCTGGCGACGTTGACCGACTTGCAGCGGGAGTCCATCCTGCTCGGCTACTTCCGGGGCTACACCTACCCGGAGACGGCCTCCGTGCTCGGCATCCCGCTGGGCACGGTCAAGACGAGGATGCGTGACGGCCTGATCAGGCTGCGCGACTGCCTGGGGGTGAACCGGTGACCGACGACACCCACGCGCTGATCGGCGCCTACGTGCTCGACGCCGTCTCCGACACCGAGCGCCGCGCCTTCGACGACCACCTCGCGCACTGCACGGCCTGCGTGCGGGAGACCGCCGAACTGCGCGAGACCACCGCGCTGCTGGCCGGTGCGGCCACCGTCGAACCTCCTCGGCACCTGCGCGACCGGGTGATGACCGCCATCGCCGACACCCGCCAACTCCCGCCGGAGGCCGACGTCCGGGCGAAGACCGTCCCCATCGGACCGGAGCCGCCGGGGGCCGCGGGCGTGTGGTGGCGCCGGACCGCCGCGCTCGCCGCCGCGGCGGGCATCGCGGTCGCCGTCACGCTGGGGATCCAGGGCGCGGACGCCAACCGCCGCCTGGAACGGGACCTGCAAGCGCTGCAACAGGTCGACGGCTACCACAGCCGGATGGCCGACCTGCTGGCCGCGCCGGACGCCAAGCTCGTCCGCGGTGAGGTGACGGGCGGCGGCACGGGCACCGTGGTGGCGTCCTCCGCCCACGGCGAAGTGCTCTTCCTCGCCCACGGCCTGCCGCGACTGCCCGAGGACCGCACCTACCAGCTGTGGTTGATCGGCGCCGACGGGCCGCGGCCGGCCGGGCTGCTCACGTCGTCCGACGGGCAGGCCGACCCCCTGCTGGCGAGCGGCTTCACCGGCCGGGAGGCCGTGGGGCTGACCGTGGAGCCGAGGGGCGGATCCCCCCGGCCCACGACGCCGACCGTGGTGGTCCTTCCACTCGTCTGAGGAAGTCCGGCCGCGAAGGCCAATCCGCGACGTCGTCGGCGTCGAACACCTGGTGTGAACACAACCACGCGCAGGCACGCGGATCCCGGCACGTCGCGGCTGCCGCTGTGGGCGGCGGTCGCGACGGGCCTGATCGCGGTGGCGGGGGGGGGGGGGGGGGGGGGGAGGGGGGGGGGGGGGGGGGGGGCCAGCACCCCGCCCCTCCTTGCCCTGGTTAACA
>NZ_JBVJVK010000044.1:26835-29908 GCF_055603705.1 Actinosynnema sp. NPDC037264 | reverse complement strand
CCCTCCTCCTTCTGCGTGCGCCGAGCCTTGAGCGAAAAAACACCCGGGGAGGGAGAGGGGGCCCACGGGGGTCTGCGTGGCGTGTTGGACTTTCTCCCCCCCCCGGGCCTGATCGCGGTGGCGGCGGCCTCGGCCGCCGGGCACCTCGTCGCCGCGGTCGTCGACCCGCTCGCCTCGCCGTTCCTGGCCGTGGGCAACACGGCGATCGACCTGACACCGCACCCGGTGAAGGACTTCGCGATCCGCACGTTCGGCGAGGACGACAAAGCCGTCCTGCTGGCGGGCATGGCGTTCGTCATCGCCGTCGCCGCGGCGCTCGCCGGGCTGCTGTCCCGCCGGAGCCCGCTGCCGGGGACGATCCTGGCGGTCGGGCTCGGCGTGGTCGGCCTCGCGGCGGTGCTGGCCCGGCCCACCCTGGGCACGGCGGCCGCACTGGCCCCGTTGGTCAGTCTGCTCGTCGGCGTCCTGGTCTTCCGGTGGCTGCACCGGCTCGCGCCCCGTTCGGCGGAAGCCGCTGTGGACGGTGAGGGGACGCGTCCGGTGGACTGGCAGGTGCCCGGCCTGGGCCGCCGCCGCTTCTTGCTCACCTCCACCGCCGTCGCGGCCGCGGCCGGGGCGACCGCCGCCGCGGGCCAGCTCATCGGTGGTCGGGTCGACGTGGAGGCGTCCCGCCGTTCGATCCGCCTCACCCCCGACGTGAGCGCACCGCCCATCCCGGCGGGCGCGGACTTCGCCCGGGACGGGACGCCCGCGTTCATCACGCCCAACGCGGACTTCTACCGGGTGGACACCGCGTTGTCGGTGCCCAGGGTCCGGGCGCGGGACTGGCGCGTGCGCGTGCACGGCATGGTCGACCGCGAGCTCGTGCTCACCTACGACGACCTGCTGGACCGGCCGTTGGTGGAGAAGACGATCAGCCTCTGCTGCGTGTCCAACGAGGTCGGTGGGCCCTACATCTCCACCGCCGACTTCATCGGCGTGTCCCTGAGCGACATCCTCGCCGAGGCGGGCGTGCGGCCGGGCTCCGATCAGCTCGCGACGCGCAGCGTGGACGGCTGGACCTGCGGCACCCCTGTCGAGGACATCATGAGGCCCGGCAGCAACGCGTTGCTGGCCATCGGGATGAACGGCGAACCGCTCCCGGTCGAGCACGGCTTCCCCGTGCGCATGGTCGTGCCCGGCCTGTACGGGTTCGTCTCGGCGACCAAGTGGCTGGTCGACGCCGAACTCACCACGTTCGCCGACTTCGACGCCTACTGGGTCCGACGCGACTGGGCGCGCCGTGCCCCGATCAAGACCATGTCCCGCGTCGACCGGCCGAAGGCCTTCGAGCAGGTGCCCGCGGGGAGGTTCGTCGCCGCCGGGGTCGCCTGGGCGCAGCACAGGGGCGTCGACAAGGTCGAGGTCCGCGTCGACGGAGGTCCCTGGCAGGCCACGACCCTGAGCACGGAGGTCGACGTCGACACGTGGCGGATGTGGCGAGTCGAGCTGGACCTGCCCGCCGGGTCGCACACGCTGGAAGTGCGGGCCACCGACCGCACCGGCCACACCCAGACCGGCGAGCGGGCCGAACCGATCCCGGACGGCGCTTCCGGTTGGCACACGATCGTGTTCACCACCCGGCCTTGACCAGCCGCGACCCGGGAAGTCCGAACTTTCCCGCCGGTCCGCCAATCCGACGCGGCGACGGCGCCGAACCACTCGTGACAAGCCTCGGAGCCCTCGTTCCGAGCATCGTCCACAAAGGAGCACCCCTCATGCGCAACACCCGGCTCGCGTCCGCGATCGGCGTCCTCGCCGCGGCACTGATCTCCGTCACCGCCTGTAGCAGCGAACCGGCCGCGTCGAACACGACGTCGGCGGCGGCTCCGACGACCACGACCACCACCGAGGCGATGAGCGACGGCGTCACCCGGACCAGTGATGTCTTCGGCGCCGGCTGTGCGAGCCTGCCCGCGGACACCGAAGGCTCCCTCGACGGCATGGTCGACGACCCGGTGGCCACCGCCGCGAGCAACAACCCGTTGCTCACCAAGCTCGTGGCCGCCGTCAAGGCCGCCGGCCTCGTCGACACCCTCAACAAGGGCGACGCCGGCTACACCGTCTTCGCGCCCTACGACCCCGCGTTCGACGCCCTCGGCGCGGACGCGCTCAACGCCGTGCTGGCCGACAAGGCCAAGCTCACGACCATCCTGACCTACCACGTCGTGCCGCAGCGCATGGACAGGGACGGCATCGTGTCCTCCGCGAGCCTGCCCACCGTCCAGGGCGGCACCCTCAAGGTCGAGGGCTCCGGCGACAACATCACCGTCAACGGCTCGAAGGTGCTGTGCGGCAACATCCCCACCGCCAACGCCACCGTCTTCGTCATCGACAAGGTCATGATGCCCGCCTCCTGACCCAGGGCGTCCGACGGGAGGGATCGTGGCCGCGTTCCGGCCGCGATCCCTCCGGTCGTGTCCCGGAGGCCGCGGTGGGGCTGCCCGCGCCGGAGGGGTGACGGAGCGTAAGGTTCGCGCATGGCCGTCGGTGGCAGCAGGAGGGCGCGTGCGGCGCGCAAGCGGAAGCGCCGGATGGAGCGCGTCGAGCACGACCTCTCCGTGGCGGAGTGGGCGGCGCTCAAGGAGGCGTGGGGTGGTTGCGCCTACTGCGGGTCGACCGGGGTGCCGCTCCAGAAGGACTGCGTGCAGGCGCTGTCGCGCGGCGGGCGCTACACGCTCGACAACATCGTGCCCGCGTGCGGGTCGTGCAACGCGAGCAAGTGCAACGACGAGGTCACCGGCTGGCTGAGGCGGAAGCGGCTGGACGAGCGGGCGTTCCTGCTGCGCCACGTGGAGGTCAACGCCGAGCTGGCGTCGCGGTTCACGCCCCCGGCCGTCCAGGCGATCGAGGCGCACGACTAGCCGGCGGGACCCGCCACTTCGGCAAGGGCTCCGCATCCCGGGCTTCCGGCCGGGGGAGGGGGGGGGGGGGGGGGGCCCGGAGCCCCCCCCCCCGAACAAAGCGGCGGAAACAATCGAAAAGCGGCTCCCCCCCCCCTGCCAGGAACCTTCTCCGCCGCCCCCGGCTTCCC
>NZ_JBVJVK010000044.1:0-26825 GCF_055603705.1 Actinosynnema sp. NPDC037264 | reverse complement strand
ACCCCCCTGGTCGCCGGGGGGGGCGAGGCGCAAGACGAGCCGGAGGAACCCCCCCCTTCGACAGGGTCCCCGCCTCCCGGTTTTCCGGCGGGGGGGGGGCGCTCGCGTTCGCCGCGACCCCCCGTCCCGTCAGAACGAGTTGCCGAACGCGCTGGACAGGTGCTCCTTCGCGTCGCGCAGGGCCTCGTCGATGATGCGCGCGGCTTCCCTCGCCTGCTCCGGCTCGTGCGCGGCCTGCACCTGCAACCGGAAGCGCGAGGCGCCGGTCGGGGTGACGGGGAACTCGACCATGAACGCGAGCACCCCCCGGTCGAACAGCAGGCGGTTGACCGTCCGGGCCAGCTTCTCGTTCCCGATGAGGACCGGCACGATCGGGCTCGGCGAGCCCATGCAGGTCAACCCGCGCGTGGTCAGCTCGTCGCGCAGGGCGTGGATCGCGGAGAACAGCCGCCCGCGCAGGGCGTCGCCCTCGTCGGTGCGGATGATCTGGGCCGCCTTGAGCACCACCGCGGTCTGCATGGGGGACAGGGCGTTGGAGAAGAAGTGGGACCCGGCGAACATCTTGATGTACTGCTTCACCGCGGGCGACCCGGCCGCGACGAAGCCGCCGTTGGAGGCGAAGGTCTTGGAGAACGCGCCCATGACCAGGTCGACCTTGCCCAGCATGTCCTGCATGCCCAGGACGCCGGTGCCGCCGGGGCCCATCGAGCCGAGGTCGTGGGCGACGTCGACCAGCAGGGTCGCGTCGTAGGCGTGGCAGACCTCCTGGAGGGTGACGAGGTCCGGCCAGTCGGCGTCCACGGAGAACAGGCCGTCGGTGATGACCATGATCCCGTTGTGGGTGTCCGTGGCGCGGATCCGGGCCAGGTGGGTGCGCACCGCCTCGACGTCGAGGTGGGTGTAGCGGGTGATGTTCCTGGTCGCCGCACGCGCGCCCGTCTGCAGGCACGAGTGGGCGAGGCGGTCGATGAGGACGTGGTCCTCCTGGCGGACCAGCCCGGTGACCGTGCCGAACCCCGCCGACCACCCGTTCGAGAACAGCGTGACGTGCTCCAGGCCGACCAGCTCGCCGAGGGCGACCTCCAGCTCGTCGGAGATGCGGGTGTTGCCCAGCACCATCGGCGACCCGGCGCTGTGCGGGCCGAAGTCGCGCATCGCCCGCACCGCCGCCTCCCGGATCTCCGGGTGGGCGTTGAACGACAGGTAGTCCTGGGAGTTGAAGTTGATGCCCCTGGCCGGTTTGCTCAGGTCGTTGGTGATGGTCGCGAACCCGCCGGGCGCGGCCTCCAGGACCCGGGAGTACTGCCAGGTCTCGGTGCGCCTGCGCGCCTCCACCCAGCCGTGGAACTCCTCGGTGCGGCCGAGCAGGTTGGCCCCGACGGGCCGGAAGAAGTCGTAGGCGTTCTTGTCGAGCGCGTAGTCCTCGTCGGGGTCGATCGCGGGCGCGGCCGTCGTCGCCGGCTCCCACATCGGTTCGAGGTCGGCGCGGACCGCCGGGTAGTCCTCGTCGAAGAAGCGGACCACCTCGTCCTCCGGGAGGGTGTCCAGCTCCTCCAGGTCCTCCCACGGGATGTGGGACGCCCAGTTCCGCATCATGTCCGACACCTCGCGGGCGGCCTCGGCGACGGCCTTGGCCGCGGCGAGCGGGTCGAGGTCGGCCGCGTCGGCGGCGGCGATCAGCGCGGCGACGACCTCGCCGTCCTCGCGCTCGTGGGCCAGGACGCCGGTCATCGGGTCGCCTCCGCCGCCACGCGCAGGAACGGGTTGCGCTGGTACTCGCGGTAGGTCGCCTCGAAGTCGGCGAACGCGTCGTGCTCCAGCGAGGACTCCTTGGCCGTGTCGTTGAGCAGGAACACGTTGGACGGGTCGAAGAACTCCGACACCGGCGCCACGTCGACGTGGGTGGCGATGAACCGGTCGGTCTCCGCCTGGTTGCCGCGCAGGATCGCGAACAGCTGCAGCTCGTCGTGCCGCAGCGGCTTCATCTCCGCGAGCGTGCACACGTAGTCGTAGTAGGCCGCGGCGGTCTGGCTGCGGCGCTTGGCGGCGTACCCGGCCATGGCGGTGTCCCGGTCGGTCTCGCCGCCGAGCCACCGGCCGACCGCGTCCGCGGCCAGCTCCGCGTCACGCAGGGCGTGGGTGATCCCGAGTGCCGTGCACTGGTCCTTGAACGACTCGGCGTCGCCCACCAGCACCCAGCCGGGTCCGTGGAGCTGTCTCAGGTACGCGGCCTGGTCGAGCGTCCCGTAGAAGCGCTCCTCCCGCCGCGCCCCCGCGACGGTGTCCGCCGCCTCCTCGCTGATCAGCCCGAGCGCGCGGTGGAAGTTGCCCTCGACGTCGGCCCGGAACTCCGCGGCCCACTCGCTGGGACCCCACGTCAGCACCATGGTCTGCCCGTGGTTGGTCGAGGCCATCGCCATCCCGAGCCTGCCCCGCCGGTGGATCTGCGCGTCGGCGTCGGGGATGCCGCTGAAGTAGCTCCAGTACGCGTAGGTGCACCTCGGCCGCTCGTCGAACTTCTCGACCCCGAGAGCCCGCGCGACGAACGAGTTGCGCCCGTCGGCCCCGATCACGACCTGCGCGTGCTCGACCGTGCCGTCCCGCCCCTTGATGCCGATGACGGTCCCGTCCTCGTCCCGCAGGAGCTCTTCGACGGTGTAGCCCTCGCGGAACTCCACACCGGCGCGGACCGCGTTGTCGACCAGGATCTTGTCCAGCACGTGCCGGCGAACCGAGAAGTACTCAGTGGTGATACCGGTGTCGTCGTCGTGCAGCAATCGGAACTGGTTGCGCAGCAGCTCTTCGGGGACGCTGCCGCTTAACGAGATCCCATTGTTGACCACCGTGACCTCGGTGTGGGCGGGTGTCACGGCCCGGACCTGGTCCAACACCCCCAGGCGGTTCAGGTAGGACGCTCCGTGCGGCCAGACGAAATGCGTGGACAGGACATCACTGGGAAAACGCGACCGGTCCACCACCAAAACCCGGAGCCCCCGTCGGGCCAGGTGCGTACCGACGGCCGCCCCGGCACACCGACCACCTATCACAATGGCGTTGTACATGTCGATCATCCCAACAGTGTCCCAATACCCTGTACAGGGCCGAACGGCCGAGCGTCCCCCTGCTTTCGGGGCACCGGTCATTCACCGCCGCGATCGACGAATCGGACGCCCCGATCAGGCGGTTCCGGACGCGGATTCGAATTGCAAAGTGACGATTCCTTGCATCTCTGCGATTCCGCGCCTGATCGGCATCGGGACGCGCTCTCCGCCGGACCGCTCTTTCACCGCCGCCGAAGCCGCTCGGCGGCCAGCCTGCCCGAGATGAGCACCGGCGGGATGCCGACGCCGGGCGTGGTGCCGCCGCCCGCGAGCACGATGTTGCCCTCGCGGAACGGGAGGTTGCGCGGGCGGAACGGGCCCGTCTGGGTGAAGGTGTGCGCCGCCGAGAACGGGGTGCCGGCGGCCTGGCCGGCCCGCCCCCAGTCGTCGGGCGTCGTCACGGACAGGACCTCGACGTCGGGGTCGAGCAGCTTGCGGGCGACGAGCTCGTCCACGACCTCCGCGGCGTAGCGGCGTCCGACGGCGTCCCACCGGATCGGCGCGGCGTCCAGGTTCGGGCACGGTGCGAGCACGTAGTGCAGGTGCCGTCCCTCCGGGGCCAGCCCGGGGTCGGTGAGGGTCGGCGTGGTGAGCAGCAGGGACGGGTCGCTCATCAGGCGGCCCTCCCGGATGATCTCGTCGAACGTGGCCTCCCACGCGGCGCCGAACGAGATGGTGTGGTGGGCCGTCCGTTCGACCACCCGGCGCGCGCCGAGGTGCACCACCATCGCCGACGGCGACCACCGCAGCGTGCGCCGTGGTTCGCCGCGCAGCAGCCGCGTGCTCTGGGCGGCGCCGGTGGCGAGCACGACGGCGTCGCAGGGGAAGCGGCCGGTCGTCGTGCGGACGGCGGTCACCCGCGGGCCGGTGCGGTCGAGCGAGACCACCTCGGTGTCGTAGTGGAACCGGACCCCTGCCGCCGCGGCGGCGTCGGCGAGGGCCTGCGGGACCGCACGCATGCCGCCGCGCGGGAACCAGACGCCGGCGATCGTGTCCATGTAGGCGATCACGGCGTAGGCGGCGAGCGCGTCGGTGGGGGACACGCCCGCGTACAGCGCCTGGAACGTGAAGACCCGGCGGAGCCGGTCGTCGTGGAGGAACCGACCCACCGCCCGGGACAGGGAGCCGAAGCCGCCGAGCCGCGCGAGGGTGACGAGGTCGCGGCCGAGCAGGTCGAGCGGCGAGTCGAAGCTCGCGCCGATGAACCGGTCGCGCTCGACCCGGTACAGCCGGGTCAGCCAGGCGCGCAGCTCGCGGTAGCCCTCGGCCTCGCGGTCGCCGGCGAACCCGGCGATCGCCTGGCCCATCGCGTCGGCGTCGGTGTGCACGTCGAGCGCGCTGCCGTCGGCGAACTCCGCCCGGTACGCCGGGTGCAGCGGCACGAGGTCGAGGTGGTCGGCGAGTCGTCCGCCCACCGCCGCGAACGCGTCCTCCAGCAGTTCGGGCATGGTCAGCACGGTCGGCCCGGTGTCGACGAGGTGCCCGGCCACGTCCAACCTGCCCGCCAGGCCGCCGGGGTGGCCGTGCTGCTCCAGCACCGTCACCTCGTGCCCGGCCCCGCGCAGGTGCAGCGCGGCGGACAGACCGGCCAGGCCCGCGCCGACCACGACGACCGAGTCCGTGCGGCCTTTCACCACGTGCACCACGGCGTTCCCCGATCAATCGCGGCGGCGGACGGCCTTGACCGCCAACTGCCTCAGGTGCGTTCGGGCGACGTCGTCGACGGCCGCCCGGTCGAGCGCGGCGAGACCGCTCGCGGTCAGCGCTTCGATGTGCTCCTCGACGGCCTCCGCGGCGCCGTGGTCGATCAGCAGCGCCCGCGCGGCGGTCACGGTCCCGTCCGGCACGGGTCCGCCGTCGAGGCAGCGGAGCAGCGTCCGCGCCGCCGCGTGGTCGCCCGCCGCGGTGGCCCGGGCGATCGCGATGGCCATCAACGGGGTGCGCTTGCCCTCGCGCAGGTCCTCGCCGACCGGTTTGCCGGTCACCGCCGGGTCGCCGAACGTGCCGATCAGGTCGTCGCGCAGCTGGAACGCCACGCCGATGTCGCGGCCGAACACGCGCAGGCACTCGATCACGTCGACCGGCGCGCCGGCGAGCGCGGCGCCGAGGTGCAGCGGCCGTTCGACGGTGTACGCGGCGGTCTTGAGCGCCGCGACCCGCAACGCGCCCTCCAACGACCGGTCCCGGCCCGCGACCGCGAGCAGGTCGAGGTGCTGACCGGCCATCATCTCCGTCCGCATCCGCTGCCACGGCCGCCACGCGCGCTGCAACGCGTCGGCGGGCAGCCCGGCCGTGACGAGCGCGTCGTCGGCCCACGCCAGCGCGAGGTCGCCGGCCAGGATCGCGGTGGAGTCGCCGTAGCGGCGGGCGCTGCCCGACCACCGCGACCGCCGGTGCCGCGCGGCGAACGCCTCGTGCACGGCGGGTCTGCCGCGCCGGGTCGCCGAGCGGTCCATCACGTCGTCGTGCACCAGCGCGCAGCACTGCAACAGCTCCAGCGCCACGAGCGCGCGCACGACGGCCTCGGCGGTGTCGCCGTGCACCTCACCGCCCGCCGCCCGCCAGCCCCACCACGCGAACGAGGGCCTGATCCGCTTGCCGCCGGCCAGGGCCAGCGCGCGGACCTCCTCGGCCAGTTCCCCTGCGGCGTCGACCTCCGGGCGCGTGCGGAAGAAGTCGTCCAGCTCGCCGGCGAACCGCGCCGCGAACGAGTCGGGCGCCGGGGGAGTGGGCGTGCGGGTGTCGACGCCGGCCAACAGCGACATCGTCGCTCCCTCGCGTGGTGGGTCGGGGCTCTGCGGATCGAGCTAAGCAGCGCGACGCGCGTCCCGCACAACGAGCGGCGTTGGTTGTGCGGTGGGTCGCGGGCCGACTTAGCGTGAGGAGGTGCCATCGCGGGAAGGACGCCCACGCATGTCCGCAGACCGGGAACTGGATGCCGCGGGCATCACCGAACCACAGCTGCGCGACGCCTATCGACGGTGCCGCGCGCTCAACGCCGAACACGGCCGCACGTACTACCTGGCGACGAGGATGCTCGGCCCGGAGCAGCGGCCCGCCGTGCACGCGCTGTACGGCTTCGCCCGGCGGGTGGACGACATCGTCGACGACGTCCACAGCGGACCGGCGCGCAAGGCCGAGGGCCTGGCGGCGGTCGAGGCCGACCTCGCCTCCGCGCTGGACCTGGGCACGAGTGCCGATCCCGTCGTGACGGCGCTGCTGGACACCGTGCGCCGGTACGACATCCCCACCGCGCACTTCCGCGACTTCATGGCGTCCATGCGGATGGACCTGACCGTCACCGACTACGCCACCCGCGCCGAGCTGATGCGGTACGCGCACGGTTCGGCGGCGGTCATCGGCCTGCAGGTGCTGCCGGTGCTCGGGACGGTCGTGCCCAGGCAGGAGGCGGAGCCCGCGGCCGCCGCGCTCGGGATCGCCTTCCAGCTCACCAACTTCATCCGCGACGTCGGGGAGGACCTCGACCGCGGCCGGGTGTACCTGCCCGCCGACGAGCTGGCGGCCTTCGGCGTCGACCGGGACCGGCTGTCGTGGGCCCGTGCCGCCGGCCGCGTCGACGACCGGATCCGGGCGGCGCTGCGCGACCAGGTCCGGCGCACGCGCCAGGAGTACGCCCGGGCGCTGCCGGGCATCGCGATGCTCGCGCCTCGCTCGCGGCCGTGCGTGAGCACCGCCTACCGGCTCTACGGCCGGATCCTCGACCTGGTCGAGGAAGCGGACTGCGACGTGCTGTCCCGGCGCGTCGCGGTGTCGAACGGCCGCCGGCTCGCGGTCGCGCTGCCCGCGTTCGCGAGGGCCGTGCTCGCCCGCACGGCCTGACCGCTGGAGGAGAGAGATGCCCGACCGTCTGCCGTTGTGCGCGTTCGTGAGGGCCGTCCTCGCCCCGTACGGCCTGACTACCGGAGGAGTGACATGCCCGACCGCTTGCCGTTGCGCGCGTTCACCAGCCCGCCCTGGTCGCAGCAGGAACCGACCTGGCGGGACGCGAAACCCGCGCTCATCGAGGCGGCGCTGAAACGCGCCACCGCCCGGCCCTCCGGCAACTGGTTCGTGGTCGCCGCGAGCCGCGAGGTGGTGCGGGACCGGCCGTTCGGTCGGACCGTCGCCGGGCGCGAGGTGGTGCTGTGGCGCGGGCCGGGCGACGTGCCGGTGGCCGGTCCCGGCTCGTGCCCGCACCTGGGTGCGCCGCTGTGCGACGGCGCGGTCAGCGGCGGCAGGCTGGTCTGCCGGTGGCACGGGCTGGCACTGGGCGGAGAGCGGTTCGGCGGGTGGAGCCCGTTCCCCGCGCACGACGACGGCGTGCTCGTCTGGGTGCGCCTGGACGACGTGGGCGGCGAGGAACCCCTGCCCGAACCGGTGCTGCCCGCACGCCCGGCGGGCAGGGCGCTCGACGCGGTCACCACGCTGATCGGCCGCTGCGAGCCCGAGGACGTGATCGCGAACCGGCTCGACCCGTGGCACGGGGCGTGGTTCCACCCCTACTCGTTCGCGAACCTCCGGGTGCTGGAGACGCCCACCGAGGAGCGGGACCGGTTCCTGGTCGAGGTGACGTTCCGGGTGGTCGGCAGGCTCGGCGTGCCGGTGACCGCCGAGTTCACCTGCCCCGAACCGCGCACGGTGGTGATGCGCATCGTCGCCGGCGTCGGTGAGGGCAGCGTGGTCGAAACCCACGCCACCCCGCTGGGCGAGGGGCGGACGGCCGTGGTCGAGGCCACCCTCGCGCACTCCGATCGACCCGGGTTCGCGCTGGTCAGCAGGGCCGCGCCGGCGATCCGGCCGGTGATGCGGCGGGCCGCCGCACGGCTGTGGCGCGACGACCTCGCCTACGCCGAGCGCCGCTACGCCCTCCGGTCGAAGGGCGTGCTGCCCGGCTGAGACACCCTCAAGTTGAAACGGTTCTGAGTCGATTTTACGATGGGGTCCGTCAGCATCGCCGACTCGCCGAGGACGTGCGCCATGCCCGAGCTCTCCCGCCTGCCCCGCCCCGTCGCCGAGTCCTGGGACTGGCAGCTCTCCGGTCTGTGCCGAGGCATGGACAGCACCTACTTCTTCCACACGCCCAACGAGCGCGGCTCCGCCCGTGAGCGGCGCGAAGCCATGGCGAAGGCCATCTGCCACCGGTGCCCGGTGATGCGGGAGTGCCGCGAGCACGCGCTGGAGGTGCACGAGACGTTCGGCATCTGGGGCGGCCTGGGTGAGAGCGAACTGCGGGCTATGCTCTCCGAACGCGCCAGGAAGTGAGCCCGCAGTCGATGAGTTGGACACCCCGCGCGGTCGCGGCGATGCTCGGCATCTCGCCGACCACGCTGCGCACGTGGGACCAGCGCTACGGGCTCGGGCCGTCCGACCGCACGGCGGGCGGGCACCGCCGCTACCGCGACGACGAGGTGGACCGGCTGCGGCGCATGATCGCGTTGACCGCGCAGGGCGTCGCGCCCGCCGCCGCGGCCCGGCAGTCGCTGGAGCACGCCCCGGCGTCGCCGCCGCCTGCCAGGCCCGAGCTCACCGCCGCCGCGGCCCGTTCCGCCCGGCGCGGGTTCCTGGCCGCCGCCGACCGGCTCGACGAGCCGCGCGTGCGGCGGTTGGCGGCCGAGCTGATCGCCGGGCACGGTGTCGTGGCGGCCTGGCAGGAGGTGCTCGCGCCGTTCCTCGTCGAACTGGGCGAGCGGGTGCGCAAGCGCGGCGCCGGGATCGAGGTGGAGCACCTGGCCAGCGCGGGCCTGCTGCACGCGCTGCGCGCGGTGCCCCACCCCGAGCGCGACGGCGTGCTGACCGCGTTGCTGTCGTGCGCACCGGACGAACAGCACACGTTGGCGCTGGAAGCACTCGGTGCCGCACTGTCCGAAGCGGACCGCCGGTGGCGCAGCCTCGGCGCGCGGGTGCCGTCGACGGCGTTGCGCGACGCGCTGGAACGCCTGCGCCCGGCGGTGGTCGTGGTCTGGGCGCACCACGTCGACCTCGCCGCCGCCGTGCCGATCGGGGAACTGGGGCGGAGCACCGACGCGGTGCTCCTGGCCGCGGGCCCCGGCTGGGAAGGGCTGCCGTTGCCCGAGTCCGTGCGCCGGCCGGCCACGCTGGCCGACGCCGTGCGCCTGGTCGTGGACCCGCTTGGCGGTTAATGGCGCGGCCGGCACCGGTGCGGGTAGGTAGCCGCACCGTCCTCGCGTCACACCGCCCCGGCCACCGGGGTCGAACTCGTCGGTGCCGCCGCGCGTTCCTCGGGTGATCGGTGGAAGATCGCCAGGAGGGCGAACCAGACCAGGATCAAGATGCCGGCCGGACGCAGGAACGATTCCGGGAGCACGTTGCCCACGAAGGAGTACGCGGCGAGCCAGACGCCCGTGACCACGCCGACCGCGCGGACCGGCCACGTCTTGCCGACCAGGGAACTCGACACGATCCAGACGCCGGCGAGGACGTGTCCGCCGAGCCGGACCGCCCAGGCGGTGTCGTGCGCGACGTCGTTGATCATCAGGATGCCGGCGAGCACGTCCAGTGCCACCCAGCCGTAGCCGGCGGCCTTGGCCCACGGCGCCGCGTCCAGGCGCGAGACGAGGAAGAGGATGGAGAGGTGGAAGAAGACGCCCAGGTATTCGCCCCACGCCACGCGCGGGTCCACGAAGAAGGCGACAACGGCCGGGAGGAAGAGCACGAGCGGGAGGAGTGCCGCAAAGCGCAGGTCGGCGTGGTGCCGTCGGCTGGCGAGCATCGAAGAAGTCCTTAAGTTCGGCTGCCTTGTAGGGTCGAACCGTAGAAGGGTGGTGTTGACATGTCAACACTTGGTCCGGGTGAGTCGACCGAGCTGTGGTTGCTGTGGAAGCGCGCGTACGAGACGGTTCGCGCCGCGGTCATCGCCGACATGACCACGGCGTCCGGCCTCTCCGAGGCAGAGCTGAGTGTGTTGGTGTGCCTGCACGAATCGGGCGGTGCACTGCGGCAGAACGCCATCGCCGCAGCCCTGGGCTGGGACCGGACCCGGCTCTCGCACCAGCTGACCAGGATGGAGAAGCGCGACTACATCGAGCGCGGCAAGGTCGCGAACGGGGTCGAGGTCACCCTGCGACCGGCGGGGCGGCGCACGGTCGACGCGTCGGTGCCGACCCTGGACGCCTCGACTCGTCGTCACCTGCTGGACCGCCTGGGCCCCGACGACGCGAAGGCGCTCAAGGACATCGTCGAGCGGTTGCTGTCCGGCGAGAACAGCCGCTGACCACCCGTCTCGGCTACCCGCCCCCACCAGTGCCGTCGCGGTGCTGGGACGGGTCGTCGGGCGCCGGGGTCCGGCCCCACCGGCGGGCGACGGCGCGCAGCAGAGGACCCCGACCCGCGGTGGGCACGCTCCACAGCTCCGTCCCGGCGACGCCCCACCGGCTCAGCAGCCGGTTCGCCGCGGCGAACCCCGTGGTCGCCGCGCGTTCCATCAGCGCGACGGGCAGGTCGATCCGCACCAGGTCGCCCGCCAGCACGAGGAACTCGTCCGGGGTGCCCACGGTGGGTCGACGGGCGAACCCTCCCGCCGGGAACAGCGGGCAGTCGGCCCGCAGCTCGTGCCGCTCGTCCACCACACCCGCCCGCTTGGTCTCCGGGTAGACCTCGGTGAGCTGCTCCCACAGCCGCGCCCGGGGATCGGGCTCGTCGGACGGCAGCGCGTACCCGTGCAGCTCCACCACCGAGCCGCCGGTGCGGGCGGCCCAGGCCCGCGCCTCGTGCTCGTAGTGGTCGAGCACGCTCACGTTGTCCAGCAGCCCGTACCCGCTGGTGCCGAGGAAACCCGGGCGGTCGGGTTCCACCGGCCGGTCGAGCCAGTACCGCGACACCAGGAACGGCGGCGCGGTCCGCAGGTCCGCGATCCGCTCGCGCCACGCGGCGTCACCCAGCCCGGGTGACGCGGCCACGACCCGGCGCAGCCCGGGCACGTCGGCGGCCAGCACGACCGCGTCCGCGTCGAGCACGTCACCGGCCACGTCCACCGCGAACCGCCTGGTCCCGCCGGGTCGCACCGACCGCACCTCGACGCCCCGCCGCACGGTGGCGCCCAGCTCGGCGAGGTGGCGGCCGAGCGGTTCCCACAGGCCGTGCGGGAACGGGTCGGCCGCCACGTCGAACAGCAGGCCCTCCGCCGAGCCGAGGAAGTAGACGTGGAACATCACCGCCAGCTCGGCCGCCGACATGCGGCTCGGGTGGGCGAAGAAGCTGCGCGAGAACACCTCGAACGCCAGCGCGTGCGCGGGCCGGGGGAAGCGGATCCGCTCCAGGTAGGTGGCCGCGTCCAGCCCGTCGAGCTCCCGGTAGACCTCGGGCACCGACACGTCCAGCAGCGGCAACGCCGCCCGCGCGTCCACCGACGGCAGGTCGGACCACCGGAACGTCGGGCTGCGGCGCAGGAAGGCCAGCGCGTTCCAGGGCAAGGTCGTGGGCAGCCCGGCGAACCCGTCCCGGTGCCCGCCGGTGTGCCACAGCGGGTAGTCGGGCAGGCCCACCAGCGCCCGACCGCCGGGATCGACCCGGCGCAGCAACGAGCGCAGGTTGTAGTACTGCCGGAAGAACGCGTGGAAGCCGCGCGTCATCGTGACCTCGCTGCCGTCGGCGAGCCGGGTCGGCCACCCGCCCACCCGGCCGCCGAGGTGGTGCTCGCGCTCGCACACCACGACCCGGGCCCCGCGCTCGGCGAGGATCGTCGCGGCGGCCAGCCCCGCGATGCCCGCGCCGACCACGACCACGGTCGGCGCCTCCCCGTCGAACCGCGCGCGACCCGAGGGTGCGGCGACGCGAACCGCCTTGCGGTCACGAGGCTTCACGGACGCTCCCGTTCCGGCGCACGCCCCGCGAAGGTGTGCACGACCCCGAGCTGCCACCCCGGCACCGGACGGCTGCGCACGCCGACGAACCCGGTGCGCCGGAGTCGGTCGCGCAGCGCGCCCGCGCCGTCGAACCGCAGCACGCTGCGCCACAGGTAGGTGTAGAGCGAGCGGTCGCCGGTGAGCAGCCACCCGGCCGGCACGACGACGAGTCCGCACATCGCGGTCCAGATCGCCGTGCGCGGCAGGGAATCCCGCACGGAGTACTCGTGCAGCACGAGAGGCGCACCCGGCTTCAACAGCCCGCGCACGGCCCGCAGCGCGGCGTCGGGATCGGTCAGGTTGCGCACGAGGTAGGCGGCGAACACCGCGTCGAACGGCCCGCGCACCTCCAGGTCCTCGACCCGGCTGTGCACGAACGCGACGGTGTCCGGCCACCGCTTGGCCCGTGCCCGCGCGAGCATCCCGGCGGACGCGTCCACCGCGACGACCTCCGCCTCCGGCGCCACGTCCAGCAACGCCGCGGTCGACGCGCCCGTGCCGCAGCCCAGGTCCAGCACGCGCAGCCCGGCGCCGCGTCCGCGCAGGCCGAGCGCCCGCGCCGAGGTCCGCAACGCCCGGTGGTAACCGGGGTTCAGCCCGACCAGCAGGTCGTAGCCCCGCGCCGCGCGGTCGAACGACCCCGGCACGTCAGCGGCGGTCAGCCGAGTCACGCGCACTCCTCCTCCGCTCCCACAGCAGCAGCACCGCGGTCACCATCGCGAACCCGTACAGGAAGTCCTCGACCGGGATGTCCCACGGCGCCCGCACCCCGCTGATCGCCCAGTCCGCGTACAGCACGACGGGCGCGTCGAGCCTGGTCAACCACCCGTCCACCGGGACCTGGAAGCCGAGCACGATCGCCATCGTGACCCAGTAGACGACCCGTCGGAACAACCCCGTGCGCAGGACCAGCAGCTCCCACAGCACCACCAGGACCGCCGCGGTCGTCGCGGCCAGCAGGTACTCCCTAGCCATCGCGCAACAACCGGCCGACGGCTTCGTAGGTCAGCAAGGCGCAGAGCGGGATGGCGACGAAGAACAACACCTCTTCGATCGGCAGGACACCGCCCAGCACCACGCCCGTCGTGCCGTCGCGGTGGAAGCTCCAGTGCCCGCGCGCGATCGCCACGACGTCCCACACGACCAGCACCAGCAGCACGGGCAGGACCGTCCGTGCCACCTCGGGCCCGCGGCGGTACACACCGCGGCCCACCCACTCCAACGGCAACGTGACGAGCAAACACACGGCGAGCACGGCCACGTACTCGTACTGGCTTCTCATCGCACCTCCGCGGCTCTGCCTGTCGTCGACAGTAAGAGCTCGCACGTGGGTCCGCATGACAAGCGGCCGCGACCACCGGGTGATCGGCACCCGGGCGGACTACGGCTTGCCCGGTCGGGGAGAACGTCGCCGGTCGGGTGGTCGCGGGTCGGCCCGATCCCCGAGCAGGGCGGCGAACCCGTCGAGGTGACGTGCCAGGCCGTACTCGAAGAGCTGGTCCAAATCGGACGCCACACCCTGAGGAATCGTTGCCAGCAAGGGGAACTGCCCACCGGCGAGCAGTTCGTCGGCCCGTGCGCGCTGCGCCAGCCACCACCGGTCCAGCGGCACGCCGGTCTCCTGCTCGGCTTCGACCTCGTCCGCCAGGGGCAGGGCCGCGGTGATCACCAGTGCGTGCAGCGTGAGCGCTTCGCGGACCCGTGTCCCGATGGGCAGTCCGAGCCCGTCGAGCGCGCGCAGGACCCATTCCGTCTGGGCCATCATGTTGGGCACGAGCAGCGGGCGGGTGAACGAGACGGCTCGGGGCAGCCAGAGGTGCCGTCGGCACAGCCGCCACTGCCGGCGGGCGATCAGCTCCAGCTTGGCCCGCCACCCCGGTGGCCCTTCGACGGGCAGGTCCGCTTCGCCGAAGACCACGTCGGCCATCTGCGCGACCAGCTCGTCCTTGTTCTCCACGTGCCGGTACAGCGACATCGGGCCGACGCCGAGCTCGGCCGCCAGCCGCCGCATGGACACCGCGTCGAGCCCTTCGGCGTCGGCGATCGCGATGGCGGTGCGCAGCACGTGCTCGCGGTTCAACGCCTGCCGGGCGACGCCCGCCCGCACGGCCCGGTCGGTCGACCGCGCCGGGTCGGTGCGGGCGCTGATCACCGTGCCGGACCCGACCTTCGTCTCCACCAGGCCGTCGTCGCGAAGGGCCGCCACCACCTTGGTCGCGGTCGCGACGGCCACGCCCCACCGCTGGGCGATCTGCCGGGTGGAGAGCATCCGGTCGCCGGGCCGCAGGTCGCCGGTCAGGATCCGGGCGCGGAGCTCCGCGGCGATCCGCAGGTAAGGAGGGTTCGGCCGTGGTGACGACATGCCGAAATCGTACTAGTCCAGTTCTTCGAGGTACTAGTGCACTTCGGAGCCGTAAAACGCGATCGCTGCGTGCCTCGTCGATACGGTGTACGCATGTCGCCAATACGGTGTACGCACCCGCCTGCCCGTCCCGCCATGGACGAATCGTCATGACCTCGACCGCGCCGCGCGCCGCTGCGCCCGACCGTGCGCGAGCCTGGTGGCGTCGCCCGTGGATCGCGCCGCTGATGACGGTGGCCGCGGTGTTCCTCGCCTTCTCCGTGCCGCCCTACCTGACCTTCGACCCGTCCCTGTCCCGCCTGCGACCGCCGGAGGGCGACGACCTCTACTACCCGCTGCTGGTCGGGCACGTCCTCTTCGGCGCCGTGGCCATGGTGACCGCCTGCTTCCAGGTCTGGCCCTCGTTCCGCGCGAGCCACCCGCGCGGGCACCGGATCACCGGCCGGATCTACGTCTTCGCGGGCGCGCTGCCCGCCGGCGTGCTCGGGCTCTACGTCGGCTGGCACACCGCGGCGGGCCCCTCCGTGCGCGTGGCCAACCTCGTGGGCTCCGCCCTGTGGGTGGCCGTCACGATCATGGGGCTGCGGATGGCCCGCCGGCGCCGTTACGGCGAGCACCGCAGGTGGATGTCGCGCAGCTTCGCGCTCAGCATGTCGATCACGTTGAGCCGGGTCGTCACCATCATCGCCACGATCGTGCTCATGCCGCAGCTGGACACCACGTTCAAGGGCAGCCGGGAACTGCTCCAGTACAGCTCCGCGAGCATCGGGGTCTGGCTCAGCCCCTTGCTCCTGCTGCTGATCACGGACTGGGTGCTCGAACGCCGCAAGCCCGCCGCGCGCCGCCAGGCCGCCGGTGGCACGGGGCCGCCTCGCGGCGCGGACGCCACCGCTCAGGTCCGGTGATGGGCCACCGGGCGTTGCGGGACGCTGGCCCGCAACGCCCGGCGGCACGGACTAGCGCTTGTCCGAGACCTTGATCCTGCCCTCGATGATCTGGGCCTTGAACCCCTCGAGGATGCCCTGGAGGTTCGCGTCGATCCGGCCGCCCGACGTGGCGTAACCGACGCCGTTCACCTTGAGGTCGAAGACGTCCGGCAACGAGGCCAGGTCGTTCTTCGCGGCGGCCTTGAAGAAGTCGTACACCGCCACGTCGACGCGCTTGAGGCTCGACGCGACGATGACGTCCTTGGTGTCCGCGAGCGCCGGCTGGTTGTACTGGTCGGCGTCGCACCCGATCGCCAGCACGCCCGCCTGCTTCACGGCGGAGAAGACGCCGATGCCGGACGCGCCCGCGGCGGGGTAGAGGACGTCCGCGCCCTTCTCGATGAGGCCCTTCGCGGTTTCCAGGCCCTTCGCCGGGTCCTGGAAGCCGGTGAAGTCGGTGGCCGGCGTGATGTACTTCTTCTCCACCACGATCTTCGGCGCGGCGGCCTTCGCGCCCTGGACGTAGCCCGCCTCGAACTTGTGGATCAGCGGGATGTCGACGCCGCCGACGAAGCCGACGTGGCACTTCTTGCTCTGGTACGCGGCCACGACCCCGGCCAGGAACGCGCCCTCCTGCTCGGCGAAGACCAGTGGCGTGACGTTGGCCGCGCCCTCGACGGCCGAGTCCACCAGACCGAACTCCACGTCCGGGAACTCCGGCGCGACGACCCGCAGCGCCTCGGTGTACGCGAAGCCGACGCCGACGATCGGGTCGAAGCCCTCGCGCGCGAGCTGCCGCAGGCGGGACTGCTTCACCGACTCGTCCTCGTTCGGGGCGGCGGAGAGCTCCCGGGTGTTCTCCTTGGCGACACCCAAGTCCTTGATCACCCGGTCGAACCCGGCGGCGGCGAGGTCGTTGAACGACGCGTCGCCACGGCCGCCGATGTCGTAGGCCAGACCGATCTTCAGCCCGCTTCCGTCGACCTTGTCCTCGGACTTGGCGTCGTCGGCGGCGCCGGCGCTCGACGTGGCGGGCGGGCTGGGCGGGGTCGCGAACTCGCACGCGGCGCCGGCGACGTCGGTCGACCCGGTGCTGCCACCGGAGTCCTTCGCGCAGGCGCTCACGACCATGAGGGTGGTCAGCGCGATAGCGGCCACAGCGGTGCCACGGACAGGACGGCGCACGGCTCGGTTCCCTCCCAGTTCGTCGAGCGGACACTCCCCCCGCTGGGGGTATCAGGGCTCGCGCGACGGACCGTACCTTGCTCACCGTGACCGTTCGGACGAGCGTTCACCTATTGGGAACGCGTGCGGCACTCGGTCCGGCGACGGACCGGAAACCGAGCGACAACCCCGACGCGCGGGCAATACTGTGCGCCGCATGGACGAACAACCCGCCTCGCTCACGTGGCGGCCGCTCACCCGCGAGGACGCCAAGGCGTCGGCCGACCTCCTCAACGCCATCGAGACCGTGGACCGGATCGGCGAGAACTACACCGAGGAGGACACCCTCCAGGAGCTGGTCGACCCCTACGCGGACCTGGAGCGCGCGAGCCTCGCCGCCTTCGACGGCGAGGTGATGGTCGGGTACATGAAGATCCGCTACCAGCCGGTCGCGGAAGAGGTCCACCGGGTGTTCCTCGACGGCGGCGTCCACCCGGGCTACCGCCGCCGCGGCATCGGCGCCGCGCTGGTGGAAGCAGGGGTGGCGGCGGCGAAGGCGGTGCACGGGCGACATCACCCCGCGCTGAAGCTCGTGGTCGACGTCCACAAGGTCGAGCACATCGCCGGTGTGCCCGAACTCGTCCGCTCCCGGGGCTTCGCGCCGGTCCGCTACTACCGGTACCTGGAGCACCCGCTCGGCGACGCGGTCCCGGACGCGGCGATCCCCGAAGGCCTGCGGGTCGAACCGTGGTCGGCGCGCAACGACGAGGAGTTCCGGTCGATCCGCAACGAGTCGTTCAGGGACCGCTGGGGCTCGGCGCCGATGCCCGTGGACGCCTGGCGGAACAAGATCACCAACCAGACGTTCAGGCCGGAGGCGAGCTTCCTGGTCCGCGACGTGGCGAGCGGGGCCGGGGTGGGCATGCTGGTGACCATGCACTGGGAGGCCGACACGGTGGCCACCGGCCGTCGTGACGCCCGCTTCATGCTCGTCGGAACGCTCCGGGAGCACCGGCGGCGGGGTGTCGCCGGCGCGCTGATCGGGCACGCCCTGCGTGCCGTCGCCGACCAGGGCTACGACCGCGCTTGCGCGAGCGTGGACTCGGCGGACCCCTCCGGCGCATCGGGGATCTTCGAGAGGGCCGGCTTCACGCCGACGATGCGGCACGTGCGCTGGGCGCTCGAAGCATGACGCACCGGCCGGCCGCCGACCCCCGCAGGCCGTCGTGGCTCCGGTGACCGCGGGTCTGGTCCGGGCAGGCGACGACGCCTGGCGCCTGCCCCTGGCCGGGCTGTCCGTCGCCCAGTGCCGCGTCGACCACGCGGTGACCTTCCTCTTCGACTCCCCGGACGGGACCTACGACCTGCGGATCGAGGAGGACTTCGCCTTCGTGTCGGCCGAGGGCGTCGAGGTCGTGCTGCGACCGGAGACCGACCCGACCGGGTTGGGCCCGGTGCTCGCCTGCACCCGCACGTCGGTCACGGAGGCCCTCGCCTTCGACGACGGGCGCCTGACGGCGTCGTTCGCCGACGGCAGCGGGCTCGCGGTCGACAGCTCGCGGGAGTACGAGCCGTGGATGCTGTCCGGCCCCGCCACACTGCTGGTCGTGTCCACTCCGGGCGGCGGCCTGGCGGTGTGGCAGGACCGCCTGATGCTCTGAGACGAGCGCGACCGGATCTTGGGAGGTGTCGAGTTGTCGGGTGCGGTGTTCCGCGGCATGCGGCCGTGGGCGTTGGACGCCGGGATCGTCGAATGCGAGGGAACGGCTCTGGGCGTGGTCGACCTCCACAACGAAGCCGACGTCGTGGAGGTCGTGATCACCACTGACGGCACGGTCCGCCTGCGCTTTTCCCACCCGATGAGCGGGCGTGCGTTCGAGTTGGCGTTCACCGGCGTTTCCCGGTTCGAGGCGACCCGTCTCGATCACCACCCCGACGACGCGGCCCTGTTCCACGACCTGAGCCACGTTCCGGTCGAGGGCGGCTCGGACTGCGAGATCACGCTGGCGGCACTCCGGTTGGAGCTGAGGGCGGCCGGGGTGGAGTTCTCCGTCTGATCAGCGGTCCGGGACGGTGGTCGGGAAGGCGCCCGGTCAACCGATCCCGTTGGTCCACTCGGCGACCGCGCGGTGGTAGCCGGGCGCGTTCGGCGAGAAGTTGAGCGAATGCCCGTAGCCGGGGACGACGTAGGCGCTCAACCGGGCCTCGGGCGCGTAGAACGGTCCCTCCGACGTGCGCAGCGCCTCGCTGGACGAGCAGTCCGCGCCGAGCGGCGGGCCGCAGAAGTTCCCGTCGCCGCCGCCCATGACGACCATGACCGGCACGGTGATCCGCCGTGACACCGGGACGAGCTGGCTGATCAGCACGGTGCCCACGGTCTCCGCCGGCGTGACGACGTCCTTGGTGGCTTCGTCGAAGTCGAGCGCGCCCCGCTCCGCCACGCCGGGCGCGTGGAACGACGAGTGCCGGGAACCGGCGATCGTGGTCAGGTAACCGAGGTCGAGGCCGTGCGCCCGCGTGCGCGGGTCGAGCGCGGCCGGGACCAGGGTGGTGAACACCGGCACGGCGCCCGGCAGGTTGATCCGGTGCGTGAGCCCGGTGATCACCACGCCGTCCACGTCCCGGTACGCGTCCGCCTCGATCGTGGCCACCGCCGAGCCGATCGAGTGGCCGACCAGCACGACCCGGTCGAACCGCGGCCGCAGCGACCCGACCACCGCGTGCACCGCCCTGGCCTGGGTGGAGAGGTCGAGCAGGACGCTCAACGGCTTGGAGCTGCGCCCGCTGCCGAGCCGGTCGACGGCGACGGTCGCGATGCCGGCCCGGTTCATGGCCTGCCGGTAGGACCGGGTCTCCGGGACGTGGCCGATGTCCCAGTAGGCGCTGTTGTACGTGCCACCGGGAACCAGCACCTGGAGCGTCGTCGCGCCCGGCGGCACGCACAGCCGGCCGTACACCGAGTGCACCGCCAGGGCGACCCGCACCGGCACCCTCACGTCCTCGCACGCGGTCTGCTCCGCGCCCGCCGTGCCGGGTGCGAGGCAGAACCCGGCGGTGAGCAGCGCGACGGCGACGATCCGGCGCAAGCGCAACGAACCCACGGACGACATCCTCCAACTCAGTTCCGGGGAACCGCCGTCATCAGCATCCCGCTGGGGTAGGCGGCGGAGGTGAACTTGACCCGCACGGGCTTGCCCGGCACGGGTACCAGCCGCCACCGGGCCGCCACGGTGGCGACGGCGATGGCGATCTCGGTCTGGGCGAACAGGTTCCCGACGCACTGGCGCGTGCCCGCGCCGAACGGGACGTACGCGCCCTTCGGGATCAGCGCGGCGCGTTCGGGGGACCACCGGTCGGGGTCGAAGCGGTGGGGGTCGGAGAACGACGCCGGGTCGTGGTGCAGGGCGTGCGGGCTGAAGATCACCTCGGCGCCGGCGGGCAACGCCACGTCGCCCAGTCGCACGGGCGCGAGAGTGCGCCGCATCAGGAACCACACCGGGTACGCCCGCAGCACCTCGTTCACGACCTGCCGGAGGTAGACCAGGCGGCCGACGTCGGCGAACGTGGGTGCGCGCCCGCCGAGCACCTCGTCGACCTCGGCGTGGACGCGGCGCTCGACCTCCGGGTGCCGGGCGAGTTCGTGGAACGTCCAGGCCAGCGCCAGCGCGGTGGTCTCGACGCCGCCGACGAGCAGCGTCATGACCTCGTCGTGGACCTGCTCGTCGGACATGCCCGCGCCGGTGTCCGGGTCGCGGGCGGTCAGCAGCACCGACAGCAGGTCGCCCCGGTCGACGCCGTCCACCCGCCACCCGCGCACCACCTCCAGCACGATCGCCCGCATGCGCGCGATGGCCTGGTCGAACGCGCGGTTGCCCGGCAGGGGGAGCTTCTCGACGAACGACGGCGACAGCGCGCGGATCATGCCCTGCTTGAGCACGGTGAACAGCGACCGGCGCACCTCGTCGACCGCGCGCTTGCCCAGTTCGGTGGAGAACAGCGCCTCGCCCACGATGGTGACGGCCAGCGCCTGCGCGTCCTCTTCGACCACGCGTACCTGGCCGGGGCGCCAGTCGGCCGTCCAGTCGGCCGCGGCGCGCGCCATGGTCCCGGTGTAGTGGGCGATCCGGTTGCGGTGGAACGCGGGCCGCACCATCCGGCGCTGGCGCTGGTGGAACTCGCCGTTCGAGGTGGCCAGACCGTTGCCGAAGATCGGCTGGAACCTGTCGAACAAGGCGCCCTTCCTGACCGACGTTCCCTTGGCGACGAGAAGCTCGTGGACTAATCGAGGATTCGTCACAAAGTAGGTCCGCATCGTGCCGAGGTCAATTCGGACGACGTCGCCGTGATTCCGCAATAATGCGGTGAACAGGTGTCGGCGGCGCAACATCGACACGGTGTGGCCGAGCACGGGAAGGCGACCCGGGGCCACCGGGACGGACATATCCGCTCCTCGCCTCTGTTGTCGGGACGGCCCACCATAGAAGCCGTTCGGGTGAGGTCGACAGTGCCCGATCGGGTGACTGCGCGCACTCGGGTGTCGCAATGACGCTATCGACCGGCTGGTTAGGATGATGCCCTCTTTCCGAAAGGGTGTTCGCAGTGGTGCAACCGGAGTGGATTCCCCAGAGCGTCGACATTTCGGTGCCGAGCATGGCCCGCACGTACGATTACCTGCTGGGCGGCGCGCACAACTTCGCGGTGGACCGCGACCTCGCGGTGCAGGTCGAGCGCATCATGCCCGACGCCCGGTCCGCGGCCAGGGTGAACCGGGCGTTCCTCGGTCGGGCCGTGCGGCACATGGTCGAGCGGGGCATCACCCAGTTCCTCGACATCGGCTCCGGCATCCCGACCGTGGCCAACGTGCACGAGGTCGCCCAGGCCGAGGACCCCGAGTGCCGCGTGGTGTACGTCGACAAGGACCCGATCGCGGTGGCGCACAGCGAGCTGATGCTGGCGGAGAACGACCGCGCGGCCGTCGTGCACGCCGACATGCGCGACCCCCGGTCGATCCTCGGCCACCCGGAGACCCGGCGGCTGCTCGACTTCGACCGGCCGATCGGCCTGCTGGTGCTGATGATGCTGCACTGGGTCCCCGACGAGGCCGACCCGTGGCGGCTGATGGCGACCTACCGCGAGGCGCTGGCGCCCGGCAGCCACCTGGCGATCACCCACGTCACCGCCGACAACCAGGACGAGGGCCTGTCCGACGTGACGGACCTGATCAAGGACAGCCGCAGCGCCGACCAGCTCAACGAGCGCTCGCACGACCAGGTGCTGGCGCTGTTCGGCGACTTCGAGCTGGTCGAGCCCGGCCTGGTCGGCTGCGCGGCGTGGCGGCCCGGCGGTCCCGGCGACATGTCCGAGACCCCGGGCATGAACATGGTGATCTACGGCGGGGTCGGTCGGAAGCCCTGACCTGCCCGCGTGCCGCCGGCACGCTCCGGCCGGCCGAGATCCCGGCGAGGCGTTGACCTCGAAGACCGCGCTCGCGGCACCGGCGTCTGTGAGGACGCTCGACGCGCGGGTGAGCGCCCCGTGCTCGAAGAGGTGCAGGACGCGGCGCGTCAGGTAGGGGTGGTGGGACGGTTGGCGCACTGAGGAGTCTCCCCGTGGGTGGTTCCGTGCCCCTGACCGGCGCGACTTGACGAAGGTCAAGTGTGGTCGGTGTCGAAGGTGGGGTCAGGTCCGTGCCGGAAGTGCGCGGCGCCCGCCCCTGTCTCGCTCCTAACTTCGCATCGAGCGGAGTCGACCCGTGGACGCGGGTCGGTGGAGGGGACGTGACGAAGTGCGGTGGGGTGGGACGACCCGGTCCGGGAGCGACCTGTACGACGGGATCGTCGAGGTGGCGGGTGCGGCGCCGGCGTGGGTGCGGGGGATCTTCTCCTGGTACACCGACGTCGGCCTGCTGCTGTTCGGCGCGCTGTTCGTGCTCACGTGGTGGCGGGCGCGCGGTCGCAACGACTCCGAGGCCACCGCCGCGGCCCTGCTCGCGCCCGCGTCGACCGTCGTCGCGTACGTCGTGAGCGAGCTGCTGAAGACCTTGGTGGACGCGGACCGCCCGTGCCGCGCGCTGCCGGTGGACGCGATCATCGCGCGGTGCCCCGAGGTGGGTGACTGGTCGTTCCCCAGCAACCACGCCACGATCGCGTCGGCGGCGGCCGTCGGCCTGGCCCTCGCGTGGCGCGCGCTCCTGCCGTGGGTGGCGGCCATGGCCCTGCTGATGGTGTTCTCCCGCGTGTTCGTGGGCGTGCACTACCCGCGCGACGTGGTGGTCGGCCTGCTGCTCGGCGCGGCCGCGGCGTGGTCGGTCCTCCGGCTCGGCACGCCCCGACTGACCGCGCTGGTCCTGAGGTCCGGCGACCACCCCCGGCTGGGCCGGCTGCTGCACGCCACGCCGCCCGACCTGACCGCGACCCGCCGACTCCGGCGGCCACCGCTGCCCGGGCGGCGCGACCCCCGTCAGGGCGGCGGGCGCTGACCGCACGTCGGCGGCACTGTCCGATGTGGACGTTCCGCTGGACCGGCGTGCCGTCCGACCGGCGCGGCTGAGGCCGCCGGGAAGAACAAGACTGTTCCTGGGCGGATTCGCCGCGCATCCTCGACGCCACTGATCGTCGATTCGTGGGGGCGCGGGGCGTGAGCGGCAGTGAGGTCGAGAGCGAGCAGGAGTACGTGGCGGGCCTGTACGCACGGGTGGACGCCCTGCGGGACGAGGCGGCGGCGCACTTGGCGGCGGCCCGGCGCGCCGGTGCGGACCGGGACGCGGTCGCCGTCTGGGAAGCGGAAACGACCCGGCTGGACGCCGTGGAACAGGGGCTGTGCTTCGGGCGGATGGACCTGCGCGACGGCCGCCGCGTCTACGTGGGCCGGCTCGGGCTGTTCCGGGACGAGGACGACGAGCCGTTTTTGGTGGACTGGCGCGCGCCTGCGGCCCAGGCGTTCTACACCGCGACCGCGGCCGCTCCACAAGGCCTGCGGCGTCGTCGGCGGATCAGCACGCGTGGCCGGGTGGTCGTCGCGCTGGACGACGAACTGCTCGACCCGGACGTCGCGGGCGCCGATGGAGGCCTGGTCGGGGAGGCGGCGATGGTGGCGGCGGTGAGCGCGGACCGGACCGGCCGGATGCGCGACGTCGTCGCGACCCTGCAAGCGGAGCAGGACCGGATCGTCCGGGACGAGTACCGGGGTGCGCTGGTCGTGCAGGGCGGTCCGGGCACGGGCAAGACGGCGGTCGCGTTGCACCGCGTCGCCTACCTGCTGTACCGGCACCGGCACCTGCGCACCCGCGGTGTGCTGGTCGTGGGCCCGAGCCGGATCTTCCTCGACTACATCGGCCAGGTCCTGCCCGGCCTGGGCGAGCACGGCGTGGTGACCGCGACCATCGCCGACCTGCGCGCGGACGTCGAGGTCAGCCGGGTGGACCCGCCCGGCGCCGCCGAGCTCAAGGGCCGGGCGGGCATGGCGGACCGGCTGGCGGCCGCGGTCCGCGCGCGGGTCCGGGTTCCCGACGAGCCGGTGGACGTCTGGTTCGAGCGGCACGTGCTGCGGCTCGACCCGGAGACCTGCCGCCGTGCCGTGCGGAACGCCGCCCGCACCGGGCTCCCGCACAACCGGGCCAGGCTGGTCTTCCACCGGGAGGTCGTGGACGTGCTCGCGCGGCGGCTGGTCGAGGAGCTGGAGGCCGTCGTGCTCACCGACACCGGCGAGGCGATCGACGGCGGCAGCGCCGACGGGCGGCTCGGCGAAGCGGACCTGCGCGCGCTGGCGGCCGCGGGCGTGGTGATCGACCAGGACGATCCCGGCGGGGGACGGGACGTGCTGGACGAGGCCGACCGGGCCGCGCTGCGGGACTCGTTGCTCGCCGACCGCGGCGTCCGGGTCGTGCTCGACGACGTGTGGCCACCGCTCACCCCGGAGCGCGTGGTGGCGGACCTGCTCGCCAAGCCCGCGGGGGACTGGAGCGCCGCGGACGTCCCGCTGCTGGACGAGGCGGAGGCCCTGATCGGCCGTGACGGCGACGGCCGGACGACCTTCGGGCACGTGGTCGTCGACGAGGCGCAGGAGCTGTCCGAGATGGCCTGGCGGATGCTGATGCGCCGGTGCCCCACCAGGTCGATGACCATCGTCGGCGACCTCGCCCAGACCGGGGACCCGGCCGGCGCCTCCTCGTGGGCGGACGTGCTGCGACCGCACGTGGACGACCGCTGGCGGCTCGCCGAGCTCACCGTCAACTACCGCACCCCGGCGGAGGTCATGGCCGCCACCGCGGACCTGCTCGCCACCCACCACCCCGGACTGCGACCGCCCCGGTCGGTCCGGTCGACCGGCGAAACCCCGTGGCGCGTCGGCACGACTCCCGCCGACCTGCCCGAGGTCGTCGCCGACCTGGCCCGGGCGTGGACCGGCGGCCGACTCGCGGTCATCGCCCCACCGACCCACTTCGACGCCCTGGCGACCGCGTTGTCCCTCAAGACGCCGGCGGACCTGACCGACGAGGTGGTGCTGCTCGGTCCCGGCCAGGCCAAGGGACTGGAGTTCGACTCGGTCCTGATCGTCGACCCGACCGCGATCCTCGACGCGGCGCCGCTCGGCCACCACGACCTCTACGTCGCCATGACCAGGGCCACCCACCGGCTGGGCGTCGTCCACCCGGGACCACCACCGGCCGAACTGTCGGCCCTGCGCGAGCTGCGGCGCTGACGACGCCGCGGTGGACCGGGCGTTCGCCGATCGGCGACCAAGATCGACGAACGCCCGGCGGCGGCGGGTGCGGCCGTGGAAAACTGGCCGTCGATCGAAGCGGCCGAGGCGGGAGTGGTGGATTCATGGGCATGACGCTGTCGTTCACCCGGGTCACCCCGGAGGAACTGGACCGGGCGTTCGAGGACCCGGAGCTGGCGTGGGAGCACGTGGACGACGAGGGCCGGCCGGACTGCTTCCTCGAGAAGTCCTGGGCGGGCATCCAGTTCCTGCTGGACGAGGCCGGGGTGAGCGTCGACGTGTACGAGGACGGCGACGCCATCGACGAGGAGTGCACCCTCTTCGGTTGGCACGACGACATGGTCGCGGCGGCCGCCAAGGCCTTGGGCGCGGTGCCGTTCGAGGTGTTGGAGGGCTACTACGACCCGCGGAAGCTGAGCGAGAAGGACGTCTACCCCATGAGGCACCTCTGGGACGACGACGACCTCGACTACCTGCGGCACAACTACCGGGACCTGGTCACGTTCTTCGAGGAGACGGCCGCGTCGGGAGGCGCGGCGATCCGGCACTTCAGCTTCTGACCCGCCGACCGGCCCGAGCGGAAGAACGGCCCGGCGCGAGTGTCGCCGCGCCGGGCCGGGTACTTCCGAGTTCCGGTCGTTCGCCGGATTCCTAGCCGAAGTTCACGTCACTGCACCACATGTAGGCCTGGTCGAGGTGCGAGGCCTGCCAGATGGTGAAGACGATGTGGTGCCCTCGGTACGAGCCGTTGGTCGAGATGTTGAACCTGATGTCCTTGGCGGGCGCGTACCTGCCGGTCTGCGTGATGAAGTCGAGGTTGTCCCAGCCCAGGGTCTGGGTGGCCGGGTTGAACCCCTGCTTGCTGATGTACACGCGGAAGTAGTCGGCGCCGTGGCTGGCCTGGTCGTACAGGTGCATGGTGAAGCTGCTGCCGACGCTGGTCTGCTTCCACTGACCGGGGGTGTTCAGGGAGTTGTTGCGGGACAGGGCGTTGCTGCAGAGCTGCCCGTTCGGGGTCCGTCCCTGGAAGTTCCCGCCGAGCCCGTCCCGCAGCGCGCTCATCCAGTTCCACATGGTGTCGGCGTTCGCCTGGAACGCCTGGTAACACATGGGGTCCTGCTGCTGCATGGCCGGGTTCGTGTGCTGACTGCCCCACGTCTGCCAGCACTGGTACTGGCGGGTGGCGGGACCGACGATGGTGCCGTGGGCCGAGGCCGTCGGCGACCAGACGAGCATGGTGGCCATCACGCCGAGGATCAGCGCGATGATGCCCTGCCGTCGGGTGACGGACACCGAGGTGCTGCGCATTCGCATGGAGGAACCTCCACTCTTCGGATGGTTGAGCGGCGGCGGCGGAAAATGGGAGCGCTCCCAGACCAGTCATCACACTATACGTCACTCACCGAAACTTCAACGAAACATTGTGTAGTGGTCGCGGCTTTCCGCATCTCGGGAACCGCAGGCGGTTGACGTGCGGCAATGGGTCCCCGCTCGGGTGTGCCGGCGATAGTGCCCGGTATGACCGGTTAGCTGCGGAGTACGGGCATGTCCGCCGACCGGCGCAGAACAACGGCACCCATTCGGCAACGGCGCGCTAGTGTCCTCCGCCGGAAATCCGCCTACTAAGTCTAGTGTGGGTGGATGACGCGGATCGGACGGCCGCCCGCCGAGGTGAGGTTGAGCGAGCAGG
>NZ_JBVJVK010000043.1:0-77228 GCF_055603705.1 Actinosynnema sp. NPDC037264 | reverse complement strand
AGTTGTCCAGTAACAATCTCAAAGGAAACCTCTTGACGAGGTTCATAAATTTACTGGCTATTCGGCACGCTGTTGAGTTCTCAAAGAACACGCGCACATCATCACTCACCGCTGCGAAGCGGCTCGATCCGAGGCTTGTGATTCAGCTAAAGCTTGTGTTGGGAAACAAGACGCCCTGGTCGCTGGGCTCAGACGAGCCTCGACTGGGTCTTCCGTTCCGCAGTCACCCACTCTACCACGTTAGCGGGAGCTTGGTTCGTGACCTGCCGCACTCCGTTCCGGTGTTCCCGGCCCGTTCCGCGCTGACATGGAGAAAGTTACACGCAGCCGAACCGGAGGTCAAATCGGGGGCGCAGCACCGCGCCACAGGCTGAAACCGCAGGTCAGCAGCCCGTGCCGCACTCCAGTCCACGCTATCCGACCCTGCCCACCGGCAACAGTGTGACCGCGATCACACTCGAACGTGGCGAAGGCCGCCGGTCCGGGTGGGACCGACGGCCTTCGACGTCACGCTCGCGAAGCCTGTTCGCGCAGGTCAGATGAGCACCCGCACGCCGGCGGTGTTGCGCTTGCCGCGCCGGACGACCAGCCACTCGCCGTGGAGCAGGTCCTCCTTGGCGGGCACCCACTCCTCGTCGGTCACCTTGGAGTTGTTCACGTACGCGCCGCCCTCCTTCACGGTGCGCCGCGCCGCGCCCTTGCTGTCCGCCAGCCCGGAGCTGACCAGGAGGTCGACGATGGTCGGCGCGTCGGCCAGGCGGACCTCGCCGGTCGGCGCCTCGGCCATCGCGGCCACCAGCGTCGACAGGTCGAGCCCGCGCAGCTCGCCGCGGCCGAACAGGGCCTGGCTCGCCGCGATGACCTGCCGCGTCTCGTGCTCGCCGTGCACCAGGTTGGTGAACTCCTCGGCCAGCTTCTTCTGCGCGGCGCGCAGGTGCGGCGCCTCGGTGGTCTGCCGCTCCAGCTCGGCCATCTCCTCCTGGGACAGGAAGGTGAACAGCCGCAGGTAGCGGAGCACGTCGGCGTCGCCCACGTTCACGAAGTACTGGTACCAGGCGTACGGCGAGGTCATCTGCGGGTCGAGCCACACGTTGCCGCCGCCGGTGGACTTGCCGAACTTGCGGCCCTCGGCGTCGGTGACCAGCGGCGCGGTCAGCGCGTGCACGGACTTCCCGTCGACCTTCCGGACCAGGTCGACGCCGCCGATGATGTTGCCCCACTGGTCGGAGCCGCCCACCTGGAGCCTGGTGCCGTACTTCCGGTTGAGCTGGAGGTAGTCGTGCGACTGCAGGAGCAGGTAGCTGAACTCGGTGTACGACATGCCGTCGCCGTCGAGCCGGCGCTTGACCGTGTCGCGGGCGAGCATGACGTTGATCGAGAAGTGCTTGCCGACGTCGCGCAGGAACTCCAGCACCGAGACGTTCCCGGTCCAGTCCAGGTTGTTGACCACGACCGCGCCCGTGGGGCTGTCGTCGAACTCGACGAACCGCTCCAGCTGGCCGCGGATGCGCCCGGCCCACTCGGCGACGGTGTCCAGCGGGTTGAGCGCGCGCTCCGCGCTGTCACGCGGGTCGCCGATCATGCCGGTGGCGCCACCCGCGAGGACGATCGGCCGGTGCCCGGCGCGCTGGAAGCGGCGCAGCATGAGCAGCGGGACGAGGTTGCCGGCGTGCAGGCTGGGCGCGGTCGGGTCGAACCCCGCATAGAGGGTGAGCGGACCGGCGTCGAGGTCCTTCCGCAGCGCGTCGAGGTCGGTGGACTGCGCGATCAGGCCGCGCCAGGACAGCTCGTCGAGGATGTGCTCGCTCACGGACGGCCATTCTCCTCCACCTGGTCAAAGCAGTTTGAGGCGGTGCCGCCTGCGGGTAGTCGGCGAGGGGCTCTAGTGAGAGGACCACGGCTGATGACCTACCCGAATCGCGACAGACGTCCCGCCGACCGTCCCACCGAGCACCTGCCCCCCGGCCGAGCCCGCGTACCGGGAGGAACTCCCCTACTCGCGGGAGGAGGAGGTCGTCGAGCGCGGTGACGGCCGGGTGCGCGCCGTGCGCGTGGTGTGCGCCGTGATCGACGTGCTGTGCTGGTTGTTCGCGATCGTGCTGGCGATCCACATCTTCCTGGTGATCGGCGGCGCCAACCCGGCGAACGGGTTCGCGCAGCTGATCGACTCGTGGTCGGCGGCGGTGTCGCTGGGCCTGCGCGACCTGTTCACGCCCGCGAACGCCGGTGTGCGGACGTTGTTCAACGACGGCTTGGCCGCGTTGCTGTGGCTGCTGATCGGCGCGGTGCTGACCAGCGTGATCAGCCGGGTGGCGTTGCCCGCGCACGAGCGCCGGGTCTGGTACCGGCGCACGGTGCGCTAGGCCACCCCGCCGGTGTGGGTGACGGCGGTCGGGCGGCATGTCTTCTTGCGCCGGACCGGGCACTACCGACCGTCACCGTGATGTCACTCGGGCGCGCAGGGGTTTGCCCCGGCTGGTCAATTGTCCTCGTGGCGTTCCCCGACCAAGTTTGCTTGCGTGGCCAGCGACTTGCAGCGGAAGAAGACCTCCATCGTGTTCACCGCGATGGACTCGAACGGCGACGGGTTCCTCGAGCGGGCCGATTTCGAGGCGTTGACGGACCGGTGGGTGCACCTCCGGGGCGCGGCCGACCCGGATCGGTTGCGGGAGATCATGATGGGCTGGTGGGACGCGCTGCGGGCGGCGTCCGACCACGACCGCGACGACAAGGTCACGGTGGACGAGGTGCTGACCGTGGTGAAGGACCTCGGCACCATGCTCGACCTGGTGGTGGCCACCGCGGAGTCGATGTTCGAGGCGGTGGACGAGGACGGCGACGGCCGGGTGTCCGCGCCCGAGTACGCCCGGATGATCCACGCCTGGACCGGCGACGACTCCCCGACCGACGCCGTCTTCGCCCGGCTGGACCTCGACGGCGACGGCTCGATCTCGAAGTCCGAGTTCGTCCAGCACTGGGTGGAGTTCTGGGCGGGCGACGACGCGGACGCGCCCGGCGCCCACGTGTTCGGCGAGGTCTAGGACCTCGACCAGGTCGTGGGGCAGGACCGGCGGGGTCGGGCGCGAGGTCGCCTCGAACGTAACGTCCGGTCGGCGTCGAGGTGCGGCTCCGGGTCGGTGCGGCCGAAGCGGGTCGCCGGCCGGCAGGGTCCCCGGGCGAACGGCCTCAGGTGGTGACGCGCGTCCGGCGGGTGCCCCGGCGGTAGGCGCTGACGGCGGGCGAGTCGATCCAGAACCGCCACGGCACGTCCACCGCGACGGCCACGCCCACGCGCGGGCCGGTGCGGATGTCGGCGTCGTCCACCGGCTCGCCGGCCAGCAGCCGCACGGTCGCGTCCGGCTCGGTCAGGTTCACGCCGTTGTGCACGCGGTCGAGGCCGAGCACGCCGGTCAGCCGGGCCGGGCCCTTGGCCAGTTCGGCGGCGTTGCGCGCGGTCGGGCGGCGGGCGTGCGCCAGCGCCGACCCGGTCACCACCTCGCCGGCGCGCAGCAGCACCGCGCCGGGCACGCCGTCGGTCAGCGAGACGACGTTCGCGCAGAAGTGCATGCCGTAGACGAAGTACACGTAGAGCCGACCGGCCGGGCCGAACATCACGTCGTTGCGCGGCGTGCGGCCCCGGTAGCAGTGGGACGCCGGGTCGTCGCCGCCCCGGTAGGCCTCGACCTCCACGATCCGCAGCCCGACCACGCCCTCGTCGGTGGTCGACTCGATGACGCTCCCGAGCAGGAGCCGCGCGGCGTCGACGGGGTCGACCGCGAGCTCCCGCTCGGTGAGCTGCCTAGGCGTTGCGGGCAACGGAGACCTTGTCGCGCAACCTCTTGAGCTGCTCGGCGACCCGATCGGGCGCGGTGCCGCCGTGCGCGTCCCGTGACGCGATGGACCCTTCCACGGTCAACACGCTACGCACCTCGGGCGTCAACGCGGGAGAGATCGTGGCGAACTCCTCATCGGTCAGCTCCTCCAGCCCCACGCCGCGCCCCTCGGCGACCCGGACGCACTCGCCCGCCGCCTCGTGCGCCACCCGGAACGGCACGCCCTGCCGCACCAGCCACTCGGCGATGTCGGTGGCCAGGGTGAACCCGGCGGGCGCCAGCTCGGCCATCCGCGCGGTGTCGAACCGCGTGGTGGCGATCATCCCGGCCAGCGCGGGCAGCAGCAGTTCCAGCTGCTCGACCGAGTCGAACAGCGGCTCCTTGTCCTCCTGGAGGTCCCGGTTGTAGGCCAGCGGCTGTGCCTTCAGCGTGGCCAGCAGCCCGGTCAGGTTGCCGATGAGTCGGCCGGACTTGCCCCTGGTCAGCTCGGCGACGTCCGGGTTCTTCTTCTGCGGCATGATCGAGCTGCCGGTGGCCCACGCGTCGTCGAGCACGGCGAAGCGGAACTCGGCCGTGGTCCAGATGATCACCTCTTCGGCGATCCTCGACAGGTCGACGCCGATCATGGCCAGCACGAACGCGATCTCGGCGGCGAAGTCGCGCGACGCGGTGCCGTCGATGGAGTTCTCCACCGGGCCGTCGAAGCCCAGCTCCTCGGCCACCGCGGCCGGGTCGAGGCCCAGCGACGAGCCGGCCAGCGCGCCCGAGCCGTAGGGCGACACGGCGGTCCGCTTGTCCCAGTCGCGCAGCCGGTCGACGTCGCGCAGCAGCGCCTGGCCGTGGGCGAGCAGGTGGTGCGCCAGCAGCACGGGCTGGGCGGACTGGAGGTGCGTGCGGCCGGGCATGACGGCGGTGGCGTGCGCGGACGCCTGGTCGGCCAGCGCCTCGACCACGTCGAGCACGCCCGCCGACACCCGCTGGGCGGCGTCGCGCAGCCACATCCGGAACAGCGTGGCCACCTGGTCGTTGCGGGACCGGCCGGCGCGCAGCTTGCCGCCCAGCTCCGGTCCGGCGCGCTCGATCAGGCCGCGCTCCAGCGCGGTGTGCACGTCCTCGTCGGCCAGCGTCGGGGTGAACGACCCGGCCGCCACGTCGGCTTCCAGCGCGTCCAGCGCCGCCAGCATGCGCGCCAGCTCGTCGGCGGTCAGCAGACCGGCCCGGTGCAGCACGCGGGCGTGCGCGCGGGAACCCCTGATGTCGTACGGGGCGAGTCGCCAGTCGAAGTGCGTCGACGCGGACAGCCGCGCCATCGCCTCCGCCGGTCCTCCGGCGAACCGGCCACCCCACAATGAACTCACGTGATCGAATCCCTACGTCGCGGCGATCTTGTCCGGCAGGAGCCGGTGCTGCCCGGCGCCCGGGCCGGGGTCGGACGGCGACTCCCCGCCGCGCCGGTCGGTGACGACCGCGCGGACACCGCGCGCCACGGGCCGGACGTCGCCGGACCCGTGCCGCCGGGTGGTGTCGGTGAAGCTGTCCAACGCCTGCTCGGGCAGCGGGAACCACCGGCTTTCGTGCACCAGTGCACCCCAGTGCCGCCCGGCCCGCCGCTCGAAGCGGATCAGGTCGGGCGTCGGGGTGGCCTCCGGCGGCTGGTGGCGAGCGGTGGTCGACGTCTCGCGGGCCCGCACGCCCGCCGACCGGTTCGGCTCCCGGACGGCCAGCGGCGCGGTGGCGCTCTCGCCGACGGCCGAGGCGCCGGAGGAGAACTCACTCATGGGGTTCTCCCGGCTGCGCCTGGTCGTCGCCCGCGGCGAGCGCGGTCACCCTGGCGGCCAGGTCCGCGCCGGTGAGGGGTTCGCGGGCCACGGCGAGGATGGTGTCGTCACCGGCGATGGTGCCGACGATGTCGTGCAGCGCGGCCCGGTCCAGCGCGCTGGCCAGGAACTGGGCCGCGCCGGGCGGGGTGCGCAGGACGGCGAGGTTGCCCGAGTGGTCGACCGACACGAGCAGTTCGCCGAGCACCCTGGTGAGGCGGGACGTGCCGCCCTGCACGCCGCGGACCGGGCTGCCGTCCTCGGGGATGACGTAGACGGGCGCGCCGCCGTCGGGTCCGCGCAGCTTGACCGCGCCCAGCTCGTCCAGGTCGCGCGACAACGTGGCCTGGGTGACCTCGATGCCTTCCACCGCCAGCGTCTTCGCCAGTTCCGACTGGCTGCGGATGGCGCGTTGGGCGACCAGTTCGACGATGCGGGCCTGCCGCGCGGTCCGGGTCATCGCGACTGCTCCAACAGCCACACGAGCAGCGCCTTCTGGGCGTGCAGCCGGTTCTCGGCCTCGTCCCACACCGCGCTGTCCGGGCCGTCCAGCACGTCGTCGGTGATCTCCTGGCCGCGGTGGGCGGGCAGGCAGTGCAGCACGGTCGTCGTCACGCCGGTCGCGGCCACGAGGTCGGCGTTGAGCTGGTAGGGCCGGAACGGGCGCATCCGGTCGCGGCCGTCGTTCTCCTGGCCCATCGACGTCCAGGTGTCGGTGACCAGCACGTCCGCGCCGTCCACCGCCTCGCGCGGGTCCTCGATCACGGTCACCGAGCCGCCGGTGTCCGCGGCGCGCTTGCGCGCGTCGTCCAGCACCCACGGCAGCGGCTGGAACAGCGCGGGCGCGGCGATCCGCACGTGCATTCCCGCCGTGACGCCGCCGAGCAGCATCGAGTGGGACATGTTGTTCGCGCCGTCGCCGAGGTAGGTGACGGTGAGGCCGGCGAGCTTGCCGTGCACGCGCCGGATGGTCTGCAGGTCGGCCAGGACCTGGCACGGGTGGAACTCGTCGGTCAGCGCGTTGATCACCGGGATGCGGGACACCGACGCCATCGCGTCGATGCGCTTCTGCGCGAACGTCCGCCAGATCACCGCGTCCACGTACCCGGACAGGATCCGGGAGGTGTCCTCGATGGTCTCCTCGCGGCCCAGCTGCATGGACCGGCCGTCGATGATCACCGGGTTGCCGCCGAGCTGGGCGATGCCGACCTCGAACGACAGCCGGGTGCGGGTGGAGTTCTTCTCGAAGATCACCGCGACGGACTTGGGCCCGGCCAGCGGCTTGGCGGTCAGCCGGTCGGCCTTGTAGCCGTCGGCCAGGTCGAGGACCGCGGACTGCTCGTCCGGGGTCAGGTCGTCGTCACGGAGGAAGTGGCGCACCATCACGGCTCCTGGCCTGGGGTGGGGAGGAACGAGGGCAGGTCGGCCACCAGTCGGTGGGCGTCCGCCTCGTCCAGCACCAGCGGCGGCGCCAGGCGGATGACGTCGGGCTGGATCGGGTTGATCAGGTAACCGGCCCGCTGCGCGGCCGCCGCGGCCTTCGCCGAGACCGCCTCGCGCAGCGTGATGCCGAGCAGCAGGCCGGCGCCCCGCACCCCGGAGATGAGCGGGTGGTCCAGTGCCTCGACCCCGGTCGCGATCTCCTTGCCGACCGCGGCGGTGTGCTCCAGCAGGCCGTCGGCGGCGATCGTGTCGAGCACCGCGAGCGCGGCGGCGCAGCACACCGGGTTGCCGCCGAACGTGGTGCCGTGGTGGCCGGGTTCGAACAGGTCCTTGGCCGGGCCGACCGCGATGCACGCGCCGAGCGGCAGCCCGCCGCCCAGGCCCTTGGCCAGGGTGATCACGTCGGGGACGATCCCGACCTGGTGGAACGCGAACCAGGTGCCCAGGCGGCCGACGCCGGTCTGCACCTCGTCGAGGACGAGCAGCGCGCCGTGCTCGGTGGTGATCCGGCGGGCCGCTTCGAGGTAGCCCTCGGGCGGCACGACGACGCCGTTCTCGCCCTGGATCGGCTCCACGATGAACGCGGCGGTCTCGTCGTCGATCGCGGCCTCCAGCGCGGCCACGTCGCCGTACGGGACGTGCACGACGCCGGGGACCAGCGGCTCGAACGGCTCGCGCTTCTTGGGCTGGCCGGTCAGCGCCAGCGCGCCCATGGTGCGGCCGTGGAAGCCGCCGTCGGTGGCCACGACCTTGGTGCGGCCCGTGCGGCGGCTCAGCTTGAACGCGGCCTCGTTGGCCTCCGCGCCGGAGTTGCAGAACAGCACCCGGCCGTCACCGTCCACACCGGACAGGTCGAGCAGCCGTTCGGCCAGCGCGAGCGCGGGCTCGTTGATGTAGAGGTTGGACGTGTGGCCGATCCTGGCGACCTGCTCGGTCACGGCGGCCACGATCGCCGGGTGCGCGTGGCCGAGCGCGTTGACCGCGATGCCGGTCAGCAGGTCCAGGTAGCGGTTGCCGTCGGCGTCCCAGACGTGCGCGCCCTCGCCTCGGGTCAGGGTCAGGCCGGGCGTGCCGTAGTTGTTCATCATCGCGGCCTGCCACCGCTGCCGGTTCCGGCTCTCGCTCATGCCCCGCCCGCCTCTGTCCGTTCGGTCACCATCGTTCCGACGCCCTCGGAGGTGAAGACCTCCAACAACACCGAGTGCGCCAGCCTGCCGTCGATCACGTGCGCCTCGGGGACGCCGCCGCGCACCGCGCGCAGGCAGGCCTCCATCTTCGGCACCATGCCGCTGTCCAGGTCCGGCAGCATCTTCTCCAGCCGCTCGGCGTCCACGCGGTGCAGCAGCGAGCTCTTGTCCGGCCAGTCCGCGTACAAACCCTCGACGTCGGTGAGCACGACCAGCTTCTCGGCCTTCAGCGCCACGGCCACCGCGCCCGCCGCCGTGTCGGCGTTGACGTTGTGCACCACGCCGTCGACGTCCGGTGCGACCGTGGACACGACCGGGATGCGGCCCGCGTGCACGATGTCGAGCACCGCGTCCGGGTTGACGTCCACGATGTCGCCGACCAGGCCGATGTCGACCGGCGCGCCGTCCACGATGGCCGGTCGCCGGGCGGCGGTCAGCAGGTGGGCGTCCTCGCCGGACAGGCCGACCGCGAGCGGGCCGTGGGAGTTGATCAGGCCGACCAGCTCGCGCTGCACCTGGCCGACCAGCACCATCCGGACCACGTCCATGGCCTCCGGCGTGGTCACGCGCAGGCCGCCGCGGAACTCGCTGTCGATGCCGAGCCGCTTGAGCATCGCGGCGATCTGCGGCCCGCCGCCGTGCACCACGACCGGGTGCAGGCCCGCGAGCTTGAGGAACACCATGTCCTGCGCGAACGCGCGCTTGAGCTCGTCGTCCACCATGGCGTTGCCGCCGTACTTGACGACCACGATCGCGCCGCGGAAGCGCTGCAGCCACGGCAGCGCCTCGATCAGGATCCCGGCCTTGACCTGCGGTGTGATCATGAGCTGTACGCGCTGTTCTCTTCGACGTACCCGTGCGACAGGTCCGTGGTGAGCACGGTGGCGGTGCCGTCGCCGAGGTTCAGGTCGACCACGACGGCGACGTCGCGGCCGGACAGGTCGGCCTCACCGCGGTCGGCGGCCCGGTGGCCGTCCGCGAACAGCGTGACGCCGTTGATCGCGATGCCGAGCTTGTGCTGGTCGACGGTGGCCCGCGAGCGGCCCACGGCCATCGCGATCCGGCCCCAGTTGGGGTCCGAGCCGAACAGCGCGGTCTTGACCAGGTTGTCCTCGGCGACGGTCTTGGCGACCACGACCGCCTCGGCCTCGGTGAGCGCGCCGTTGACCGTGATGGCGACCTCCTTGGTCGCGCCCTCCGCGTCGCCTTGGAGCTGCTTGACCAGGTCTGCCGCCACGGCGGTGAGCACGCCGGCGAACTGCTCGGCGGTCGGCGTGACGCCGGAGGCGCCGGAGGCGAGGACCAGCACGGTGTCGTTGGTGGACGTGCCGCCGTCCACGTCGAGCCGGTCGTAGGTCTTGGCGGTGGCCGCGCGCAGGGCCGCGTCCAGGGCGTCGCCGTCGATCACCGCGTCGGTGGTGATGACGCTGAGCATCGTGGCCAGGTTCGGCGAGAGCATCCCCGCGCCCTTGGCGAACCCGCCGACCGACCACCCGTCCGGGTGGTCCTGCCAGCACTGCTTGGGGTGGGAGTCGGTGGTCATCACGGCGGTGGCGGCGGCCAGGCCCGACCCGTCGGTGGCGTCGAGCTCCCGGGCCGCCTGCTCGACCCCGGCCTTGAGCTCGTCCATCGGCAGGCGCTCGCCGATCAGTCCGGTGGAGCACACCGCGACCTCGATCGCGCCGACGCCCAGCACCTCGGCGACCTTCTCGGCGGTGGCGTGGGTGTCCTGGAAGCCCTCGGGGCCGGTGCAGGCGTTCGCGCCGCCGGAGTTCAGCACGACGGCGTGGAGCTTGCGCTCCTTGAGCACCTGCTGGGACCACAGCACGGGCGCGGCCTTCACCTGGTTGGTGGTGAAGACGCCCGCGGCGGCCTGGCCGGGCCCTTCGTTGACGACCAGCGCCAGGTCGAGCGCGCCGGACTCCTTGATGCCGGCCGCGACGCCCGCCGCCTTGAAGCCCTTGGGGCCGGTCACGCCCTTGTCACGCCGGGGTCCGTGCGCGGTCCCGTGGTTCACGGCGCCACCCCCACGGTGGACAGGCCGGTGGTCTCGGGCAGGCCGAGCGCCAGGTTCATGCACTGCACGGCCGCGCCCGCGGTGCCCTTCGCCAGGTTGTCGATCGCGGCGACCACGACCAGCCGGTTCACGTCGCGGTCCACGGCCACCTGCAGCTGCACGGCGTTCGAGCCGAGCACCGCGGCCGTGGTGGGCCAGTGGCCTTCCGGCAGCAGGTGCACGAACGGCTCGTCGGCGTAGGCCTTCTCGTAGGCGGCGCGGACGTCCGCGTCACCGTCCTTCAGCGTCGCCGAGCAGGTGGCCAGGATGCCCCTCGGCAACGGCGCCAGCACCGGGGTGAACGAGACCCGGACCGGCTCGTCGGCGACCTTGGACAGGTTCTGGGTGATCTCCGGGGTGTGCCGGTGCGCGCCGCCGACGCCGTAGGCGCTGAGCGAGCCCATCACCTCGGAGCCGAGGAGGTGGGGCTTGAGCGCCTTGCCCGCGCCGGACGTGCCGGACACGGCCACCACCGTCACCTCGGGCTCGACCAGCCCCATCGCGGGCGCCAGGGCCAGCGACGACACGGTCGGGTAGCAGCCGGGCACGGCGACGCGGCGGGCGCCGCGCAGCTCGTCGCGCTGACCGGGCAGCTCGGGCAGGCCGTACGGCCAGCTGCCCGCGTGCGCGCCGCCGTACCAGCGGTCCCAGGCGGCGGGGTCGGTGAGCCGGTGGTCCGCGCCGCAGTCGACGACGAGCACGTCGTCGCCCAGCTGCGCCGCGATCTCGGCCGAGCGGCCGTGCGGCAGGGCGAGGAAGACGACGTCGTGGCCCTTGAGGGTGTCGGCGGTGGTCTCCTCCAGCACCCGGTCGGCCAGCGGCAGCAGGTGTGGCTGGTGGGCGAACAGCGGGGAGCCCGCGTTGCCGCCGGCGGTGAGCGCGCCGATCTCCACGTCCGGGTGACCGAGCAGGAGGCGGAGCACCTCGCCCCCGGCGTACCCGCTGGCCCCGGCGACCGCGATCCGTACCGTCATACGGATAAGTATGCACGCTGATGCAAAGGTACTCAAATCGGTTCCGCTTGATGCGGCGGCGCGTTCCCCGGTGTCATGCTTTCCTGTACGGGAACTGGGGGGTTCATCGTGATGCACCATCCGCACGACCACGCACGGGGGCACTTCTCACCCGGCCCGCGACGTCCGCGCGACGGCCACCCGGGCCCGCTCGCCGCACGGCCGTGGCTCAACGCGCTCGCCTGGGTCGGCGTGCTCACCGCGATCGTGGGCATGACCGTCATCGGGCTGGACGTGGTGTGCGACTCCGCGCCGACGGCCGTCGGCTCGGCGCACGCCGACGGGTTCCCGGGCCGCGACCCGTTCCCGGGCGCCCCGATCCCCGCCGACGACCCGCTCGACCGCACGGCCGCCGGGAGCAGGCCGGCACGACCCGGCGACGCGGGCTTCGGCATCGGGCTGGTCTTCGGCGGCTTCGCGCTCGCGGCCGTCGCGGGCCTCGGGCGCTCGCCGCGCCGCCGTCACCACGCCACGGGCAGCGACCCGAGGCCGTGGACGACCCGCTGGGTGCGGTAGTCGGGTTCCGGCCCGACCAGGCGCAGGCCGGGGAACCGGCGCACCAGCGCGGGGAACGCGATCCGCAGCTCCATCCTGGCCAGCGGCGCGCCGAGGCAGTGGTGCACGCCGTGGCCGAACGCGACGTGGCCGCCCGCGTCACGGGTGATGTCCAGCACGTCCGGGTCCGGCACGAGACCGGGGTCGCGGTCGGCCGCGGGCAGCGAGCAGAGGATCAGCTCGCCGGGACCGAGCGCGTGACCGCCGAGCCGCACCTCGGCGGTCGTGATCCGCGGCACGCCGGTGTGCACGACGGTCAGCCACCGCAGCAGCTCCTCCACGGCCGCGTCGGCGCGTTCGGGCTCGTCGCGCAGCAGCCGGAGCTGGTCGGGGTGGCGCAGCAGGGCGAGCACGCCGAGGCCGAGCATGTTGGCCGTGGTCTCGTGGCCGGCCAGCAGCAGCAGGTCCGCGATGCCGACCATCTCGCGGTCGTCGAGGGCGGCGGCCTCGTCGCGGGCGAGCACGCCGAGCAGGTCGTCGCCCGGCTCGACCCTGGCCCGCGCGACCAGGTCGGCCAGGTAGGCCTTGGTCTCGTACTGCAGGGCGAGCCGTTCCTCGAACGACAGCGCCGCGTCGAAGTACCTCGTGTAGCGGTCCTGGAAGGTGTCGCGGTCCTCGAACGGCACGCCGAGCAGCTCGCAGATCACCAGCGCGGGCACGGGCAGCGCGAAGTCGGCCACCAGGTCGGCGGGCGGCCCCTTGCGCTCCATCGCGTCGAGGTGGTCGCGGACGATGTCGTGGATGCGCGGTTCCAGCCGGCGCATCCGGCGGGCGGTGAACTCCGGGGCCAGCGTCCGGCGCAGGCGGGTGTGCTCGGGCGGGTCGAACGCGAGCATGTTGCCCGGCCGCACGGCGGCCAGCTCCTCGTCGGTCAGCGCGGGCGCGCCCGGCACCAGGTGGTGGGCCGAGATCCCGAACCGCCGCGAGTCGCTGTAGACCAGCCGGACGTCCTCGATGCGGGTCACCACCCACACCGACGTGCCCAGCGCCGGCGAGTCGATCCGGCGCACCCCGCCCTCGTCGCGGATCTCCGTCAGGTCGGGGTGGGGGTCGACCCCCACCCGGCGGTAGATCAGGGGCGTCGTCGGCTCCGCGGCCATGCCGTCTCCAACCCTCGGGGGTCCTGCGAAAAAACGTAGCGACGCGGCGCGGTGATGCGCGAGCCTTCACACGAGTGAGGTGCCGACTACCCATCGTGATGAGAAGGAGCGTGCGTCGATGGCCGGACGCCTGCGGGCCGTGATCTTCGACTGGCGGGGGACGCTGGTGCTCACGCCCACGTTCCGCGGGTGGGTGGCGGAGGCGTTGCGCCGGATCGGCCGCGACGCCGGCCGGACCGCCGAGGTGATCGCGTCGCTGGACGTGACCGGGTTGGGCGTGCCCGGTGTCGACGCGGACGCCGCGCTGCACCGGGAGACGTACTACGGGGCGTTCCGGGCGGCCGGGTTCGACGCCGAGCTGGCCGACTCGCTGTACGCGGTGGAGTCCGACCCGGCGTTCACCCCGTTCGCGGTGGACGCCGGGCCGACGCTGCGGGCGTTGCACGGGGCCGGCGTGCGGATCGGGGTGCTCAGCGACATCCACTTCGACATCCGGCCCGCGTTCGGCGACCTGCCGGTCGACTCGTTCGTGCTGTCCTTCGAGCACGGCGTGGTGAAGCCCGACCCGGCGATCTTCGGCATCGCGCTGCGCGAGCTCGGCGCCGAGCCCGAGGAGACGCTGATGGTCGGCGACCGCTCGACGCACGACGGCGCGGGCGTCGAAGCGGGCCTGCCGACGTTGCTCGTGCCGCCGCTGCGGGACGTCGAGGACGCCCGCCTGCACCTCGTCACGGCCCTGCTCGCGTGATCAGGAGCCGAAGCGCTCCAACGCGCGCATCTTGTTCGTGGCGTCCAGCGCGGCCACCTTGTACGCCTCGGACAGCGTCGGGTAGTTGAAGACGGTGTCCACCAGGTAGTCCACCGTGCCGCCGCACGCCATCACCGCCTGCCCGATGTGGACGAGGTCGGTCGCGCCGGTGCCGAACAGGTGCACGCCGAGCAGCTTGCGGTCCACAGTGGACACCAGCAGCTTGAGCATGCCGTAGGCGTCGCCGACGATCGAGCCGCGGGCCAGCTCGCGGTAGCGCGCCAGCCCCACCTCGTACGGCACCGCGGACGACGTCAGCTCGGCCTCCGTGGCGCCGCAGTAGGAGATCTCGGGGATGGTGTAGATCCCGATGGGCTGCAACGCGGACAGCTCGCGCGCCCGCTCGCCGAACGCGTGGTAGGCGGCGAGGCGGCCCTGGTCCATCGACGTGGCGGCCAGCGCCGGGAAGCCGATCACGTCGCCGACCGCGTAGATGTGCTCGACGGGCGTGCGGTAGTGCTCGTCCACGCTCAGCCGGCCGCGGTGGTCCGCTTCCAGGCCCGCCTTGTCCAGGTCCAGCGCCTCGGTGTTGCCCTGCCTGCCCGCCGAGTACATCACCGCGGCGGCCGGGATGCGCTTGCCGCTGGCCAGCGTGGTGACCGTGCCGGAGTCGGACACGTCGACGTTGACGACCTTCTCGCCGAACCGGAACGTCACCGCCAGGTCGCGCAGGTGGAACTTCAGCGACTCCACGATCTCCGGGTCGCAGAAGTCGAGCATCCGGTCGCGCTGCTCGACCACCGTGACCCGGGTGCCCAGCGCGGCGAACATCGACGCGTACTCGATGCCGATCACGCCCGCGCCCACGACCACCAAGGACGACGGGATCTCCTCCAGCGCCAGCACCTCGTCGGAGTCCAGCACCCGGACCTCGTCGAAGTCCACCTGGTCCGGTCGGGCGGGACGGGTGCCGGTGGCGATCACGACGTGCCCGGCCGTGACGAGGTGGTGCTCGCCGCGGTGCCCGCCGTCCACCGCGACCGTGTGCGGGTCGACGAACCGGGCGGTGCCGGAGAGCAGGTCGACCTGGTTGCGGTGCAGTTGCGCGCGCACGACCTGGACCTCGCGGCCGATCACGTGCTGCGCGCGGGAGAGCAGGTCGCTGATCGTGATGTCCTGCTTCACGCGGTAGCTCGCGCCGTACAGGTCGCGCTGGCTCAGGCCGGTCAGGTACATCACCGCCTCGCGCAACGTCTTCGACGGGATGGTGCCGGTGTTCACGCACACGCCGCCCACCATGTCGGCGCGGTCGACGATCGCGACCCGCTTGCCGAGCTTGGCGCCCGCGATGGCGGCCTTCTGCCCGCCCGGGCCCGAGCCGATCACCAGCAGGTCGTAGTCGTACTCACTCGCGCCCACAGCAGTCATACGCCGAAGCGTCGCACAGACCGCCGCTCCGCGGTGGCAAGGCGGGCGGACTCGCCTACACGCGTGCCGCGCGGCCCGAGTAGGTCAGCGGGAACACCAGGTCCGTGCACGCGCTCGGCACGTCGTGCGCGATCCGCACGACCATCTCCACCTCGACCTCGCCCGCCGGCGGGATCGTGACCGGCTCCGCCATCGGCACCACCGTCAGCACGCTCGACGGGCAGCCCGGCACCCCGTTCCGCGCGGCGTCCAACGGCTGGCCCGGCTCGGCCTGCAACGTCAGCACCACGATGTCCACGGTGTTCGGGTTGGACAGCCGCACCAGGCGGGCGCCCTCGCTGCCCGGCGTCAACTCGACCGCGCCGCCGGAGATGTCGTTGATCTCGAAGGGTTGGAGGTCGGACACCTCGCCGCCGCTCACCGAGTACGCCATCGCGGGCAGCTCGGGTTCGGGCCAGGTCAGGTGCATGGCGGCCACGACGGCGGCACCCACGCCGAGGATGGTCATGGCGACGGCGACTTCCATCCGCGGGCCCAAGCTGCGCATGAGGCAACCTCACTCGATTGCTGCTCCAGGCGGTGGGTTCGCCGCTAGCTCCCCGTCGGACCGGCGACCAGACTCGCCCGGCGGTTCATCGCTTCGCCCCTCGGCCCAGCGGGCCGCGAAGCCAATCTTGGAGAACGTTCAACCTGTGCGCAAGGACCTGGCCGACCCGGAAAGAAAGGCCTTTGGACCTCTTGACACGTCACGCGACCGCGCGTGAACTGCACGTTCTCCGGTATCCGCCACCGGGTGATTCACCCGTGCGGCGTAGTCCCGGACCCGCAGTGGTGCGGATCCGGGACACCGGCCTCAGCCTCTCAGCACGGCGCCGAAGCGCTCCGCCGCGGCGGCCACGGCCGCGTCACGCGCCGCCGTCGCCTCCTCCACGGTCAGCGTGCGGTCCGGCGCCCGGAACCGCAGCGAGTACGCCAGCGACCGCTTGCCCTCGCCGACCTGGTCACCGGTGTAGACGTCGAACAGCCGGATGTCCTCCAGCAACGCCCCACCGCCGCCGCGCAGCACCCGCGCCACCTGCTCGGCGGGCACGTCCGCGGGCACGACCACGGCCACGTCCAGCAGCACCGGCGGGTACGCCGACACCACCGGCGCGGGCCGGTTGTCGCTCAACGGCAGCGCGTCGAGGTCCAGCTCCATCGCCACGGTCCGCTTCGGCAGCCCCAGCGCCTCCACGACCTTCGGGTGCAGCTCGCCCGCGTGGCCCACGGGCCAGTCGCCGACGCGCAGCTCGGCGCACCGGCCGGGGTGCCACGGCGCGAGGTCGGAGGCGACCACGGTCAGCTCCACCCCGTAGGCCTGGCCGACCAGCCGCGCGGCCTGCACCGCGTCCGCCCAGTCCGCCTGCCTGCCCTTGCCCCACCAGCCGGCCCGCTCGCGGTGGCCCGCCAGCACGGCCGCCACGTGCACCGGCTGCTGCGGCAGCGCCGCCAGCAACGACGCCACCTGCGCGTCCGACGGCCGCTCGCCCACGCCCACCTGCGGCACCGGCACCTGCTGCGTGCGCGGCAACGTCACCTGGGCGATCGTGTAGAGCGCGACGTCCTTCTGGCCGCGCGCCAGGTTCCGCTGCACCGTCTCCAGCAGCCCCGGCACCAGCGTGGTGGCCAGCGCGTGCTTGTCCGACTCCAGCGGGTTCAGCACGCTCACCGTGTTGCGGCGCACGTCGCCCTCGGGCAGGCCCAGCTCGTCGAACACCGACGGCGCCACGAACGGGAACGGCTTGACCTCGACGAAACCGCTCTCCGCCAACGCGCGCGACACCGTGCGGCGACGGCGCTGCTGCTCGGTCAACCCGCGACCGGCGGGCGCGGGCGGCAGCGTGGACGGGATCGTGTCGTAGCCCTCCAGCCGCAGCACCTCCTCCACCAGGTCGGCGGGCTGGGTCAGGTCCGAGCGCCACGTCGGCGGGATCGCGGTGACCATGGTCGCGCCGTCGTCGCCCGTGGTGACCTCGACCAGGCAGCCGATCTGGCCGAGCCGGCGCGCGGTCACGCCGCGGGCGTAGTTCACCCCGGCGACCTTGTCGGGCAGGTTGATCGGCATCGACACCGGCTTGGGCTGCGCGGGGACGCCCACGTCCGTGCGGCCGGGCTTGATGCTGCCGTCGCCGAACATGTCCAGCAGCCGTGCCGCGCGCTCCAGTGCGACCGGCGCCAGCGCCGGGTCCACCGTGCGCTCGAACCGCTTCGCCGCCTCGCTGGGCAGCTTGTGCCTGCGCACCGTGCGCGCGATGGACGCCGGGTCCCAGTTAGCCGCTTCCAGCAGGATGTCCGAGCTGGTCGCGGACACCTCGGTGCTCGCGCCGCCCATCACGCCGGCCAGCGAGATCACGCCGGTGTCGTCGGCGATCACGATGTCGTCCGGGTCCAGGGCGCGGACCTGCTCGTCCAGCGTGGTCAGCTTCTCGCCGGCCACCGCGCGCCGCACCACCAGGCCGCCCTTCACCGACGCCGCGTCGAACGCGTGCAGCGGCTGGCCCAGCTCCAGCATCACGTAGTTGGTGACGTCCACCGGCAGGGAGATCGACCGGATGCCCGCCAGCATCAGCCGGCGGCGCATCCACCACGGCGTCGGCGCGGTCGGGTCGACACCGCTGACGCGGCGGGCCACGAACCGGGAGCACGCGCCCTCGTCCTCGATCGCGACCGGCAGGACCTCGCCCTCGCCCTCGGGCACCTCGGCGGTGCCGGGGTCGCGGTAGGGCACGTCGAACGCGCACGCGATCTCGCGGGCCAGGCCGCGCACGGAGAACGCGTAGCCGCGGTCGGGCGTCGGCGCGACCTCGATCACCGTGTCGCCCAGGCCGAGCAGCTCCAGCGCGTCGTCACCGGGCTGCGCGGTGCCGCTGGGCAGCACCATGATCCCCGCGTGGTCGTCGCCGAGGCCCAGCTCGCGGGCCGAGCAGATCATGCCGTTGCTGGTCTTGCCGTAGGTCTTGCGCGCCGAGATGGTGAAGTCGCCGGGCAGCACCGCCCCGGGCAGCGCCACCACGACGGTGTCGCCCTCCTGGAAGTTCGACGCGCCGCAGACGATGCCGTTGACCTGGTCCGGGCCGACCTCGACCTGGCAGTAGCGGATCGGCTTCTTGAACTCGGTCAGCTCCTCGATCTCCACCACGCGACCCGCGACGAGCGGGCCGGTGACGGAGTCGAGCTTGTGGACGTCCTCGACCTCGATGCCGATCCGGACGAACGCCTCGGCGAGCTGCTCGGGCGTGGGCGTCTCGGCGAACTCGAGGTTCTCGACCAGCCAGGTAACCGGAATGCGCACCGGTCAGGCCTCCGTTCCGAATGGCTGGGTGAAGCGGACATCGCCTTCGACCATGTCCCGCATGTCGGGCAGGCCGTTGCGGAACTGCAGCGTGCGCTCCAGGCCCATGCCGAACGCGAACCCCGAGTACACGTCGGGGTCGACGCCGCAGTTGCGCAGCACGTTGGGGTTGACCATGCCGCAGCCGCCCCACTCGACCCAGCCCGCGCCGCCCTTGCGCTCCGGGAACCAGACGTCCACCTCGGCGGACGGCTCGGTGAAGGGGAAGAAGCTGGGGCGCAGGCGGGTCTTGGAGTCCTCGCCGAACATGGCGCGGGCGAACGCGTCGAGCGTGCCCTTCAGGTGCGCCATGGTCAGGCCCTTGTCCACGGCCAGGCCTTCGACCTGGTGGAAGACGGGGGTGTGGGTGGCGTCCAGCTCGTCGGTGCGGAACGTGCGGCCGGGGCACACCACGTACACGGGCAGCTCGCGGTCGAGCAGGGTGCGGGCCTGCACCGGGCTGGTGTGCGTGCGCAGGACCAGGCCGGAGTCGGCGGGCGCCACGTAGAACGTGTCCTGCATGGAGCGCGCCGGGTGGTCCTTGCCGAAGTTCAACGCGTCGAAGTTGAACCACTCGGTCTCCAGCTCCGGGCCCTCGGCGACCTCGTAGCCCATGGCCACGAAGACGTCGCCGATGCGCTCGGCGAGGGTGGAGATCGGGTGGCGGGCGCCGCGGGGCACGCGGTCCCACGGCAGCGTGACGTCGACCGCCTCCTCGCGCAGCACCCGGTCGTCGCGCTCGGCCTGCAGCCGGGCGCGGCGCTCCTCGAACGCGACCTTGACCGCGTTCTGCGCCTCGTTCACCCGCTTGCCCGCCTCCGCCTTCGCGGCCGGTGGCAGCGCGCCGATCTCGCGGCGGGCCAGCAGGACCGGCGAGCGGTCGCCCAGGTGGCTCGGCTTCACGGCGGCGAGCTCGTCGAGGTCGGCCGCCTTCGCGAACGCCTCACGAGCCTGCTCGACCGCCGCGGCGAGCGCTTCCGGGGAGAGCGCCGCGACCTGCTTGGGGTCGTACGGGTCGTTGGCTCCGGACATGGTTGGTGGACAGCTCCCGTCACGGACAACTGGTGGTCAGCCCTCCGCACGGCATGCGGAGCGGCGGGTCGATCCTAGGTGATCGGCCGAACCGGGGGTCCACCGCCGCCCGCCGGGGCCGCGTCACGTGACGTCGCGCTCACCGCGGGCCGCCGCGCCGGGAGCCCGGTGCCGGCCGATGCGCCACGTGACGGCTCACGACCCGGGGTCGTTCGACCGGATGGAGGCCCGGCTCGGCCAGGGTGACCGTACGACTGGTCGCGACGGGCGGTCACCCCGGACCGGCGGGGGAAGCGCACCCGAGCGGAAGGGTCGCCCACCCGCGTCAGGCGCGCGCCGAGCCGACCGGGGTGCATTCGGGCCGAGCGGTGTGGAGCCTCCGGTCGGGGGCCGGTCCGGTCCGCGTTCGCGATCCGCGTCGACCGGCCACCCGCCGTGCCCGCCGTGCTTACCCTGTGTCGGCCCCCACCCGCCGTGCCCACCCCGCGCCGTGCCCACCCCGCGCCGTGCCCACCCGCGCCGGCCCGGGCGTGTGGCCGACCGCCCCTTCGGTTCCGGGAATTGTCGGTGGGCCGTGGCAGTCTTGACCCCGCGAGCAGGACCCCGGCGGGCGATCAGCGGAAAACCGGGTCACAAGCCGCCGGCACGCCCTTAGAATCGTCCCTCCCCCGTGACCTGACCCGAGGTGAACTCCACTCCCATGGCACACACCTTCGGTGTCGACCTGCGCGGGATCATCGACCTGCTCAGCCACCACCTCTACAGCAGCCCCCGCGTGTACGCGCGCGAGCTGCTGCAGAACGCGGTGGACGCGATCACCGCCCGCCGCGCGCTGCAACCGGACGCGCCGGGCGAGGTCGTGATCGAGGCGGTCGGGTCCTCCGGCGGCACCCTCCGCATCACCGACACCGGCATCGGCCTCACCGAGCGCGAGGTGCACGACCTGCTGTCCACGCTCGGCCGCACGTCCAAGCGCGACGACCTGGGCTTCGCCCGCCAGGGCTTCCTCGGCCAGTTCGGCGTCGGCCTGCTGTCGGCGTTCCTGGTCGCCGAGCGCATCCGGCTCGTCAGCCGCTCGGTCAAGGGCGGCCCCGCGGTGCGGTGGACGGCCGACGCGGCGGGCAACTACGAGGTGGAGGTCGTCGACTCCACCGACGGCGCGGACTCCGACATCCCGGTCGGCACCACCATCGAACTGGTGCCCCACCGCGACTCCGAGCACTGGCTCGAGCACGACGTGGTGAAGGCGCTCGTCACCGAGTACGGCGCGCTGCTGCCGGTGACGGTCCGGGTCGGCGACGAGGTCGTCACGCACGGCGAGCTGCCGTGGGTCGAGGACGCGCTGGCGTACGGCGAGAAGGTGCTCGGCGTGCGCCCGTTCGACGCGATCCCGGTCGAGGTGCCCACGGTCGGCCTGCGCGGCGTCGCCTACGTGCTGCCGAGCGGCGTGCACCCCGGCGCCCGCCAGTCCCACCGCGTGTACCTCAAGCGGATGCTCGTCGGCGACTCCATCGAAGGCCTGCTGCCGGAGTGGGCCTACTTCGTGCGCTGCGTGGTCGACTCCACGTCGCTGCGGCCGACCGCGAGCCGCGAGTCGCTCTACCAGGACGAGACGCTGCTGGCCGTGCGCGAGGAGCTGGGCCGCCAGGTCCGCGACTGGCTGGTCCGGCTCGACGCGACCGACCCCGACCGCACCCGGGCCCTGCTCGACGCGCACCACCTGGGCATCAAGTCGCTGGCCAGGGTCGACGACGAGATGCTGCGGCTGGTCGAGCGGTGGCTGCCGTTCGAGACCACCGACGGCCCGCAGTCGCTGCGCCAGTTCCGCCGCAAGCACGGCGCCATCGCGCACGTGCCGGACGTGGACGAGTTCCGCCAGCTCGCGCCGGTCGCGCACGCGCAGGGCATGGGCCTGGTCAACGCGGGCTACGCCTACGACGCGGAGATCATGGAGCGGCTGGTCGCCCTGGACGGCCCCACCGCCGCCCGCCGGGTCGCGCCGAGCGAGGTGCTGGCCGCGTTGGGCGACCCGGACGCCGAGCTGGAGCGCGCGTTGCGCGAACGGCTCACCCTGGCCAAGGACGTGCTGGAGCGGCACGACTGCGAGGCCGTGCCGCGCGACTTCGACCCGGGCTCGCTGCCCGCGCTGCTGGTCACGAACGTGGAAGCGGAGCGCAAGCGGGACGCGCAGCAGGTCGGCGAGCAGGCCGACCCGCTGTGGGCGGAGCTGCTGGGCAGCCTGGTCGAGTCGACGTCGGACGCGGCGCAGCGGCTGGTGCTCAACTGCCGCAACCCGCTGGTGCGGCGGCTGGCGCAGCTGACCGACCCGGCGCTGGTGGAGCTGACCGTGGAGTCGCTGTACGTGCACGCACTGCTGCAGGCACGGCGTCCGATGCGCCCGAAGGACACCGCGGCGCTGAACCGCTCGTTCCTGGAACTGCTGGACCGCGCTGTGGGGGATCACCTGTGAACGAGGAGAAGGAAGCCGCCGAGCGGCAGTTCGTCGAGGCCTACCACATGCCCGAGGGCATGGCGCGGCACGAGGCGCTGGAGCGCGCGGCCCGTGCCGCGGACGCCCTCGACCACCTGCCGCTGGCCGTGAGCTGCCGGATCGCGTTGATCCGCTCGGCCTACGACCTCGGCCGCTATGACCTGATGCTGGCCCCGTTCGCCTGGTGCGGCACGGCCGAGCAGCGCGACCCCACGGCGTTCGACGAGTGGGAGACGCACAGCTACGACTGGGCGCACAAGTGGATCGTCAGCGGCCTGATCGCGGACCCGAGGTTCACGCTGGCGCAGATCGGGTCGTTCGTCGACCAGCTCGCCGAGCGCTACCAGCGGCTCGGGTACTCGATGCAGCCGGTGCACGGCGCGCGGGCCGACGTGGCCGCGCACGTCGGCGACGACGAGGCGTACCGGGAGCACTTCGCGAAGTACCTGGCGATGGACCGCGGCCCGATGAGCGACTGCGAGGCGTGCGTCGTCGAGGAGCAGGCCGGGCACCTGATCCGGCAGGGCAGGCACGCCGAGGCCGTCGCGCACGCCGAGCACCAGCTGGAGCAGGACACCGGCTGCGCCACCCAGCCGCAGGGCATCCTGACCACGTTGACGCCCGCGTTCGTGGCGCTCGGCGACGTGGACCGGGCCCGGCAGGCGCACGTGGTGGCGTACCGGCTGGTGCGCGACGACCTGGTCGGCGGCTACCTGGACGACCACCTGGAGTTCTGCGCGACGTCGGGCAACGTGCGGCGCGGCGTGGAGCTGCTGCGCGGCCACCTGCACCGGGTGCACCACTCCACCAGCCCGTCACGGGCCATGCACTTCGCCGCGGGCGCGGCGCTGCTGCTCAGCCGGGTGTCGGCGGACGAGGAGTTCGCCGTGCCGCGGGACGGGCGGACGACCGTGCTGACCGCGCCGGAGCTGCGCGAGCTGCTCCAGGCGCAGGCGCTGGAGATCGCGGCGAAGTTCGACGAGCGCAACGGCAGTGACGCGGTGAGCACCCGCATCCGGCGGACGCTGGCCGCGCCGGACACGATCCCCGTGGCGCTGGCGGTGCCGGTCGCGTCCACGCCCGCTCCCGTAGTGGACGAGGACGACCCGGTGGCGGTCGCCGACCCCGTCGAGCTGGCGCAACAGCTGTGCGACGCGTTCGACAGCGGCGAGTTCATCACCGGCATGCGGCTGCTGAGGTCGTTGCCGGAGGACATGGACCCGTTGCTGCCCGAGACGTTGGGCGCGCTGGTCGCGGCGCGGCGGGCGATCGTGAGCGCGCACGTGCGGCCGAAGGCGGAGGTGCTGGCCGAGCTGGACGTCGCGGTCGAGCGGCTGGTCACGTGCGGCGAGCACGACCTGGCCAACCGGTTCCGGGCGCGTGGCGCGGGGCTGCGCGCCGAGGACGACGGGCCGGCCGAGGCCATCGCGGCGGCGCGCACGTGCCTGGCCGAGGCTGAGGTCGCGGGCACCCCGTACACGCGGGTGCTGACCAGGCTGCTGCTCGCGGACCTGCTGGCGGACGAGGACGAGACCGACGAGCTTGACGCGTTGACCGCGGAGGCGTTGGAGCTGGCGCGGGCCGAGGTCCCGGAGCTGGTGGCGCGGGCGCGCTGCGACCGGGCCCAGCACCTGGCCGGCACCGGTCACCTGGACGAGGCGCACGCCGAGGTCGTGGCCGTGCTGTCGGACGCGCCGACGGCCTCGGTGCGGTTCGACGCGCTGCGCCTGCTGCTGAAGATCCAGACCGTGCGCGGCGAGGAGGACGCGGTGCGCGTCGCCGCCGAGTTCGTCGGCGCGTTCAGCACGCCGCGCGGACCGTGGACGGCCGAGGCGCACCGGCAGCGGGTGGCGTCGGTCGAACGGCTGGGGCTGGAGGCCGAGCACCTGGCCGAACTGCGTGAGGCGGTCGCGATCGGGCACGAGGTCGGTGTGCCGGACGACGTGGCGAAGGCGTGCTACGCGCTGGCCGGCGGCTACCTGAAGGCGGGCCGTTTCGTCGAGGCCGCCGAAGCCCTGGAAGAGGCCGTGCGCGTGATCGACGGCGGCGAGGTGGACCCGGACATCGTCGTCCCCGTCCGCTACCGGCTGGGTCAGGTGTGCGCCCGGCTGGACGAGACCGAGGCCGCCCGCCGTCACCTGGAAGTGGCCCTGGGACTCGTGCCGGCCGACGAGCCGTGGCGGCGTGCCATGGTCTTGGACGTCCTGGCGGGCGTCCTGCGCCGCCTCGACCTGCCGCTGGAAGCCGCGTCCGCCTACCAGGGCGCCGCGGCCGCGTGGCAGGAGGTGTCGGAACCGGCCGAAGCCGCGGGCTCCCTGGTCGAGGCCGCCGCCGCGCTGCCGAACGAAGAGGCCGCCGAGTGCGCCACCACCCTGACCGAGGCGGAACAACTCCTGCCCGCCGTCGAGGACCCCGACCACCGCACCCACCTGACCGCGCGGATCGCCGCGATCCGGGCGTTCCTGCACGTCCAGGCGGGTGAACACGCTGCGGCGATCGAGCAGAACGGCATCGCCGAGGAGCTGGCCGCCCAACTGGGCGACTCGGACTGGCAGACGTTCCTGGTGGCCCGGGGCGCGAGGTTCCTCCTGGAGTCCGGAGATGCGGCCAACGCGGAAGCCGAAGCCCGCCGGGCCGGCACCCTGCTGACCGACGAGACCCCGCCGCAGATCCTCGGCGACATCGCGAACGTGCTCGAGCAAGCTCTCCGAACCCAGTCCAAACCGACCTCGGGAGACCCCCTACTCCGCACCCTCACCACCCGCCTGGACACCTGACGATTCGGCGTGCTGACCACCAAACCCGCTGGTCAGCACGCCGCCACCGCTTCGGCACAAATGTCAACCATGATCACCAGATCGAGCGAATCACCGTTCTGGCGAGAACCAAAATCGAACTCGCGCGTCGCCTAGAACAAGAAGGAGGCCGGCCAAGGCACCAGCACCACGTGCCCCAACCACCCACCACCGGCCTCACCACCACCAGCCACCAGTCACCGGCCACACCGAACCGTCGCCAGCCGACCCCACCGAGCCAGCCGCGCCGCGCCGCGTGAGACCGCCGAGCCATCGCCGGCCGCTGGCAACCCTCACCCGGCAGAACCACCGAGCAACACCACCGAACAGAACCGCAGACCAGTCAGCCGAGCCGTCCCGCGAGCAGTCAGCCGAGCCGTCTCGTCAGACCCGCTGAGCGCGAGCGGAAGCGTAGAGGCACACCGCTGCGGCGGTCGCGAGGTTGAGGCTCTCCGCCTCGCCGTAGATCGGCACCTTCAGCGAAGCGTCCAAGCTCGCCACGACCTCGTCCGGCAACCCGTGCGCCTCGCTGCCGAAGACCCACCCGGTCGGCGCCGCGAGATCACCGCGCAGGTCGGCCGTCACCAGGTCCTCCGGCGCGTACCCGTCCGCCGCGACCAGCCGCAGCCCCGCCTCCCGGCACGCCGCGAACGCCGCATCCGCGTCCCGCACGCGCGCGATCGGCAGGTGGAACACGCTGCCCGTGGACGCGCGCACGCACTTGCCGTTGTGCGGGTCGACCGCGTCGCCCGCGAAGATCACCGCGTCGGCACCCGCCGCGTCGGCCACGCGCACCACCGTGCCGGCGTTGCCGGGGTCCGCCACGCCGTGCAGCACGGCCACCAGCCGCACGCCCGGCGAGAGCGCCTCCGCCACCGGCACGTCGACCAGCGAGCACACGGCGACGATGCCCTGCGGCGTCACGGTCTCCGACAGCGCGGCGGCGGCCTTGTCGGTCACGGGGCTGACGGGCACGCCGGCGTCGACCGCGGCGTGCACCAGCGAACCGTTGCGGGTGGTGGCGTCGGCGGTGACGAAGAGTTCGTGCACCCGGCCGCGCCCGGCTGCCGCCCAGGCCAGGGCCTCGCGCACGGCCTGCGCGCCCTCGGCGAGGAACCGTTCGGCGCGATCACGGCCGGAACGCCTGGTCAGCCGCTTAGCGGCAACGACCCGGGGTGTCCGTTCGGTGAACGGAGCATCCCCGGGTCGTGGTGCGCGATCGTCCGCGCTCAGGCCTTGTCCTCGACGGGCGCGTTCACGTCGCTCGGCAGGGCGGCGCGAGCGGCCTCGACCAGCGCGGTGAACGCGCCGGGGTCGCTGACGGCCAGCTCGGCGAGGATCTTGCGGTCCACCTCGATGCCGGCGAGCCGCAGGCCCTGGATGAAGCGGTTGTACGTCATGCCGTTGGCGCGGACACCGGCGTTGATGCGCTGGATCCACAGCTTCCGGAAGTCACCCTTGCGGGCGCGGCGGTCCCGGTAGGCGTAGTTGAGCGAGTGGAGCACCTGCTCCTTGGCCTTGCGGTACAGCCTCGAACGCTGGCCGCGGTAGCCGCTGGCGAGCTCAAGGGTGGTACGGCGCTTCTTCTGGGCGTTCACTGCCCTTTTGACGCGTGCCACGGGTCCATCCTGTCGATCTCGTGGGGCCGGTGGGGGCCGACCCCGGTGTTCAAGGGGGTGAAGGTCTTAGGCCTCGGAGGCTCGGACGGCCTCGGACGTTCAGAGGCCGAGCAGCTTCTTCAGCCGCGGCACGTCGTTCTTCGCGACCTCGGTCGTGCCGGCGAGACGACGCGTCAGCTTGCTGGACTTCTTCTCCAGCAGGTGGCGCTTGCCGGCCTTCTCGCGGACGAGCTTGCCGCTGCCGGTGACCTTCACGCGCTTGGAGGTCCCGCTGTGGCTCTTGTTCTTGGGCATTTCCGTCCTCAGTCTCGTGCAGCCACCGGGGATGGGGGCGGCCATGCTTGCTCCCGGCCCGGAGGCCGGGAGATCACTCTTCGACAGACTCGTCCGTCGCCTCGTCGGCGCTGTCGTTCTTGATCGGACGGGTCTTCGTGGTCTTGTGCGGCGCCAACACCATGATCATGTTGCGGCCGTCCTGCTTCGGGTTCGACTCGACGAACCCCAGCTCGGCGACGTCCTCGGCGAGCCTCTGCAGCAGTCGGTAACCCAGTTCCGGCCGGGACTGCTCACGGCCGCGGAACATGATGGTCACCTTGACCTTGTTCCCGTGCGACAGGAAGCGGGCCACGTGGCCCTTCTTCGTCAGGTAGTCGTGCGGGTCGATCTTCGGCCGGAGCTTCTGCTCCTTGATGACCGTCAGCTGCTGGTTGCGGCGCGATTCACGGGCCTTCTGCGCGCTCTCGTACTTGAACTTGCCGTAGTCCATGAGCTTGCAGACCGGCGGCCGAGCCTGTGCGGCGACCTCGACGAGGTCGAGATCCGATTCCTGGGCGAGTCGGAGCGCGTCCTCGATGCGAACGATCCCGACCTGCTCGCCGTTCGGCCCGACCAGACGAACCTCGGGCACGCGGATGCGGTCGTTGATGCGCGGCTCGGTGCTCACCGGAGCACCTCGGTTCGAGGGACTTGTCATTCACGTCCTTTGTGACTCGTTGTGCGCCAAAGACAAGAGGCCCCACACCTGCCCGGTGTGAGGCCCGCTTCCTACCGATCGCACAACGAAGGGCGCAGTCGACCCTTCGATGGACCGGACCCGGCCACCTGCACGAAGCGGCAGACTCGGGTGGGAGCGGGGCTCCACTTGCCGTCCCCACACGTGTGGGGACTGGTCGCGCGGAGAATAGTAGCAGATGGCCTTGTCAACCCCCGAATCGGCGACCGGTCGGGGGCGGTTGCGAGAATGGCTCCCGTGACCGACCTGCCTTCGAACAACGTCCGCGACCTGTCCGATGTTCCCAGCGTCGAGGTGATCAGCAAGGCGGCGATCATGCTGCTCTCCTCCGCCGCCGAGCGCCTCGGCCTGGCCGACGAAGACCCCGAGCACAGCCCCCGCCGCGACCTCGACGAGGCACGCCGCCTGATCACCGCGCTGGCCGGCCTGGTCACCGCGTCCGCCGAGTACCTGGGCCCGCACGCCGGGCCGCTGCGCGAGGGGTTGCAGTCCGTGCAACGGGCGTTCCGCGAGGCGTCGGCGTACCCGGACGAGCCGGGCCAGGGCCCCGGCGAGAAGTACACCGGCCCCGTGTACTGACAGCTCATTCCCCGGGCCCCGGTTCGCCCAGTTCGGCGAGCGCGTTGGCCTCTTCGCGGCGGTTGCCGATCGCCCTGGCCAGGTCCAGCGCCTCCTCGAGCAGCTCCCGGGCGACGTCGGCGTTGCCGAGCTGCCGCTGCACCGCGCCGAGGTGCACGAGGGCGGTGGCCTCGCCTTGGCGGTCGCCGATCTCACGGTGCGACCGCAAGGCCTGGTCGAGGTGTGTCAGCGCCTCTTCCGGCTCACCCGCGACCCGGTGGGCGATGCCGATGCCCGAACGCGTCCAGGCCTCGTCGTAGCGGTCGCCGAGTTCGCGGTTGACGAGGAGGGCTTCGCCCAGGTGGCGCAGGGCCGCCGGGACGTCGCCGGTGAGCCGGTAGTGGACGACGCCGATGTGGACCAGTGCGCCGGCCACCCCTCGTCGGTCGCCCACCTGCGCGAACAGGGCAAAGGCGCGTTGCAAGGACGCGAGGGCGGCTGTCCGCTCGCCCTGTTGGAGGTGCACGACCCCGATCCGACCGAGCGCCTCGGCTTCTCCGTGGAGGTCGCCCAGTTCCACGAAGATCCTGCGCGCCCGCTCCAGGTGGGCGGACGCATCGGCGTAGTTCCCCTCTTGTTGGCTCGCGCCACCGAGGTAGGTGAACGACAGGGCGATGCCCCGCTGGTCGTGGGCGTCGGGCGAGATCCGGAGCGCCCGGGTGAGCGCCGCTCGCGCGGCCGGGTAGTCGCCTTGTTGGAGGTGGACCGTGCCGAGGTTGAGCAACATGCCGCGCTGTGCCGACAGCTCACCGTGCGCCTCGGCCGCCTCGATCGCGGCCGTGTGGATTGCCGGCACTTCCTCACTGTCTCCGCAGATGCACAGGACATGCCCGATCTCGGCGACGATCGACCAGGCGTAGGGCTTCACGTCGTGGGCCGACGCGTAGCGCACGCAGGAGACCAGGTTGGGCAGCTCCGACCTGAACCACTGGATGGCACTGGAGTAGTCGGTCGGCTCCGCGTGACGCCGCCCGTCGTCTTCGGGCGTGTCGTCCCGAGGTGTGCTGATCGGTGTGGGGATGAGTCGTGCTGCTGCCTGTGCCCTGCGGAAGAGGTCTTCGAGGAGACGGCGGACGGACAGAGCGCGGTCGGCCTCGTCGTCGTGCTCTCGGCCGAGCTCGCGGGCGAACTCGCGGACGAGGTCGTGCATCCGGTAACGGCCCGGTCGGTGTTCTTCGAGCAGGTGGCGGTCGAAGAGGTGGTCGAGGAGTCGCTGCGCGGTGGCGTGGTCGAGCGAGCGCAGCGCGGCGGCCGAGTGCGCGGAGATGTCGGGTCCAGGGTGCAAGGCCAGTGCGCGGAACAGCTCCTGCGCAGGTGGCGTGAGGTCCCGGTACGACAGCTGGAACGCCGTGGCCACGTGAGCGTCCTCCTCCTGAAGTCCGAGCACGGCGACCGCGTCGGTGAGTTTGGTGTCGAGTTCCGCGACGCTCCAGGCGGAGTGCTTGCGGAGCCAGGCGGCGGCGATGGTGATCGCCAACGGGAGGTGGCCGCAGTTGCGGACCAGGTGGAGGGTGTCGGGTCGGATCGCCGGGGTCGGAGGGAGTCCGGCGCACTTCGCGAAGAGGTCGGCCGCTTCCCGCACGGGCAGGGCGCGGAGGGAGAGCATGGTCACGCCGTCCGCGACACCGATCCTCCGTCGGCTGGTGACCAGGCACCGGGACATCCCCGTTCCGGGCAGCAGCGGTCTGGCGTCGGCGAAGCGCACGACGTTGTCCAGGACGATCAGGAGCTTCCGGGGAGCGAGCAACGAGCGCCACAGCGCCACCCTGGCTTCGAGTGATCGGGGGATGGTGCGGGGCGGCACGTGGAGCGTCTCCAACAGGATGCCGAGCGCTTCACCGGTGCTCAGCGGTGACTGCCCGGCGGTGTAGCCGCGCATGTCGAGGTACACCTGACCGTCCGGGTAGCGCTGGGCCAGTTCGTGCGCGGCGTGCACCACCAGGGCGCTCTTGCCGACGCCGGGCATGCCGTCCACCACGAGCACGGGCGGTGTACCAATGGTGTCGGCACAGATCCGGGCGAGGTCGTCGTGGCGGTCGGTGAAGGTGGGCGTGCGGGGCGGGAGGTTCCGGGGGACGGGTAGTGGATGCGGGTGGTGGACGCTGATGCCGCCCTTCACCACGCCGACCTGGACGACGGTGCCGATGGTGTCGGCGGTCGACGTGTTCCGCACCGTCGGCTCGGGTTGGCGCACCACGGCTGCGACACCTCCGGATCGCCGCGTGAGTCACCTGAGGGTCGCGCAGTCGGGCGGGCGGCACGGCCGCCGGCGGTGGGGTTTCACCCGTTGGTCGGTGCCGTTCCCCGCACGATTGCGTGTCCGCTGCCCGATGCCGAAGGGTTGCTTTGCGGGGAGGTGGAGGTTCGGCACGTGGGCGTGCCAGGGTCGGAGGGGTTCGCGCGAACTCCTGATCCTCGACCCTGCACGAGGGAGAACCCCACATGGGAGAGTTACGCGCGCCCTGGATTCGATCAGTCCGAGCAGTCGGTGTCGGTGCGTCGGTGGTGTTGGCGGCGGTGTTGGGCGTGGCGCCCGCGCAGGCCGCCGAGCCGCAGATCCGCGACGCCGGTGGCCCGACGGCCGTTCCGGGCAGCTACATCGTGGTGTTGGAGGACGGCGCCGGCGCGGACGTGCTGGCGGCGAAGGTGGGCGCCCACGTCACCCACCGGTACCGGTCGGCGTTGAACGGTTTCGCGGCGACCATGAGCGAACGGGCGGCGAAGCGGTTGGCGGCCGACCCGGCGGTGGCCTACGTCGCGCAGGACCGGCGGGTGGAGGCCCTGGCGGACCAGCCGAACCCGCCGTCGTGGGGCCTGGACCGCGTCGACCAGCGCGACCTGCCCCTGAACGCGAACTACGGCTACGCGACCACGGCGGGCAACGTGCACGCCTACATCATCGACACCGGCATCCGCGCCACGCACGCGGACTTCGGCGGCCGGGCGACCTTCGACGCCAACACCACCGGTGACGGCAACAACACGGACTGCAACGGTCACGGCACGCACGTCGCGGGCACGGTCGGCGGCGCGGCGCACGGTGTGGCGAAGGCCGTCCGGCTGCACGGCGTGAAGGTGCTCACGTGCTCCGGTTCGGGCACGATCGCGGGCGTCGTCGCCGGGGTGGACTGGGTCACGGCGAACGCGCTGAAGCCGGCCGTGGCGAACATGAGCCTCGGCGGCGGCGCGAACGACACGCTGGACGCGGCCGTGCGCCGGTCCATCGCGTCGGGCGTCACGTACGCCGTCGCGTCGGGCAACTCGAACGCCAACGCGTGCTCGTACTCACCCGCCCGGGTGGCGGAGGCGATCACGGTCAACGCCTCGGACAGCTCCGACGCGAGGGCGACGTTCTCGAACTGGGGCACGTGCACGGACGTGTTCGCGCCGGGCGTGGGCATCACGTCGGCGTGGAGCACGGGTGACACCGCCACGAACACGATCAGCGGGACGTCGATGGCGTCGCCGCACGTGGCGGGCGCCGCCGCGCTGGTCCTGGCGGGCAATCCGGGCGCGTCGCCGCAGCAGGTCCGGGACGCCTTGGTGTCCGCCGCGACGCCGAACAAGGTGGGCAACCCGGGCACGGGCTCGCCGAACGCGCTGCTGTTCACGGGTTCCGCGCCGCCGCCGCAGCCGGGCGCCGACACGCTGGTCCGGGGCGAGGGCCTGCGGGCGGGGCAGGCCAAGGTGTCCCAGGACGGCCGGTTCACGCTGGTCATGCAGGGTGACGGCAACCTGGTGCTGTACACGGCGGCCGGTCAGGCGCTGTGGCACACGAACACGCACGGCACGGGCGCGGCGTACGTGGTCCTCCAGCACGACGGCAACCTGGTGATCTACACGGAGGCCGGTCAGCCGGTGTGGCACACGAACACGCACGGCACGGCGGCCGACCGGCTGATCGTGCAGAACGACTCGAACGTGGTGCTCTACGGTCCGACGGGCCAGGTCTTCTGGCACCGGATGGCGTGATCGCGACGTGACGCCGGGGTCGGAGCGGGCCCCGGCGTCACGGCCGGACGCCGCTGGCCCGCAGCCGCCGGGCGGCCAGCGCCTCGATGACCTCGGGGTCCTGCCGCCGCCAGCCCTCGACCGGGTCGCCGGGGAACGTCGCCAGGTCGTGCAGCGACAGGGTGGTCAGCGCGTGCAGCGCGAGCAGGTCGAGCCGTCCCTGGTCGCGCAGCCGCCGCGCCACCGCGGCCCGTCGGGCGAACCGCAGCCGCAGCGGCAGCCACGTGATCAGCACGAACGCCAGCGGGATGGCGATGAGCGCGGTGGTGAGCCACAGCGCGGTGGACTCGACGGCCGCCACCTGGGCCTGGCCCGCGTCGGTCAGCGTGCCGCCGGCGGAGCGGCCGCGTTCGAGCGCGTCGGCGAGCTTCCCGCCGACCAGCGGCACCTCGCGGGCCTTGGCGGCGGCGTCGCCGAACGTGTCACTGAGGCCCTGCCCGGCGGTGGTCAGGCCGTCGCCGGGCGCGCGCAGCGCGCGGACCGCGTCGCCCACCGCCGTGGCGACGTCCACCCAGAACCAGGTCCAGGCGACCGCGAGCAGGTCGGCGACCACTTGCCACGCCAGTCGGGGCGAACGATCCGCGTACCACTTCATGAGGTGTGGTCTTACCACCCGGGCGTTACCGGAAACCGACGTGACGGTCGTCGCCGCGACCGCGGGTCGGTGTCGCGGCGGGTGGCACTACTGTCGCAAGCGTGGGGATGACGTTCGGTGAGCTGCTGCGCGCACACCGGTTGCGGGTCCGGTTGACGCAGGAGGAGCTGGCGGAGGGTTCCGGGGTCAGCGTGCGGGCGATCAGCGACATGGAGCGCGGTCGCGCGAAGGGGCCCCAGCGGCGCACGGTGGAGGCGCTGGCCGGTGTGCTCTCGTTGGCGGAGCACGAGATCCGGGAGTTGCTGGACGCGGCCAAGGAGGGTCGGGCGCGGCGCGCGCCGTCGCCCGCGACGCCGTCGGCGTTGCCGCCGGACGTGGCCGACCTGACGGGTCGCGAGGTCGAGCTGGCCGAGTTGGCGGCGGTGGCGGAGGGGACGCGGACCACGTCGTTGGTCGTGGTGCACGGTCCGCCGGGCGCGGGGAAAACGGCGTTGGCGGTGCGGGCGGCGTACCGGTTGGCGTCTCGTTTCGCGGACGGGTGCTTCTTCTTCAACCTGCGCGGGATGGACGTGCGGCCGGTGCACCCGTCGGAGGTCGTGCACCGGATGCTGGTGGCGCTGGGCGTGCCGGAGAAGGAGATCCCGGCGGGTGAGGCGGAGCGCTCGGACCTGTACCGGGCGCGGTTGCGGGAGCGGTCGACGTTGCTGGTGCTGGACAACGCGTCCGACGAGGCGCAGGTGCGGCCGTTGTTGGCGACGGGGTCGGGGTCGTTGGTGCTGGTGACGTCCCGGTTGGTGCTCGGCGGGTTGGAGGCGGGTCACCGGCTGGGGTTGGACGTGCTGGACCCGGTCGAGTCGTTCGACCTGCTCGGCGCGATCGCGGGGCGGGCGAGGGTGGGTGCGGAGCCGGTGGCGACGGCGCGGGTGGCGAAGCTGTGCGGTCACCTGCCGCTGGCGCTGCGGATCGCGGGCAACCGGCTCGCGAGCCGTCCGAAGTGGACGATCGGGCACCTGGCCGGGCAGCTGGTGGACGAGCGGCGGCGGTTGTCGGCGTTGACGGCGGGCGACCTGCAGGTGCGGACGGCGTTCGAGATGTCCTACCGGCAGCTCGGCGAGAAGGCGGCGGTGTTGTTCCGCCGGTTGTCGCTGGTGCCGGGCGCGGACTTCGGGCCGGACCTGGCCGCGGTGCTGGCCGACGTGGACCGGTTCGCGGCCGAGGACACGTTGGAGGAGTTGGTGGACATGAGCCTGCTGGACACCGCGGAGGTGCCCGGTCGGTACGTGTTCCACGACCTGATCCGGGTGTTCGCCGGTGAACGGCTGCTCGACGAGGAGCCGGCGCCGGTGGTGGCGCAGGGGCGGCGGCGGATGGCGGACTGGCTGCTGGGCACGGCGGTGGCGGCGGCCGGGTTCTTCGGCCCGGACGCGCGCACGACGCCGTCGGGGCCGTTGGGCAGCCAGGAGGACGCGGACGCGTGGCTGACCGCGGAGGCCGCGAACTGGTTGGGCGCGATGCGGTGGGCGGCCTCGAACGGGTTGCCCGCGGAGGTGCTGCGGCTGGCCACCGCGATGCACTGGTACTCCGACCAGCGCGGGCGGGCCGAGACGTGGGTCGAGGTGTTCACCGCGGGGGTGGCGGCGGCGCGGGCGTTGGGCAGCGTGCGCGACGAGGCCGTGCAGCTGAACTTCCTGACGTGGACGCTGTCGGTGCTGATGCGCCGGTACCCGGAGGCGTTGGCGTTGTACGACGAGGCGTGGCGCGCGTCGGTGGCGGCGGGTGACGTGACGGAGCAGGGCTGGGCGGTGCACTACCGGTCGGTGTCGGAGCTGCGGACCGGGCGGTTGGAGGAGGCGCAGGTCAGCGCGGTGCGGGCGCAGGAGTTGTTCCGGCAGGCGGGGTTCCCGCTGGGTGAGCAGATCTCGTTGTCGTGCCTGGGGTTGGTGCTCGACGGGTTGGCGCGGTACGAGGACGCGGTGCGGGTGCACCGGGAGCTGCTGGCGAACGTGCGGGCGGGGAAGCTGGACCTGGCGCCGGTGATGGCGAGCGAGATGTCGGCGACGCTGCTGGTGCGCACGGCGGACACGCTGGGTCGGTTGCAGCGGTGGCCGGAGGTGCTGGCGGCGGCGGACGAGGCGTTGGAGCTGTTGCGCTCGGCGACCGCGCCGCCGAGCCTGTGCGACGCCCACTACCTGCGCGGGTTGGCGTTGCACCGGCTCGGCGATCCGGAGGGCGCGCGGGTGGAGCTGACGCGGGCGGCGGCGCTGGCGTCGGATCACCGGCACCACCGGCTGGCGGTCGTGCTCGGCGCGTTGGCCGACGTGCTCGACGACCTGGGCGACCCGGTCGCGGCTGGGGTGTCCCGCGACCAGGCCGCTGCTCTGTGAGGCCGCTGTCGATCAGCCGATCGGTGATGCGTTCCTAGCCATCGCCGGGTCCTTCCCTGACGTGCTCTTGGGGTTGTGGCCAGTCAATCGCCCGCGCGCGCCCGACACCACGCAGAACAACCGGCAGAAGTACGCGCGATCGCCCGTTCGGGCAACTGCCGGGGCCGTTGGTCGCCCATTCGGGCACTTTTCGGCGGGACTGGCGGTGTGTCCCGCATGAGGGATGTCGACCCTGACTGGTCGCGGAAGATCAGGAGCGCGGAGCAGAGGACGCGGAACAGAGGACGCGGCTGCGCAAGGTCGTGCGGAGGGCGTTGCCGGCGCCGGTCTGCGTGACGTCGGCCTGACCGGTTCGGACTTGAGGGGGCGAAGCTGAGCGGGGCGGACGTGGCGCAGGCGAAGCTGCCCCCGGACGCCCCGGCTCCGTGACGGCTACTCGACCACCGCGAGGGCGTCGATCTCGACCAGCAGCTTGTCGGGCAGGCCGACGTAGACGGTGGTGCGGGCGGGGAACGGCTCCTCGGTGACGAACTCGCCGTAGGCGGCGTTCATCTCGGCGAAGTGCGCGGTGTCGGTGAGGTAGACGCGCAGCATCACCACGTCGGCGAGGGTCGCGCCGCCGGCCGCCAGCACGGCGATCACGTTGCGCATCGCCTGCCTGGTCTGCTCGGCCACGGTGTCGCCGACGACGGCGCCGGTGGCCGGGTCGAACGCGACCTGGCCCGCCACCTGCAGCACGGGTCCCTTGCGGACGCCCTGGGAGAACGCGGCCACGGGGGTGGGCGCGTCGGCGGTCCTGATCTCGGTCTTCGCCATGGGTTGTGCGTTTCCTTCCTGGTGGGTCTTCAGTCGCGCGGCGTCCAGCCGCACTCGACGGAGGCGGCCCGCGCGGTGGCGAGCAGGTCGGGCAGGTGGCCGAGCAGCCCGTCGAAGTCCAGCAGCACCTTGGGCACGGACATCGACACGGCGGCGACGACCTCGCCGCGGGCGCCGCGGATGGGCGCGGCGACGCAGTGGATGAAGTCCTCGTGCTCGGCGTTGTCGACGGCGTAGCCGGCGGCGCGGACGCGGTCCAGCTCGGCCAGGTACGCGTCCGGCGTGGTGATGGTGTTCGCGGTCAGCGGCACGTAGTCGATGGACCGGGCGACCTCGCGGCGGCGCGGCTCGGGCAGGTCCGACAGCAGCACCTTGGCCACGGCGGTGCAGTGCAGCGGGGCCCGTCTGCCGATGCGCGAGTACATCCGCATCGGGTGGGTGCTGTCGTACTTGTCGATGTAGATGACCTCGCCGTCCTCGTAGGAGGCCAGGTGGACGGTGTAGCCGGTGCGGGCGTTGAGCTCGCGCAGGGCGTTCTCGGCGCTGCGCCGCACGTCCCGCTCCTCCAGCGCCCGGTTGGCCAGGTCGAACAGGGCGGTGCCCAGCCGGTAGTGGTGCACGCCCTCGCGCTGCACGAACCGGTGCGACTCCAGCGTGCGCAGCAGCCTCATGGTGGTCGACTTGTGCACCTCGATGACGCCCGACAGCTCGTCCAGCGTCTTGGGCCCGGTGGCCAGTTCCCCCACCAGGGTCAGCGCCCGGTCCAGGCTTTGGCTCATCGACGTCTCCTCAGGTGTGCGGCGGCCCACGTGCGGGAATCGGCGTCCAGCAGTGGCACGGTCACCGCGGGCGGCAGCGACTCGCCGACATCCTCCCTGGTGAGCAGCGCGGAGGCGGCCAGGAGGTGCCCGGCGCGCAGTCGGCGCGCCGGTGGCTCGCCGGCGAGGTGCGCGGCGAGGTAGCCGGCGGCGAACGCGTCGCCCGCGCCGACGGGTTCCACCACGTCCACCCGCAGGCCCGGCTGGAACGTCGACGCGCCGCCCTCGACCACGGTCGCGCCGCGTGCGCCGTGCTTGACCACGAGCGTCGTCGGGCCGGGCAGCAACGCCCGCAGCGCCGCCGGGTCGCCGGTCCCCCACACGGCGTGCGCCTCGTCGGCGCCGGCGAGCACGATGTCGGCCGCGTCGGCGAGGTCCCGCAGCACGGCCGGGTCGCGGTCGTGCCACAGCGCGGGCCGCCAGTTCAGGTCGAACGACACCGGCGCGGACCGCGGCCGGCGCAGGACGGCGCGCAGCAGCTCGAGGCAGCTGTCCGAGAGCGCCGCGGTGATGCCGCTGACGTGCACCAGCGCGACGTCGTCCCACCGCAGCCGGTCCAGCGTGGCCGGTCCCATCGCGGACGCCGCCGAGCCGCGCCGGTAGTACCGCACGGGGCTGCCGGCGGCGTCGGCTTCCTTGACGTAGAGGCCGGTCGGCCGGTCGGGGTCGACGCGCACCCCGGTGACGTCCACGCCCGCGCCGCCGACCGCGTCGAGGACCGCGCCGCCGAACGCGTCGTCGCCCACCGCGCTCACCCAGCGGCTGCGCACGCCGAGCCGGGCCAGGTGGATGGCCACGTTGGACTCGGCGCCGCCGATCGCCCGGGTCCACGTGCGCGCCGCGCGCACCGGACCGGGTTCGGCGGGCACCAGCACCGCCATGGTCTCGCCCAGGCACACCACGCCGCCCGGCAGGTCGAACCGCATCCGAACTCCTTGATTGACGGCGGCGGTGACCGAATGTTACACACTCCAGCATCACATCGCGCAATAGCCGTTGCAAAATGCGCAACGTTAGGAGCGGGAGACGTGGATCTCGACGCTGTGGCCGCCATCCGCGACGAGCGGGTCGACTGGCGGTTCAAGGGCCTGCCCGCCGACGCGTTCGGCGCCACGATCGGCGACGTGGCCGCCCGCCGGCTCGACCTGTTCGCCGACGGGTTCGTCGGACCCCTGGTCGTGCTGGACGCCGCCGCGCTGGAGCACAACCTCGCCACCATGGCCCGCTGGTGCGCCGACCACGGCGTGCTGCTGGCGCCGCACGGCAAGACGACCATGGCCCCGCAGCTGTTCGCCCGCCAGTTGGCGCACGGCGCGTGGGGGATCACCGCGGCCAACACCAGCCAGCTGAGGGTCTACCGGGCGTTCGGGGTGGCGCGGGTGGTGCTGGCCAACCAGCTCGTCGACCCCGCCGGGCTGCGGTGGCTGGCCGCGGAACTGGCCGCCGACGACACGTTCGAGTTCACCTGCTGGGTCGATTCCGTCGCGGGCGTGGCACGGATGACCGAGGCGCTGGGCGCGGTCGAACGGCCGGTCGACGTGCTGGTCGAGCTCGGGGCGCGCGGCGGGCGGACCGGCGCGCGGGACCTGGCCACCGCGCTGGAGGTGGCCAGGGCCGCCGCCGCGAGCCCCGCGCTGCGCCTGGCCGGCGTCGGCGGCTACGAGGGCGCGCTGGCGCACGACGCGTCACCGGCCGCGCGGTCCGTCGTGGACGGTTACCTGACCTCGTTGCGCGAGCTGGCGATCGCCGCGCGGGACCTGTTCGGGGTGGACGAGCCGATCGTCACCGCCGGCGGCAGCGCGTACTTCGACCAGGTGGCGGCGAAGCTCACCGAGCCGTGGCCGTTCCCGGTGCGGCCGGTGCTGCGCAGCGGCGCGTACATCACCCACGACGACGGGTTCTACCGCGGCATCTCGCCCCTGGGCCGCACGCCCGGCGCGCAACCGTTCCGCAGCGCGTTGCGCGCGTGGGCGCAGGTCACCTCACGTCCGCAGCCCGACCTGGCGCTGCTGACGCTGGGCAAGCGGGACGCGTCGTTCGACGAGGGCCTGCCCGAGCCGCAGGTCCGGCGCGGCCGGGACGGCGTCGAGCGGCCGTTCTCCGCCGAGGTCACCGCGCTCAACGACCAGCACGCGTTCGTGCGGCTGTCCGGCGACGACGTCGAGGTCGGCGACTGGGTGGGCCTCGGCCTGTCCCACCCCTGCACGGTGTTCGACAAGTGGCCGCTGATCCCGGTGGTCGAGGGCACCACCGTGGTCGACCTGATCCGCACCTACTTCTAGGGGGGTTCGGCGTGGACATCGTCTTCAGGGGCGCACGGGTGGTGGACGGCACCGGCGCGCCCTCCTACCGGGCGGACGTGGGCGTGCGCGACGGGCGGATCGCCGCGATCGGCGACCGGCTCGACGGGCGGCGGGTGATCGACGCCGACGGCCGGGTCCTCGCACCCGGCTTCATCGACATGCACTCCCACTCCGACGTCCAGGTGCTGGCCGACCCCGACCACCTGGCCAAGGTGTCGCAGGGCGTCACCACCGAGGTCCTCGGCCAGGACGGGCTGTCCTACGCGCCCGTGGACGACGACGTGCTGGCCGTGCTGCGCGCGCAGCTGGCCGGGTGGAACGACGACCCGCCCGGCTTCGACTGGGGCTGGCGCTCCGTCGGCGAGTACCTGGACCGCCTCGACCGGGGCATCGCGGTCAACGCCGCCTACCTCGTCCCGCAGGGCACGCTGCGGATGCTGTGCGTCGGCTACGAGGACCGGCCCGCCACCGACGCCGAGCTGGACCGGATGCGGGAGGTGCTCGCGCGGTCGTTGCGCGAGGGCGCGATGGGCATGTCGTCCGGCCTGACCTACACGCCCGGCATGTACGCCGACACCGCCGAGCTGACCGAGCTGTGCCGGGTCGTCGGCGCGCACGGCGGGTTCTACAGCCCGCACCACCGCAGCTACGGCGCGGGCGCGCTGGAGGCGTACGCGGAGATGGTGCGCGTGTCGCGTGACGCCGGCTGCCCGCTGCACCTCGCGCACGCCACGATGAACTTCGAGGTCAACCGGGGTCGGGCGGGCGAGCTGCTGGACCTGCTGGACCGGGCGATCGCGGACGGCGCGGACATCACCCTCGACACCTACCCGTACCTGCCCGGCGCGACGTACCTGTCGGCGCTGCTGCCCAGCTGGGCGGGCGAGGGCGGACCGGAGGCCACCCTGGCCCGGCTGGCCGATCCGGGCACCCGCGAGCGGATCCGGGTCGAGGTCGAGGAGACCGGCTCCGACGGCTGCCACGGCGTGCCGGTCGACTGGTCCGCCATCGAGGTCAACGGTGTGCGCAAGGCCGAGAACGCCCACCTGGTCGGGCACTCGGTCGCCGAGTCGGCGCGCCGGGCGGGCCGGCCGCCCGCCGAGCTGTACTTCGACGTGCTGCTCTCCGAACGGCTGGGCACCTCGTGCCTGATGCACGTCGGCCACGAGGACAACGTCCGCGCGATCATGCGGCACCCCGCGCACACCGGCGGCAGCGACGGCCTGCTGGTCGGCGACCGGCCGCACCCGCGCGCGTGGGGCACGTTCCCCCGCTACCTCGCCCGGTACGTGCGCGAACTCGGCGTGCTGGGCCTGGAGGAGTGCGTGGCCCACCTGACCGGGCGGGCCGCGCGGCGGCTCCGGCTCGCCGACCGGGGACTCGTCCGCGAGGGGCACGCCGCCGACCTCGTCCTGTTCGACCCCGACGCGATCGCCGACACCGCGACGTTCGACGAACCCCGGCAGGCCGCCGCGGGCATCACCCACGTGGTCGTCAACGGGGTGCCCGTGCTCGACGAGGGCGGGCGGACCGACGCCCTGCCCGGCCGTTCCCTGCGACACCACCGGAGCCGCCCGTGATCGACTGGTTGCAGCACAGCACGGGAGGGCTGCTGACGCTGTCCGCGATCGGCATCGCCCTCCTCCTGGCGATGATCATCAGGTGGAAGGTCGAGCCGTTCATCGCGCTGCTCGTGGTCGGCCTGCTGGTCGCGCTCGCCGCGGGCCTGCCCGTGGAGACGCTGGTCGGCTCGGCGCAGAAGGCGTCGGACTCCTTGGTGGAGAAGGGTTTCGGCGGCATCCTCGGCCACGTCGCCGCGATCATCGGCCTCGGCACGCTGCTCGGCTCGATCCTGGAGGCCTCCGGCGGCGCGGAGGTGCTGACCCGGTCGCTGCTGCGGGCGTTCGGCGAGAACCGCGCCCCGCTCGCCATGGGCCTGTCCGGGCTGATCTTCGGCGTGCCGGTGTTCTTCGACATCGGCATCTTCGTGCTCGCTCCGCTGGTCTACGTGGCCGCGAAGCGCAGCGGCCGGTCGATCGTGCTGTACGCCATGCCGCTGCTGGCCGGGCTGTCGGTGACGCACGCGTTCATGCCGCCGCACCCCGGTCCCGTCGCGGCGGCGGGCATGCTCGGCGTGGAACTCGGCTGGATCATCGTCATGGCGCTGGCCGTGGCGCTGCCGTCGTGGTTCATCGGCGGCGTGCTGTTCTCCGCGTGGATGGGCAAGCGGCTGCACGTGCCCGTGCCGGAGGAGATGCTGGCCGCCGCGGAGAAGGCGCGCGGCGAGCAGGCCAAGGGCGAGCCGCCGCTGTCGCTGGTGCTGGGGATCATCGCGGTGCCGCTGGTGCTGATCCTGGCGGGCACGTTCGGCAGCATCCTGCTGCCCAAGGGCTCCACCGTGCTGGGCGTGTTCACGTTCTTCGGCACGCCCGCGGTGGCGTTGACGATCGCCCTGCTGCTGGCGTTCTGGCTGCTGGGCTTCCGCCGGGGCATGACGCGCGAGCAGGTGACCGAGCTGTCCGCCGCGTCGTTGCGGCCGGTGGCGATGATCCTCCTGGTGGTCGGCGCGGGCGGGTTCTTCGGCGCGGTGCTGTCCGCGACGGGTGTCGGCAAGGTGCTGGCCACGTCGCTGGCCGACGTCGGGCTGCCGGTGATCGCGCTGTCGTACGTGATCAGCTGCGGCATGCGCATCGCGCAGGGCTCGGCCACCGTGGCGATCGTGACCACGACCGGCATCGTCGTGCCCGTCGTGGCCGACCTGGACTACTCGCAGCCGCAGCTGGCGCTGGTGGTCATGTCGATCGCCGCGGGCTCGATCATCGCCTCGCACGTCAACGACGGCGGGTTCTGGATCGTGTCGCGCTACTTCGGCCTGTCGGTGAAGGAGACGCTCCAGACGTGGACCGTGCTGGAGACCATCCTGTCCGTGGTCGGGTTCGTGGTGGCCGCCCTGCTGAGCCTGGTGGTGTAGCCGGCGGGGTGCGTGGTGAACCTCCCGGGGGCGACCTGGCAGCCACCCAGGCGGACCGCGGGCGGGCACGGCCGGCGGAGGTGGCGGCGCTGGTCCCGCCGAGTGACCCACTGGTCCGAACGGCCTACACCGCACCCCGGCGGCCGGTACGCCGTGCGGCCATCCGAGTGGCCGCCGGAGGGCCCGTTGAACCGGTGGGATGAATTGCGACGCGCTATGCGCGACCGGAGGTAATATCGCTGGAAACGGTTCACCGGTTCGGGATGGGGGCGATTTCCCATTGTTCCCGATACGTGGCTGTTCGGCTCCGCCCACCATTTCGGACGACGGTCCCGGAATAACCGGGGGCGCCCGTTTCGAGCAGCCGCCCGACGCGGACGTGCTGGTGCTCGGCAAGGGGCACGCGCTCGCCGAGGCGCTCGCCAGCGGCCTGCGGCTGCTCGGCTGGCGACCCCGCCTGGCCGAGCCGCCGGGCCCGCCGAACCCCCGCCGCGTCGTGCTCGTGGAGGACGAGTCCGGTCGCCTGCCCACCGCCGAGGGCAGGTGGGCCGGGGTCGTGGTGGCGGTGGGCGACATCCGCGCCGTCGAGGACCTGATCGGCCACGTCGCCCGCGGCGCGCGGGCCGTCGACGCCGCCCTTCCCTACGAATGCCTGCTCAAAGCCCTGCACGACGCCTTGCGGGCGGCCTCGCCCACGGCCGCGGAACGCGACCTGGCACTGGCCGGCCTGCGGGCGAGGCTCGACGAGGCACGTCGCATCAGCACGCTGACCGAGCGCGAAGCGGGGGTGCTGGCGGGCATCGCGGCGGGCTACCGCGCCGAGGACATCGCCCGCGACCTGTCGGTCTCGGTGGCCACCGTGCGCAGCCAGATCGCCGCGGTCCTGCGCAAGCTCGACGTCCGCTCGCAGACCGCCGCCGCGGCCACCGCCCACCGCTGCGGCCCCGACTTCGACCCGCGCCACCCGTGGCGGCGATTTCATCAAAATTGTGGATGACCACCGCCGCCGGCGCCGCGCAACCTGAAGTGGACATCGAGACCACTGGGAGGCGCATGATGTCCCACATCGACGTGCTGCAATTCATCGGAGCAATTCAGGGGTGGGCCCGGCAGCGCGATGGCCAATTCAAGTACAACTGGCCCGTCAAGGGCGGGTGGGAGGGCTGGATCCAGGTCGACCTGACCGCGTCCATCCTCACGGCCGCGCCCACCGCCGAGATCCTGCGGGAACAGCCCGTCTACACCAACACCCGGCAGCGGTGCGACCTGCTGCTCAACACGACCGCCGCGCCGGACGCGCAGGTGATCGTCGAGCTCAAGGCCGAGTCGTGGCACAACCGCGCCGCGTTCGTCCCCGGGGTGATCGACGACCTCGACAAGCTCCAGCAGTCCGTCAGCCCCGCGTACGCGGGCTCGAACCGGGTCATGCTCGCCATGCCGTTCAGCCAGCCGAGCTACCAGGACGTGCTGGGCATCCAGATCGACGGGCACCGCATCTTCAGCGCGGTCCACGTCGGCGAAGTGGCCTGCCTGGTGGCCGTCCGCACCGCGCAGGGCTGGCTGAGCCCCGAAGGGCTCGGCGTGCCCGAGGTGGCCGGCGCGCTGCCGTTCGTGCCCGCGCAGCCCGCGACGGCGGGGAGGTGAGGGTCGTGACCGACTGGAACGCCGCCCTCTTCACCAAGCTGTACTCCAAGATGGCGCTCGCGCTCGGCGTGACGCCCGACGAGCAGGGCGACGCGGAACTGGCCGCCGAGCTCGGCGAACCGCTGCCACCGCGCTACTCCCCCACCGCCGCGCGCCAGGACCCGCAGTTCCTGCTCGCGATCCTCAACCCCGGCCAGTACGTGCCCGCCGACCTCAACCCGGCGCACGACCTCGACGACTGGTACGCGCTGTCCGTGCTGCTCAGCCGCGTCCCCCAGTTCAGCTGGGTGTACAAGCCCGCGGCGAGCTCGGTCGACAACAACTACCGGTCCGTCCTCGAGTACAAGGAAGCACCGGAGGTGCACCTCACCCCCGAGCAGCTGAAGCAGCTCGACGCCGCGACCAAGACCGCGGAGAAGTACGAGGACGTCTACGAGAAGTACCGGGATGCCTACGAGGTCGCGATCACGGCCTACGACAGCGCGTACGCGGACTACAAGGACGGCGGCCCGCCCGTCCCGCCGTCCCTGAAGCGGAAGGTCACCGCGGCCCTCCAGGACTGGCAGCGCCTCGGCCACCGCTCCGCCGTCGACTCGGCCACGGCGATCATCGCCCGCTACGAGGCGCTGGAGCCGGAGACGTTCTGGTACAAGCTGACCGAGCGGTTCGAGACCGGCGCCCAGGACGCCGGGCTGGGCAGCCCGTTCCAGCCCGTCGGCGTGTCACCGCCGTACAAGTCGTGGTTCGGCGAGCACGGCTGGACCTCGTTCTCCTTCGACCAGAAGGACATGGACAACCAGCAGGAGTCCCAGGCCATCGGCGTGTCCGGCAGCCTGGACGGCACGTTCGGCATCTTCAAGGTCTCCGGCGACGGCGACTACAGCAAGGACTCGTCGTACACGAAGATGACCCAGACGGAGCTGGCGTTCAGCTGCAAGCTCCTGCGCGTCAGCCTGGACCGCCCGTGGATGAACCCCCTGGTGCTGTCCAGCCGCGCGTGGCGGTGGGCGCCCGGCACGCCGACGTACGGCAGCCAGTTCTCCACCGGCGCCGACATCGCCTCCGACGTCGCGCCGACCGGCACCATGACGGTCATCCCGACCGCCGCGATCCTGTCGAAGGACCTGCTGGTCAAGGGCAACTTCACCGACACGATCGTCAAGCAGATGAACACCGCCATCAAGGCGAAGGCGTCGGTCGGCATCGGTCCGTTCAGCATCTCGGGCCGGTTCAACATGGCCGACCACAGCGGCAGCCAGACCGGCGTCATCGCGAACAACCAGATCAGCGCGCCGGACGTGCAGATCGTGGCGTTCGTGTGCGAGGTGCTGCCCAAGTCGCCCGACCCCGACCCGACGCTGAAGTGGCCCAACCCGTGACCACGGCACGCCGGCACGACCGAACGGCCCGGTACCGCACCGGGCCGTTCGACCTCACGCCGGAGGACTTCGACGCGGAGCTGTTCGCCCAGCTGTACAGCAAGCTCGCGACCGGTTTCTCCGCCGCCCAGACCGTGGCCGAGCGCAGCGGCGCCCTGCTGTCGCTCATGGTGCCCGGCCAGTACGTCAAGCAGAACCTCGACCCGGACGACCCGGGCACGCAGTACGTGCTGTCGAACCTGCTGAACCCGACGCTGGCGTGCTCGTGGGTGGTGCAGCGCGGCGCGGCGAACGTCACGGAGGTCTACGAGGCCGTGCTGAACGGCAAGGAGCCGCCGTTGACGCACCTGACCGAACGGCAGCGGCAGGACCTGGCGGCGGCCCGCGCACTCGTCTTCCAGCCCGACGGCGCGCCGACCGCGCGGTACGAGCGGTACCTGGCGTGCCGACTGGCGTACCTGGAGGCGTCGGCCGCCTACGAGCAGTCGCTGGCCACCGAGCGCAACGGCGGCCGGAAGGTGCCGCCCCGGCTGCGCAAGGCGCTCGACCGGGCCGTGGAGCGGTGGCGGGTGGACGGGGACCGGGACGGCGTCGACCTCGCGTTCGCCACGATCGACCAGTACGACGCGCTGGAGCCGGCGTTGTTCTGGCAGCGGCTGGGTGAGCGCTTCGGGCAGTGGACCCGGCCCTACGGCGTGGGCGGCCACTACCAGCACGTCGACACCGCACCCCCGTACCGGGAGTGGTTCACCGACGACGGGTGGTCCGCCTTCACGTTCGACGAGCTCGACTTCGCCCACCAGGACCGCTCCGGCGGGGCCGGGCTGGAACCGTGCCGCTGTCGGTGCGGCGACGGGCCCGCGCCCGCCCGCGGCGGCTTCCACCAGGCGTCCACCGCGGAGTTCGACGGCGGCCTGCGGCTGCCGACCGCCGTGCCGACCCGGTTCCGGCTGGCCTGTGAACTGCGCCGGGTCGAGATCGCCCGGCCGTGGCTGGACCCGCTGGTGCTGCACAGCCGCGCCTGGCGGTGGTCGCGGGCGAGCGGGACCTACGGCGTCCGGATCTCCACCGGCGGCGACCTCGTCGGGTCGCTCGTGCCGACCGGCGTGATGCCGCTGCTGCCGACCGCCGCCGTGCTCGCCCGCAAGGTGGAGATCGAGTGGAGCGACGGCGGGTCGTGGGCCGACCGCCTCGCCGCCCCCGACGGCCCTGAGCTGAGGTTCGGCCCGTTCCGCCTGACCGGCGCCACCACCGCGGGCGACCACATCTCGATGCCAGACCCCCAGCTGGTCGGCTACCTGAGCGAGGTCCTACCGCGCTGCCCCGACCCCGACCCGCGGCTGCCGTGGCCCGACGACCCTCAGACCTGACCGAGCACGCCCTCGGGCCTAGCTAGGCCCCCGCCCCCGCCCTTTACACCTGACCGAGCCCACCCCTTGGGCCTGACCGAACCCAGCCCTTCAAGCCTGACCAAACCCGACCGCTCAGACCTGACCGTGCCCGCCCCTTCAGGCCTGACCGCCCGTCGCCGCCTGACCCGCCGCCTGCCCGGTCGCCTGACCCGCCGCCTGCCCTAACGCCGCCTGGAACCCGGCCAGGTAGGTGCGCAGACCCCGTTGGCCGCTGCGCATCATCACCTCGTGGTTGGCCAAGAGCAGCGGCCGGGCGAGGAGGGCCAGGCGGCGCAGCAGCGGTTTGCGCACCACCACCTCCTGGTCGTAGACCAGGCGCGAACCGGTGCCCTCGGCGAAGATCCGCCAGCTCGCCGTGCCGTCGAGGTCGCCGACGAGGTCCGCGCGCAGCAGACCCGCCGCCGGCTCCCGGGCGTTGTGGCGCGCCTGGAACACCAGGTCGTACGGCAGGGCCGAGCGGCACCGGAGCTCGGCCACGTCGTCGGCGACGCGGCGGGCCACGCGCACCTGCGGCCACCACCGCGGGTAGCTGCCCAGGTCGGCGAGGACGTCGAAGGTCCGCTCGGGTGTGCTGTCCACCGACCAGACGCTGCGGAAGCGGTACGTGTTCAGCGGCATGACGCCCATAGTTCCGTAGCAGAGCGGTTCCGTGGCAGAACGCCGTGGTGTTCCGCGGCATGGCGGCAGGGGCCAGCGGCAGGACGCCATGTGTCTGACAGCGGTGCGGCGGGTGGACGCTCGCCATGGTTCAGCGGCATGGCGCCATGGTCACGTGGACCGGGGCGGGGTGGCGCCATGGTCACGTGGACCGGTTGGGTGGGTGACGGCCCGCGGACACCGGGATGGTGATGTGACCGGGGCCGCCGCGCCTCCCTATCATTTCCGGCAACGCCGGCCGGCTTTCCATTCATACCCGGAGGCCGTCACGCCTTCGGGTGATCTTGGTCGGATGTCCGGCGGGTCGGGGTCCGACTGGTCAGCCGACGGCGGCGGTGGCTGGTAGGGCTTCGCGCAGGAATTGGCCGGTGTAGCTGTCCGGCACGTCGGCAACCTGCTCCGGGGTGCCCTCGGCCACCACGGTGCCGCCGCCGGACCCACCCTCGGGGCCCATGTCGACCAGCCAGTCCGACGTCTTGATCACGTCGAGGTTGTGCTCGATCACGATCACCGTGTTGCCCTTGTCGACCAACCCGTTGATCACGCCGAGCAGCTTGCGGATGTCCTCGAAGTGCAGCCCCGTGGTCGGCTCGTCGAGGATGTACACCGTCTTGCCCGTCGAACGCTTCTGCAGCTCCGCCGCCAGCTTCACCCGCTGCGCCTCACCACCGGACAACGTGGGCGCGGGCTGCCCCAGCCGCACGTACCCCAAGCCGACGTCGACCAGCGTGCGCAGGTGCCGGTGGATCGCGTTGATCGGCTCGAAGAACGTCGCCGCCTCCTCGATCGGCATGTCGAGGACCTCGGAGATCGTCTTGCCCTTGTAGTGCACTTCCAGCGTCTCGCGGTTGTACCGGGCGCCCTTGCACACCTCGCACGGCACGTAGACGTCCGGCAGGAAGTTCATCTCGATCTTGATCGTGCCGTCGCCCGCGCACGCCTCGCAGCGCCCGCCCTTGACGTTGAACGAGAACCGACCCGGCTGGTAGCCGCGCACCTTCGCCTCGGTGGTGGCCGCGAACAGCTTGCGGATGTGGTCGAACACACCCGTGTAGGTGGCCGGGTTGGACCGCGGGGTGCGGCCGATCGGCGACTGGTCGACCTGCACCAGCTTGTCGACCTGGTCCAGCCCGCGCACCCGCGTGTGCCTGCCCGGCACCTGCCGCGCGCCGTTGAGCTTGTTCGCCAGCACGGTCGCCAGGATGTCGTTGACCAGCGTGGACTTGCCGGAACCGGACACGCCGGTGACCGAGACCAGGCAGCCGAGCGGGAACGACACGTCGATGCCGCGCAGGTTGTGCTCCCGCGCGCCGACCACGGTGAGCTGCCGCTTCTTGTCGACCTTGCGGCGGGTGGCGGGCATGGGGATCTCCTTGCGCCCCGCCAGGTACGCGCCGGTGATCGACTCCTTGTTCTTCAGCAGCTCCCGGTACGGGCCGCTGTGCACGACCTTGCCGCCGTGCTCGCCCGCGCCGGGGCCGATGTCGACCACCCAGTCGGAGGTGCGGATGGTGTCCTCGTCGTGCTCGACCACGATCAGCGTGTTGCCGAGGTCGCGCAGCCGGACGAGGGTCTCGATCAGCTTGTGGTTGTCACGCTGGTGCAACCCGATCGAGGGCTCGTCCAGCACGTACAGCACGCCGACGAGCCCGGAGCCGATCTGCGTCGCCAACCTGATCCGCTGAGCTTCTCCACCCGAAAGAGTGCCGGACGCACGGTCCAGTGACAGGTAGTTGAGGCCGACGTCGAGCAGGAAGTGCAGCCGGGCCTGGATCTCCTTGAGCACCGCGCCCGCGATCATCGACTCGCGCTTGCCGAGCTTGAGCCCGTCGAGGAACTCCGAGCACTCCGCCACCGACATCGCGCACACCTCGGCGATGGACTTGTCGCCCTTGCGCCCGTGGTGCAGCGTGACGGCCAGGATCTCCGGCTTGAGGCGCGTGCCCTGGCACGTCGGGCACGGCACCTCCCGCATGTAGCCCTCGTACTTCTCCCGCATGTACTCGGACTCGGTCTGCTCCTGCCGCCGTTCCAGGAACGGGATCACGCCCTCGTAGTTGGCGTAGTAGGAGCGCTCACGGCCGTAGCGGTTCTTGTAGCGGACGTTGACCTGCTCGTCGACGCCGTGCAGCACGGCCTTCTGCACCTTGGCGGGCAGCTGCCGCCACGGCGTGTCCATCCGGAACCCGATCGCGAGGCCGAGCGACTCCAGCAGCCGGGTGAAGTACTCGGCGGTCTGGCCGGACGCCCACGGCGCGATCGCGCCCTCGGCCAGCGACAGCTCGTCGTCCGGCACGACCAGCTCGGGGTCGACCTCCTTGCGCACGCCGATGCCGGTGCACGCCGGGCAGGCGCCGTAGGGCGAGTTGAACGAGAACGACCGCGGCTCCAGGTCCTCGATCGCCAGCGCGTGGCCGTTCGGGCAGGCCAGGTTCTCGGAGAAGCCGCGCACCCGGCCCGGGTCGTGCTCCGGGACGTCCACGAACTCCAGCTCGACCAGGCCGTCGGCCAGGCGCAGCGCCGTCTCCACCGAGTCGGTCAGCCGCTGCTTGGAGCTCGCCTTCACGCTCAGCCGGTCGATGACGACCGCGATGTCGTGCTTCTCCTGCTTCTTCAGCTTCGGCACCTCGGCGAGGGCGTGGACGACGCCGTCGACCTTGGCGCGCGAGTAGCCCTGCGACTGCAGGGTGGAGAACAGGTCGAGGTACTCGCCCTTGCGGCCGCGGATGACCGGCGCGAGCACCTGGAACTTGGTGCCCGACTCCATGGCCAGCACCTGGTCCACGATCTGCTGGGGCGTCTGCTTGCTGATCGCCTCGCCGCACGTGGGGCAGTGCGCCTTGCCGGCGCGGGCGTAGAGCAGCCGCAGGTAGTCGTAGACCTCGGTGATGGTGCCCACGGTCGACCGCGGGTTGCGGCTGGTCGACTTCTGGTCGATCGACACCGCGGGCGAGAGGCCCTCGATGAAGTCGACGTCCGGCTTGTCCATCTGACCGAGGAACTGCCGCGCGTAGGCCGAGAGCGATTCGACGTAGCGGCGCTGGCCCTCGGCGAAGATCGTGTCGAAGGCGAGGCTGGACTTGCCCGAGCCGGACAGCCCGGTGAACACGATGAGGCTGTCCCTCGGCAGGTCGAGGTCCACCCCTCGCAGGTTGTGCTCGCGCGCCCCGCGAACGACAAGCCGGTCGGCCACAACGGTTCCCTTCGGTTCTTGACCTTCCCCCGAACAGACGTTCGAAAAGCGTATCGGACCACCGCGTCGGCCCGGCCACCGCGTCGGCCCTGTCGGGGAGGGCGTCAACCATGCTAGGGCCGGGTACCGACAAATCGTGACGGGCACACTCCCACGATCGTGCGCCAACGGCTCTACCGGTCGGTAGTGAACGCCCCTACGCTGGGGTGATAGGCCGTTCGGCCGCAAACGCCGGGATGAGGTGCCCATGAGCTTCGCTGATGCCGCCCAGGTCCGATCCGCCCAGACGAGCGTACCCGCGCCCCGCGAGCAGTCGGCCGCGGTCCAGGACGCGGTCGCCGGGCTCGCCGAGGTCGAACGGGCGACAGGCGCGTTGTACGAGGTCGTCGCGGCCCTGGACCTCTCGGCGCTGCGCGGTCCGAGCCTGCTGCCGGGCTGGAGCCGGGCGCACGTGGTGACGCACCTCGCACGCAACGCCGACGCCCTGGTCAACCTGCTCATGTGGGCGAAGACGGGCGTCGAGCACCAGATGTACCCGAGCGCGGTGGACCGCGACGCGGACATCGCCGAGGGCGCGGGACGGCTGCCGCAGCTGCTGCGGGCCGACCTGGACGCGGCGTGCCAGCGGTTCGCCACGGCCGCCCGCGAGCTGCCGGCCACGGCGTGGGAGGCGGAGGTGGTGCACCCGACGTCGGGTCCGTTCCTGGCGCACCGGGTGCCGTGGCTGCGGCTGCGCGAGGTGTGGTTCCACCTGGTCGACCTCGACCGGGGCGTCGGGTTCGCCGACCTGCCGCCGGAGCTGCTGGAGCACTTCCTCGAGGAGGCCGTCGGCCAGTACGCCGACCGGGCGGACACGCCGTCGGTGCGGGTGGAGGCGGTGTTCCCGGACGGCCGTCAGCGCGGCTGGGAGCTGACCGCGGACAGCGCCACGTCGCCCGCGGTCGGCGGGGCGGCGGCGGACGTGCTGGCGTGGCTGACGGGCCGCCACAGCGGCGCCCGGCTGAACGGGACGGCGCCGACGCTGCCCAAGTGGCTCTGAGCGGCGTGCAGCCGGGCGGTGAGCAGCAGGCCGGCGAGGGTCGGCCGGCTCGCCGTCAGGGCGCGGTGCGCCGGGCGTTCGACGAACTTGGTGAGCAGCCAGCCGAGGAAGACGGCCGAGCCGGTGAAGAACGCCAGTTCGACCCACGGCCCGCCGTGGGGTGAGACCTTGGCCATGACGAGGTAGCCGAGCTCCTGGTGGACCAGGTACACGCCGTAGGAGATGCCCGCGAGCCACTTGATCGGCCGGGAGAGCAGGCGCACGGGGGCGATGTCCCAGTCCGGGCCGCCCGCCGCGGCGCACACGCCGATCAGCAGGACGCCGAAGCCGATGGTCGACGCGAGGTCGCCGCTGTGCCCGACCTGCACCAGGAGGGTCGCCGTGAGCAGGGCGAACAGGTGCCGGTCGCCGAGGCGCCCCTTGGACCACAGCCAGATGGCGACGCCGATGGCGAACAGCTGCGCGCGCTGGGCGCCGAGGCCGTTGTACAGGGCGTGGACGAGGCCGGGGTCGGCGGTCCAGTCCCGGATGACCAGGGGGACGACGATGAGGACCCAGAGCAGCGGCTTGACCGCCCGGCCGCGGATCCGCGACACCAGCAGGGCGCCCGCGATGAAGCCCGTGACCTGGATCGGGAGGGTCCAGTAGGCGGCGTCGACCAGGCGTGCCTCCGGGAACCAGCTCTGGAGCATGAGGACGTTGACGAGCAGGTCGCGCGGTTCGAGCTCGCTCCAGCCGTCCGGTGCGAGGTGGCGCAGCACGGTGTAGGTGCCCACGACGGCGACCAGGTAGGCGGGCAGCAGGCGGGCCAGGCGGTTGTGCAGGAAGCGGCCGGGTTCGCCCTTGGCCAGCGAGGCGCAGGCGAAGAAGGCGGAGATCACCACGAGCGTGCTCGCGCCGAACTCGAAGCCGAACACGAACGACGGCCGGCTGAGCTCGGGGTGGTTGGCCGGGCCGACGCGGGTGGCGTGCTGGAGGAGCACGCACAGCACGGCGAGGATGCGCAGGACGTCCCAGTTGATCCGACGTTTGGTAGGCACGAGGAAGAAGAACCCTAATCAGACGTTATCGCCGGGAGCGGCGGTGACCGTTACCAACCCTATGGGGTCGACCTGTGGGAGCCCTGAAGGGTGCCGGGTCGGATACGGTCGGCCATTGTGGACGTACTAGAGGACTACCAGGGGCACGTGTCGCCGGGCGGCCCGGCGGCACGGCGCACCCTCGACGCGCTGACCATCACCAAGGTCTCGGTCGGCCCGATGGACAACAACGCGTACCTGCTGGTCTGCCGCGCGACGAACGAGGGTCTGCTCATCGACGCGGCGGCCGACCCGGAGCGGCTGTCGGACGTGGTCGGCCACGACGTGCAGCGGCCGAGGCTGAAGACGGTCGTGACCACGCACCGGCACCAGGACCACTGGGGCGCCCTCGGCGCGGTCGCGGGCGCGAACGGCTCCAACACCATCGCGCACGAGGCGGACGCGGAGGTGCTGCCGATCCCGCCGGACGTGCTGGTGGGGCACGGCGACACGGTGCACGTCGGCGAGGTCCCGTTGACGGTGATCCACCTGCGCGGCCACACGCCGGGCTCGATCGCCCTGCTGTACCGCGACCCAACCGGCCACCCCCACCTCTTCACCGGGGACTCGCTGTTCCCGGGAGGGGTCGGCAAAACCACGTCGCCCGAAACCTTCACTTCGCTGATCGACGACGTGGAGACCCGGATCTTCGCCGAGCTGCCCGACGACACGTGGGTCTACCCAGGTCACGGCGACGACACCACCCTGGGGCGTGAGCGACCTCACCTGGACGAGTGGCGCGCGCGAGGTTGGTGAGCCGGCAGACGGGCTGTTCGGTGAGAACGAGCAGCCCGTCCACCCGCACGACCTGCTTCGCTCAGCCCTTCCGCGCCGGCGCTTTGCGCCACCACGCGCTCGCGGTCGCGCACAATCGCATCCACATCCGCTCGTCCACGGTCAAGACCACACGGCCAGGGGTGTCATGGTGTTCCAAGAAGTCGTCCACCATCCTGCCTCCCTCCACCCAGGCCGCCTCGCCGTAGTCGGTTATGGCCAGGGAATCTGGATTCTCGACGAAGAGAGTGACCCCTCCTCCCCTGCTGTGGCGCAACACCGCCCACGGCACGCCGAGTTGCTGCTGGAAGAAGAGAAGATCGCCGAACTCGTTGATGAAATGGGCCACGTAGTCGGTGGACTCCACACTGGCACCGACGTGATCGGCCAGGGCGTGAATGAGATCGGTGCGCGAGGAGAGGTGGAGGCGGAGTTCGTCGACGAATTCGGGTAACGTGTCGTCGGCCAGCACCGACTCACGGGGAACCCGGATCGATTTGAGTTCATCGCCGAATCGACTCGCGTTTCGCAACTGCGCGGTGGCGTTCGCCCAGTGGAGGGTGTCGGCTTCAGGATCGTGGACAACGCAGACCACCGGGATGTTCGGCTTGGACCAGTCGTCGCGGTGCTCGCCGACCCGCACCCGGTAACCGCCTGCGGAGCGGTAGGATCTTCCGGCCTTGACCTGCACCGCGATCGTGTCACCCGTGGTCTTGAAATCCGACACGAAGGTGACGTAAAGGTCTACGCCGAAGTCGTTGGAACCGTCGATCGGCTGCACGATGTGGTGATGCCGTTCGAACAACGCCGTCACCCGGTTCAATCCCACACGCCCTGTTCGGCGGTCGGGACTCACGCTTGCCATGCACCACGAATACCACGACCTCCGGAAAACCGGGCCACCACCGCACCGCCGCCATCGCCGGGCACGTAGCTTGACCGCACTTATGCGGTGGCCTGGATCCCGCACGGGTCACCGGGCCTCTCGGCGCGAGAGCGGAGCTGAAGATCACCCGATCGGCGGGCGTCAGCGGACCGGTCGAACTCCCAGGATCGAAGTTGCCCGGCTTGCGACCACAGGCACTGTTCGGCAGGGAGTCGCGCGATGACCTTCACCCCACTGGTCGCGTTGAAGAGCAAAAAGGGCGAACTCGACGCGCTCCTCCACCTTCCGGCGAGCCCCGGGTCACGACCGGCGATCCTCGTGGAATTGCTGGACTCCGTCGGAGTAGCGGAAAGAGGGCAACTCCTGCCCGCGCTCGTCAGAGCCGCGGTGGACGCTGCGGCGCACGACAATCCGCTGTGGATCGACGCGCACCTGCTCAGCGCGACCAGTTCGCTGGCCCGGCAGCCGGGCGGCCCGTTGGAGTTCCTCGACAAGCAGATCGAGAACACGCTGCACGACGAACTCGGGCTTCTGGCGCTCGACGTCACCGCGTTGACCCCAGTCGTTGGCGACTCGGCGACGGACGACGAGCTCAGGACGATCTCCCTGCTCCGGCAGCACCGGCCGCGGGACGTCGTGGTGCGGGTGCGCGGGGTCGCCACCCCGCCGGCAGAGATCGTCGCCCGGCTCCGGCGCGTCGTCAGCCGGACCGGTGTCGAGGCGGGGCAGCTGCACGCTGTGATCGACCTCGGCTTCATCGAGACCGTGCAGCCCGCCCATGTGACACGGACCGCACGGCTGATCGGCACTGTCGTCGACGGCATCGGGCCGTCGACGACGACGTTGCTGGCCGGTTCGATCCCGGCCAACCGGAACAGCTTCGCCACAACTACCCGTCATCGCCCCGAAGTGCCTCTGTGGCATGCGGTCGCCGAGCAGGTGGGCGGGGCGGTGAACTACGGGGACTACGGCGTGGTTCACCCGGTGCCACCCAAAGGCGGGGACCCCGGCCCGAGAACCGTCAACCCGTACCTCTACTACACGGCTCCGGGTTCCGTGGTCGCGCTGCGCAGACAGCTCGCCCGGGAAGACGGCAAGCCGGTGCAGGGTGCCGCCGTCGAGGCCTTCACCGCCTTGGCGGAGGAGCTGCTGGCACGGCCGGAGTTCGCCGGCAGGGACTTCTCGTGGGGTGACCACGAGCTGACCCGTTGCAGGCGAGGGGGCGGGAGAACCGCGGGCACCGTACCCCGCTGGATAGCCATCGCCACGTCGCACCACATCGAGCACGTGACGCGCCGGGCGCCATCCGACCTCTGATGCCGGCCTTGAGGGCTGACGGCCCGTGCTTGACCACTTGGCCAGAAGGACACGCATGGTTGCCCGGCCCGAGCGGAGTCGACACGGCACGCTTGTGACCAGACCAGGTGTACTGCCCGTCCGCGGGACGCGGCTGCCTGCTCGCCCGGCGGCCTCGTCTCGCGGACGGAGTCACAGGGGGAGCGCCCCGCACCGCTCCCAAGATCGGCAATGCGGTCGACGTCGAGGCCAAGGCGAAGGACACCGTGACTGCGGGGACTTCCGGGGACTGGCGGCGGCCCCGCCCGTGGTCACTCGACGATCGTGATGAACCCATCGGTCCACGCGTCCTGGTCGATCTCGTGCGGGTCGACCAGGAAGCAGTCCGGCTCGTCGGCGAAGCCGGGCGTCGACTTCGCGCGCTCGATCCGCTCCCGGGCGCGGCTCTCCGTCGAGTAGACGCCCAACAACTTCAGGTTGTCGCCGTCCCACTCGTCCCAGGTCAGCTCGCCGTCCTCGTCGACGTGCTCGACCGGGGAGCCGTCGAGGTTCCGGGCGTGGCGGACGTGCCAGAGCAGGAAGACTTCCACGCACCCGACTGTACGAGGACGAGCCCCGGGCGCGTGGCTACTCGTCGTGGGCCGCGGTGGGGCGGGCGAACACGTCCTCCGGGAGGAAGCAGCCGTAGTCCTGCAACGGCTGCGGCTCGTCCAGGACGAGCTCCTGGACGCGGCCGGCGGGTGACAGGCCGTCCGGGCGGTCCGGGACGCGAACGCCGGGCAGTGGCGGGCGGCCGGCGCGGGAGGACTCGGGGACGAGGTCGCCGTCGCGGTCGATCAACGCGTACGCGGCGTCGGTGACGTCGGCGACCGCCTCGGCCACCTCGGCGTCGGTGAGGCCCGGGTTCAGCTCCCGGTAGGCCGCCCGCGCGGCGGCCATGAACCGCTCCGGGTCGACCACCACGACGTCCCGGCGGGTCCGCACGCTGATCGTCATCCCGGCCACGGGGCTGCTCGGTTCGTCCACCCCGCCGAGCCTAGGTGCGAGCGGCGGGATCGAGGTGGGGATCCGCGGGGCCCGCCGACCAGGTCACCGCCGCCCGGTCAGCACGGTGACGCGGACGTGTTCGGTGAACGGCGCGTGCGGCTCCAACGCGTCGCGGACCAGGTCGGTGAACGCCTCGCGGTCCGCGGGCAGCCGGTCCACGGGCAGCGCCGAGAGGACACCGCCCACAATGGACTCCAGGTCCAGGGTGTCGGTGTAGTCGACGCCGCGCACGTCGACCCGGAACCCGGCCGCGGCCAGGCTTTCCCGGTACCGCGCCTGGCTCTCCTCGTCGGTGCCGCACGCGCTGCCGGCGGGCGTGCCCAGCCACTGCTCCAGGCACTCGCGCAACGCCCGCGACCAGTCCTCGTCCTGCAACCACAGGGGCGTGCCGTTGGTCAGCACCGCCACCCCACCGCCGGGCCTGACCAGCGGGTGCACCGCCCGGAACAGCTCGTCGTGCCGCATCCAGTGCAGCGCCTGGCCGATCGTGACCACGCCGACCGACCCGTCGCCGAGCACCGCGCGCAACGCGGGCACGTCCGCGTCCGTCCCGACCACCCACGCCAGGTTCGCGGCGTCCCGCTCCTCCCCCGCGCGGCGGCCGTGCGCCAGCATGTCCGGCTCCGGGTCGACGCCGATCACGGCGCGGACCCGGGCCGCCAGCGGCACGGTCACCTGGCCCGTGCCGCAGCCGAGGTCCACCGCGACGTCGTCCGGTGTCAGCCCGAACACCTCTACCACCGCGTCGAACACCGCCGGCGGGTACCCCCGCCGGTAGCGGTGGTAGAACTCGGCCACGTCACCCCGGAATCCCTGCGCCATGCCGGACAGCGTGCCCACGGCCGTCGTCCGGGCGAAAGCGATTGCGCTCACGGCGGAACAACCACCACCTCCCGGGTGACGTCCCGCCGCACAAGCCGTGTCCCGGCCTGCTCGAACCGGTCGGTATGTTCCCCGCATGGAGCAGGTGGTGGAGATCTACACCGACGGCGCGTGCAGCGGCAACCCCGGACCGGGCGGGTGGGGCGCGGTGCTGCGGTACGGGTCGCACGAGCGCGACCTGTTCGGCGGGGAGTCGTCGGCCACCACCAACAACCGCATGGAGCTGATGGCGCCGATCCGCGCGTTGGAGACCTTGAAGCGGCCGTCGGTGGTGCGGATCTACACCGACAGCACGTACGTCCGCAACGGCGTGCTGTCGTGGATGACCAAGTGGAAGGCCAACGGCTGGCTGACCTCGGGCAGGCAGCCGGTCAAGAACGTCGACCTGTGGCAGCGCCTCGACGCCGCCACCACGCCCCACGAGGTCGAGTGGCACTGGGTGAAGGGCCACGCCGGGCACCCGGAGAACGAACGCGCGGACCGGCTGGCGGTCCGCGGCGTCCGGGCGGCGATGGAGTCAGATCTGCGGGCAGACGTCGTACATGATGCGGAACAGGCGTGAGGACTCCGGGGACTGCTCCGGCGGCAGGTCGAAGTAGCCCTTGGCGGCCTCGACGCACCGGGTGAGCAGGTCGTGCTCGGTGGACAGGGTGGACTCCCGGGACCGGTTGGTCTCCAGGGTCGCGTCGGCCTCCTCCTGCTTGCCCGACACGTCGGCGAGCGTGCGCTCCTGGTCGGCCCTGGTGGCCGCGAGCGCGTTGCGGTCGGCGCGTTCGCCCAGGTAGAGGACGGTGAACAAGCCCGCCACGATGGCGAACACGGCGGCCAGCGCGGTCAGCGCGACGATCGGCGCCCGGCCGGGGCGCGCGGGTGGCGGAGGCGTCGGCTGGTGCTGCATCGACACGCCGTTCGGCGGGGTCGGCGGCGTCGGCGCGAATGAGGTCGGCGCAGTCGGGTTCGACGAGGGCGGCGTGAACGCCTGGTCGGGTTCTGGCGTGGTCATGTCGGCTCCCCGGCTCAGCAGTTGTCCGAGGCGCGGTCGACGGCGGGCCCGAGGGCCGCGTCATCGTCGTCCCGCGCCGCGATGATCGAGTCCCTGGCCGGGTCGGCGCACTTGTGCAGCTCGGCGTTCTGCGCCTCCAGCGTGGAGATCCGACCGATGACGGTGTCGTTGGCCGACTCGGTCTCCTCCAGCCGCTCCTCGGCCTCGGCGAGCGACCGGCTGGTCTGGTCCAGGCGCTGGACCTCCAGGCCGTGCTCCTCCTTCGCCCCGACGAACAGCACGATCGCCAGCACGGACGCGCCGACCAGGACCACGGTGAGCAGGCCCAGCAGCACGACGGCGGCACGTGGCCGGGGCCGCGGCGGTGGTGGCGGTGACGGGATCGACAGCGCGTGGTCGGTCATGTGGCCCCCTTTTCCCTTGAGATGCCACGAAAGTAGGGAGGGGGCGGGCGCCGGCCAAGCCTCGGGCCGCCGGAAACTTCCGCTACCTGCCGGGGACGGCGCGCAACCCGTCCCCGGACCGGGCCGGTCCGGGGATCCGGGGGCGTTTCAGAACCAGCCGTTGTCGTGCGCGGTGACGTAGGCCTCCGACCGGCTCGCCGCGCCGAGCTTCGCGACCGCCGCGGCCAGGTAGTTGCGCACCGTCCCGGCGGACAAGTGCGTGCGGCGCGCGATCACCGCCACCGGTGTGTCGTACTCCGCCAGCCGCAGCACCTCCAGCTCACGCGGCGTCAACGGGCACGGCGGCGTGGTCAGCGCGTCCGCCGCCAGCTCCGGGTCGACGTACCGGGCGCCGCCGTGCACCTGCCGGATCACGTCGGCCAGCGTGCCGCCCGGCGACCCCTTCGGCAGGAAGCCCTTCGCCCCGGCCGACAACGCGCGGTGCAGGTGGGGCGGCTTGCCGCGCCCGGTCAGGATCACCACCGCGCACCCCGGCAAGGCCGACGCCAGCGACGCGGTCACCTCGAACCCGTCCAGCTCCGGCATCTGCAGGTCGACCACGGCCACGTCGGGCCGGTGCGCCAACGCCGCGCGCACCGCCTCCCGGCCGTCACCGGCCTGCGCCACGACCTCGAGGTCCGGCTCCAGCCCGAGCAACGCCGCCACCGCGACGCGGATCAGCTCCTCGTCGTCGGCCAGCAGCACGCGTATCACGTCCGCACGGTCGCCACCAGCGTGAACACCCCGTCCTCCTCCCCCGTGCGCACCGTCCCGCCCACCCGGGCCAGCCGCTCGGCCAGCCCGCTCAACCCCGACCCGCGCGCCCCGTCGGAAGCACCGCCGGAACCGCTGCCGGAAGCGCCGTCGTTCGCCACGGTCAGCCGCACCTCGTCGGCGCCCGCCACCACGTCGACCGAGCACCACCGCGCCCGGCTGTGCCGCAGCACGTTCGTCCCCGCCTCCCGCAACGCCCACGACAGCTCGCGCGCCGCCGCGGGCAACTCCGCCGGAACCGACACGGTGCACCGCACCCCGGCCGAGGTCAACACCTGCTCGATCGCCGACGCCTGCTCGGCCAGCTCCACGGTCCGGTACCCGCGCACGGCCTCCCGCAGCTCCGACAACGCCGCCGACGCCAGCGCGCGCACCTCGTCCGCCTCCGCACCGGCCCGCTCACCGTCCACGAGCGCCAGCCGCGACGCCAGCTCCGCCTTCAGCGCGATCACGGTCAACCGGTGCCCCAGCAGGTCGTGCACGTCCCGGGCGAACCGCAGCCGCTCCTCGATCACCGCCAGCCGCGCCCGCGCCTCACGCCCCCGCTGCGCCTGCACGACCAGGTCCCACAACCACACCGGCAGCACGTGCATCAGCGCCAACCCGACACCGACACCACCGGCGACCACCAACGCCCGCACCGGGTCCGGCGACACCACCACCGCCACCGCTACCACAAGGGGGGCCACCGCCCACGACCGCCGCCGCACCAGCACCGGGGCCGTGCCGACGAGCGCCGCGCCGACCCACGCCCACGTGTCCCACCGCCCCACCGCCACGGGCGCCAGCAACGGCACCGACAGCAGCGACACCGCCACGAACGCCACGTCCCACCGGCCCCGCGCCACACCCGGCGTCACGGCCGCGTAGAGCACGCCGGCGTGCGCGGCGGCGAACAGCACCACGCCGACCAGCCCCGCCACCACCCAGGCGGGCCGGGTCTCCAGCAGCACGCCGACACCCGGCCCGGCCAGGCTGGTCGACCAGGCCACACCCAGCGACACGAGCGTGAGCACCCTCGCCTGTCGCATCACGCGCTCACCATGCCAGCGACACGCCGACGAACGCGTCGACCACCGCGCACGCCAGCGCGTACCAGGTCGGCACGACGAGGTTGGCGCGGAAGTGCGCGAGGTCCCAGCCGGCGTGCGCCAACCAGCCCGCCGCGACCAGGTACCGGCCGACCCCGGGGTCCACCAGCAGGGCGATCCCGGCCACCGCGCCGAACCCGACCACGCCCGCCACCTGCGCCCACACCAGCCGGGTGCGGCGCACCTCGCCGCGCAGCAGCCCCGCGACCAGGTAGACCAACGCGCACGCGACCAGTCCCCACGTGCCGAAACCGGTCCAGTCGTCGTCGCCGTCGGCCACGATCGCGATGCCCAGCGCCGTCGAGATCACCAAGGAGAGGATCGAAGAACGTTTCATGGCAACCACGTTGGGGCCGGCCGCGCACAAGCCCCACCCCCGCGGTGTCACCGGGAACCCGTGCGGATCGCACGGTCCGACCATGCGCTACCGCAGCACGGTCGCCAGCCTCCGCATCCCCTCCACGATCTCGTCCGCCGTGTTGGTGGTGAACGACAGCCGCAGCGTCGACCGGTCCGGCGTGGTCGCGTAGAACGGCGCGCCCGGCACGAACGCCACGTCCCGCGCCAACGCCGCCGTGATCAGCGACGACGTGTCCACCCCGCCGGGCAGCGCCACCCACACGAACATCCCGCCGTCCGGGTCGCTCCACCGGGCGCCCGCGGGCACGGTCGACGGCAGCGCGCCGATCATCGCGTCCCGCCGCTCCCGGTAGGCCGCGCACAGGCCCCGGATGTGCTCGTCGAGGTCGTTCGCCTTCAGGTACGCCGCCGCCGCGGCCTGGTCGACGGTGGACGTGTGCAGGTCCGCCGCCTGCTTCACGATCACCAGCGTGCGCATGATCGACGCGGGCGCGCGCAGCCAGCCCAGCCGCATGCCCGGCGCGCCGACCTTGGAGAAGCTGCCCGCGTACAGCACGCGGTCGCTCATCGAGGCCAGCGGCGGCACGGGCTCGCCCCGGTAGCGCAGCTCGCTGTACGGGTCGTCCTCGACGACCCACAGGCCGTGCCGGTCGGCCAGCGCGGCGATCTCGGCCCGCCGCCGCGCGCTCAACGTCCGGCCGGTCGGGTTCGCGAAGGTCGGCACCAGGTACAGCAGCTCCGGCCGGTCCCGCTCGATCACCTCGGCCAGCGCGGCCGGGTCCATGCCGTGCTCGTCGCCCGCGACGGGCACGATCCGCGCGTCGGCGAGCTGGAAGCACTGCAACGCGGCCAGGTAGGTCGGCTCCTCCACCGCCACGACCGCGCCCGGCTCCAGCAGGGCGGTCACGACCAGCGTCAACGCCTGCTGCGAGCCGGACGTGACCAGCAGGTCCTCCACCGCGGTCGGCAGGCCGCGCCGGGTCAGCCGGTCGGCGACCAGGCCGCGCAGGTCCACATCGCCCTCGGTGGGCGCGTACTGGAGGGAACGGCGGGACACGGCCTGGTCGAACGCCGTGCGCAGGCCGTCGACGTCGAACAGCTCGGGCGCGGGCAGGCCGCCCGCGAACGAGATGACCTCGGGCCGGGAGGTGAGGGCGAGCAGGTCGCGGACCGGCGAGCCGGCGAACGTGCGCGGCATGGAAGGGCTCCTCGAAGGTCGAGCGGAAGGGTTCACGCGGTTGTGCCACGCATGAGGTAGGCCGCACTGGGGTCGAGGCGCCGAACCCATCCTACCTTTCCGACCCCTCGGTTGACAGCGCATATGCCGATCGGGCTATATTCCTGTCATGGCATCTACGTTCGCCGTGCTCGCCGACCCGCACCGGCGCCGGATCCTCGACGTGCTGCGCGGGGGCGAGCGACCGGTCAACGACCTGGTCGACGGGCTGTCGGTGAGCCAGCCGACGGTGTCCAAGCACCTGAAGGTGCTGCGCGAGGCCGGGCTGGTCGAGGTCAGGCGGGACGCCCAGCGCCGGCTCTACCGGCTGCGGCCGGGGCCGTTGGCCGAGGTCGACGCCTGGCTCGCGCCGTACCGGCGGATGTGGGAGGACAGCCTGGACGCGCTGGAACGGCGGCTGGACGCGATCGACGGGACGGACGGGAGGGACTCGTGAGCACCGAGTTGAGGAGGATCGACGGCAAGCCCGTGCTGAGGTTCGAACGGGTGCTGGCGCACCCGCCCGCCTTGGTGTGGCGGGCGGTCACCGAGCCCGCCGAGCTGGCGCACTGGTTCCCGGCGGCGGTGGCGATCGACGGCCGGGAGATCACGTTCTCCTTCCCCGACCAGGTCACCACCGGCGAGGTGCTGGAGTCCGACCCGCCGAAGGTGTTCGCGTTCCGCTGGAACACCGACGTGCTGCGGTTCGAGCTGCTGCCGCACGAGCGCGGCTGCCTGCTGGTGTTCACGCACGTCCTCGGCGACGAGCACGGCGCCGGGCGCAACGCCGCCGGCTGGGACACCTGCCTCGCGGGCCTGGAGGCGCGGCTCGACGACCGCCCGTTCGAGCCGCCGACGGACGTGCGCGGCCCGATGGAGCACTACATCCGCGAGTTCGGGCTGGACGAGGGCCGGGTGGACGACGGCGTGGTGCGGTTCGTCCGCGACCTCGTCTGGCGCCCGCTGGAGGAGGTGTGGGCGCTGCTCACCGACGGCGAGGAGGGCGTGCCCGCCCGCGCGGCCAACCCGCAAGTGCCAGCCGGCCCGCTGGTCGAGCGGACGCCGCCGCGCGTGCTGGCGTTCGACTCGCCGACCGGCCGGGTGCGCTGGGAGTTCCGGCACGACCCCGACCAGGGCACGACGGTCGAGCTGACGCACGCGCTGGCCGACCCGGCGTTCGCCCCGCGGGCGCTCGCGGCCTGGCACGCGCACCTGGAGCTGTTCTTCGCCGCCACGTTCGGCGACGTCCGCCCGTGGCCGGAGGAGCGGGTCGCCGAACTCCTCGGCCGCTACAGCAGCTGAGCGTCCACCCGGGCCAGGTGGTCGCGGCCGTACGGCCCGTTCTCCAGCCCGTCCACCAGCGCCCGGGGCAGGTCGGCGCGGATCTCGGCGGACCGCGACGCGGCGGCCAGCGCGACGGTCGCGACCGTGTCCACGTCGCCGGTGAAGGCCACGCACGCCCGCAGCACCGAGCTCAGCGAGCCGCCGTCGGCCAACGCGGTCAGCGCCGCGCGCACGCTCATCACGCCCTTCGACCCGACCTTGCCCCGCCACGGCCGCGCCCACGCGTCGGAGCCGAGGCGCGCGGCGATCCACGTGCCGACCTCCGCCACCGGACCGAGCCCGTGGTGGCAGTAGTGCACGGCCAACGCCGCCGCCCGCGCCGACGCCACGCCGTCCGGCGTGTCGTGGGTGACCTTGGCCTGCACGTCGGTGTGGTGCAGCACGTCGGCCACGGTGGGCAGCAGCCCGGCCGGCGCGGCGCGCATCGCCGCGCCGCTCTTGTCGCTGTCGGGCCGGATGCGGGCCAGGAACTCCGCGCCGGAGTGCACGCTCTCCAGGAAAGCCTGGAAACCCCGCGCGTAGCCCTCGCGCGGGTCGCGGTGGAACGCGGTCACGAACGCCGACGCCACCGACTCGGACGTCCACGGCGCGCCGGAGACCCGCAACTCCGCCAACGCCAGCGTCAGCTGCGTGTCGTCGGTGTACGCGCCGGGGCGAATGCCGAGGTGCCGCGGGTGCCGCACGTACCCCGCAAGGGTGTTGTGGCTGGTCACGAGCGATGCCGGGGCGTACTCGAAGCCCGCGCCGTACGCGTCCCCGATGGCCAGTTCGACGAGCATGACGCACACCGTATAGCGCGCGTTATGACTGTTTCGAGATATCCCTTTTCACCCGTTCGAGTGGTACGAATCTCGTGACCCAAGACACCCCTGTGCGCGAGGAATCGCGTGTCTTCGGAATCGAGGAAACCCTTGCGAATCACCAGGTTGATCCCTGCGCTCGCGGCCGCGTTGCTCTCCCTGCTCGCCCTGGCGCCGTCGGCGTCGGCCGCGCCGGCGGCGGAGGGCGGCGTGACGCCGTACATCATCGGCGGCGGCTACGCGAGCAACGCGCCGTGGGCGGCCCGGCTGTTCTCCAACGGCAGGCAGACGTGCACCGCGACGATCATCGCGCCCACGTGGATCCTGACCGCGAAGCACTGCGTCAGCGGCGGCGGGCTGTCGTTCCGCATCGGCAGCCTCGACCAGACCTCCGGCGGCACGATGGCCAACGGCGTGCAGACCCACAACCACTCGTCGGACCTCTCGCTGGTCCGGCTCGACCGCTCCGTGTCCGCGACCTACGCCCGCCTCGGCCAGCCCGGTTCGGTCACCGTCGGCCAGAACGTGCAGGTCTACGGCTGGGGCGCGACGTCCCGGTGCGGCTCGGAGATCAACTGCCAGTCGCAGTACCTGAAGGTCGCGAACGTGACCGTCACCGGCGGCTGCACCGACGCCTACGGCGGCAGCGCGATCTGCGCCCGGCGCGGCGACGGCATCACCGCGGGCGGCGACTCGGGCGGCCCGATGATGGCCGGCGGCGTGCAGGTGGGCGTCGCGTCCACCAGCGACCGGCAGACCACCACCGCCTACACCAACGTGACGCGCTACCGGTCCTGGATCCAGTCCATCGCCGGCGTCTGACCCCCCGCGCGGGACCGGGGCGTCACAGCACGCCCCAGTCCCGCGCGCGGGCCATCAGGTGGCCGTGCACCAGCGCCACCGACGGGTTCGCCAACCCGCCGACCCGGGTGGCCAGGAACAGCGTGTTCAACGGCGGCACGACCGCCTGGTGCGCCAGTTCCACCGACCCCGCCGCCAGCGCCGGGTCGGCCAGGTACCGCGGCAGCGCCGACACGCCGGCCCCCGCGACCACGGCCGCCAGCACCGCCCGCAGGTCCGGCACCACCACCGCGACCGGGTTGGGCGGGCGGCGGCCGAACTCGCTGCGCCAGTACCGCCGCACGATCGGCAGCTCCTCCGCGTACGCGACCAGCGGGAGGTGCGCCAACGCGCGCACGGGGTCGGACGCCAGCAGCGCGCGGTCGATCGTGCGCACCAGCGTCGGCGCGCCGACCAGCACGAACTCCTCGTCCACGAACGGCGTCGCGACCACCGCCCGGTCCGCGGGGCGCACCGCGGACACCACCAGGTCCAGCCTCGCGTTGACCAGCGCGGCGAGCAGGTCGTCGGCCAGGCCGAGGGTGATCCTCAGCCGCAGCCCGCGCGCGGTCAGCGGCGCCAGCGCCGGCAGCACCCGCGCGGCCACCACCTCCACCGCGCCCGCCAGGTGCACGGTGCCCGCGTACGCCTCCCGGTCGTCCACTTCGGACAGCGCCGAGCGCAGCTCGTCCACGTGCGCGCCGACCCGGCGGGCCAGCGCGTCGGCGCGCGCGGTCGGCGTGACGCCGCGGCTGGAGCGCACGAACAGCGGCTCGCCCAGCTCCCGCTCCAGCCGGGCGAGGTGGCCGCTGACCGCCGGCTGGGTCAGGCCGCGGCGCTGGGCGGCGGCGGTCAGCGAGCCGGACCGGTAGATCTCCACGAACGTGGACAGCAGGTCTAGGTCCGCCATCGCAACTCCAGAGCTATAAGAAGACTTATGGCCGGCCGCACGCTACCGGATGAAACGTGATGGGGTGGTCGTTGTCCGAGCAGTACAGCGACTTCTCGAGAGGGATGAAACGGATGAGCAGGGTTCTCGTGGTCGTCTCGGCGGCCGACCGGCTGGTGCTGGCCGACGGGTCGAGCCACCCCACCGGGTTCTGGGCGGAGGAAGTGGTCGAGTCGGTGCGCGTGCTGCGGGACGCGGGCGTGCGGGTGGACATCGCCACCCCGGGCGGCGCGCGGCCCACCGTGGACGCGGTCAGCGTGACCGAGGAGTTCGGCGCCTACCTGGCGTCCATCGACGACGAGCTGGCGGCGCCGCTGCGGCTGGCGGACGTCGACGTGGCCGACTACGACGGCGTGCTGCTGCCCGGCGGGCACGGCCCGATGGCGGACCTCGCGTCCGACGCGGACCTCGGTCGGCTGCTGGTGGCGTTCGACGAGGCGGGCAAGGTCGTCGGCGCGCTGTGCCACGGCCCGGCCGGGCTGCTGTCCGCGGTGCGCGAGGACGGCTCGTTCGCGTTCGCCGGGCGGCGGCTGACCGTGTTCACCGACGAGGAGGAGCGCCAAGGCGGCTTGGCCGTGCCGTACTTGGTGGAGGCGCGGCTGCGCGAGCTCGGCGCGGTCCCGCAGACCGGTCCGGCGTGGTCCAGCACGGTCGTCGTGGACGGCAACCTGGTCACCGGCCAGAACCCTCAGTCCAGTGTGGACACCGCGCGGCGGGTGCTGGAAGCGTTGTCGTAGGCCGAACGCGCGGCCTCGATCTCGTCCTCGTGCCGCAGCGCCCACCGTCCCAAGGGGACGACGAGGTCCAGCAGGGAGCGGCCGAGCGCGGTCGCCGCGTACGTGACGCCGGCGGCCTTGCCCGGCCGCACGTCCCGGCTGACGAGGCCGTCGCGCTCGAGGTTGCGCAGGGTGCGGGTGAGGATGCGGCGGCTCAGCCCGTGCACCGCGCGGTCCAGCTCGTTGAAGCCGTAGGGCCGTTCGGCGAGCAGGGCCAGCAGCAGCAGGCTCCACTTGTCGCCGACCCGGGCCAGCAGGCCGGACACCGAGCAGGCGGCGCGGTCGGCGACCGTGACCGGCGCGGGGACCAGTGACATGGATGTGCCTTCTTCCGGGTCGTCGCGGTGCGCACCAGGCTTCAGGTTATGGCGAACGCGGTGATCACGGGCGGCACGAACGGCATCGGCCGGGCCCTGGCGGAACGGCTCGCGAGCGAGGGGCACCGCGTCGCGGTCGTGGGCCGGTCGGCCGCCGCGCCGGACGGGGTCGAGCTGATTCGAGGCGACCTCGGCACGGTCGCCGGCACGGCCGCGGTGGCCGACGAGGTGGCGGCCCGGTTCGACGTGGTCGACCACCTCGTGCTCGGCGCGGGCCGCTTCACCCCGCGCCGCGTGGTCACCGCCGACGGCTTGGAGCACTCGTTCGCGCTCTACGCGGTGAGCCGGTTCGCGCTGGTGGAACGGTTGCTGCCGGTGCTGGAGCGCTCCGCCGCGCCGGTGGTGGTGAGCCTGTGCGGCGTGGCCGGGCTGCGCGGACCGGGCATCCAGTGGGACGACCTCGCGCTCAGCCGCGGGTTCCGGGCGTTCGGGGCGGTCAGCCAGGGCGCGCGGGCCGCCGACCTGCTCGGCGCGGGGTTCGCGGACCGCCACCCGGGCAGCGCGGTGCGGTACGTCCTGCACAACCCGATGTTCGTGGACAGCGGGCTCGGCGCGCAGGTCGGCGGTGCGCGCGGCCGGGCGCTGGACCTGGTGGCCCGCCTGTTCGCCCGGTCGACGGCCGACGCGGCGGACCAGGTCCACCGGTTCCTGGCGGACCCACCCGCCGCCGCCTTCACCGCCTCGCGCGCGGGCGCGCCGGTCGACCTGGCCAGGCCCGAGTTCGACCGGACCGCCGCCGCCCGGCTCTACGCCGTGCTGGAGGACATCACCGCCTCGGCGCGGTGACGCGGAACGACGGCGAGCCGCCGACCTGCTGCAACGTGGTGGTCAACGCGGAGGCCGCGCCCTGCTCCTCATCGGCCACTCCGGACGAGGCGGCCACGAACATCGCCGGGAACCGTGTCCCGGTATCCGGAAGCTCCGATCACGACCCTGGGCGGGGATCACCATGGCGTCTGAGGTGTCGGTCGGGCTTCGCATCAAGCAGCACCGAACATCGGCCTTCACCAAGGCAACACGGAATACAGCCAGTGCAGGGACTGGCTGGAAAGCCGAGCGCGCCGACGTCCGGCGGCGCCACGTACACGATGCTGTCGTCCATGGCCACGACGAACTGGGCAAACGCCGGCAATGAGGCGAGCCCGGCACGGGGGCGTGTCGGGCTCGCCGCGGTGTCCACGAGCCGGGCAAGATCTACCGCGACCTCATCTCGTCGCTCGACCTGGACCGAGGTCACCTGAGCACGCGGAACCGCAGGTGCAGGACGTCGTCCGCCTCGACGGCCTCGATCCGCTCCAGCTCGGCGGGCGGGAGGCCGTCCAGCAGCCGCGAGCCCCCGCCGAGCAGCACGGGCACCAGCTGGAGCCGGATCTCGTCGACCAACCCGGCGCGCAGCACGTGCCCCGCCGACTCCGCGGCCGCCATGACCAGCACGTCCTTGTCCCCCGCCGCCGCACGGGCCTGGGCGATCGCGCTCTCCGGGCCGTCGGTGACGAACGTGAACGCCGCCGACTTCATCGCCAGCGGCGCGCGCCGCTCGTGCGTGAGCACGAAGCTCGGCACCGGGAACGGCGTGTCCTGCCAGTACTTCAGCCCCAGGTCGAACGTCCGCCTGCCCAGCACGACCGCGCCGACCGTCGCCGCGAACGGCGCGTCACCGTCCGACCCCTCGGCGAACATCCACTCGTGCAGCCGCTCGCCGCCCTCGCCCATCGGGTGCTCCTCGCCCACGTTGGGCCCGGCGCTGTAGCCGTCGAGCGACACCGAGCCGTTCAGCACGACCTTCGTCACGGTGCTCCTCCAGCGAACTCGACGCGCACCCCCAGCAGGCGCACGGCACGTGTGTCCTCGAATCTTGCCAACGCCGCCACGGCCGCGTCCTCGATCGGCCCGGGTTCCATCGTCGGCTCCGCCAGCGACACGCCCCGCGTGTAGGTGAAGAACGGCACGAACCGCACCTTCACCACCACCCGGACCGCGGGCCGCCCTTCCGCCCGCACGTCCTCGACCACCCGCCGCGCGAGCAGCCGGACCTCCTCCCGGATCCGGTCCGGCTCGGTCAGGTCCCGCTGGAACGTCGTCTCCCGGCTGCGCGACTTGGCCACCCACGGCGTCGCGGTCACGTCCGTGTCGCCGGCGCCCAGCGCCAGCTGCCGGAAGTGCGGCCCCATCGCCGGCCCGAACCGCGCCGCCAGCACCTCCGGCTCGGTCCGCGCCAACTCCTCGACCGTGCCGACGCCCAGCTCGGCGAGCTTGGCCGCGGTCCGCGACCCGATGCCCCACAACGCGGTCACCGGCCGTCCGGCCATCACCTCGACCCAGTTGTCCCTGGTCAGCCGGTACACCCCGGCGGGCTTGGCGAACCCGGTGGCGAGCTTGGCGCGCAGCTTGTTGTCGCCGATGCCGACCGAGCACTCCAGCCCGGTCTCCGCCTTGACCGCGCGGCGCGCGGTGTCGGCCAGCGCCTCCGGGTCGTCGGTGCGCGCGCCGAGGAACGCCTCGTCCCAGCCGAGCACCTCGACCACCACGGGCAGCTCCCGCAGCACGTCCATCACGTGCGCGGACACCTCTTCGTACGCGGGCGCGTCGGACGGCAGGAACACCGCGTCCGGGCAGCGCTTCTTCGCCAGCCGCAACGGCATCCCCGAGTGGACGCCGAACTCCCTCGCCTCGTAGGACGCGGTGGCCACGACGGCGCGCTGCGTCGGGTCGCCTGCTCCGCCGACGACCACGGGCCTGCCGCGCAACTCGGGCCGGCGCGCCACCTCGACCGCCGCGATGAACTGGTCGAGGTCGACGTGCAGGACCCAGTCCGATCCGGACACCACGCCAGTATCGCCGTGGGAGGCTGTCACCGTGCGACCGGAAGAACTGGCCCACCTGCGCCGGGCACGGGACCTGATGGACCGCGAGTACGCCCGTCCGCTGGACGTGCCGGCGATGGCGCGCGCCGCGCTGATGTCGCCGTCCCACTTCGCCCGGCAGTTCAAGCTGGCCTACGGCGAGACGCCGTACAACTACCTGATGACCAGGCGCGTCGAACGCGCGAAAGCCCTGCTGCGCCGCGGCGACCTCAGCGTCACCGACGTGTGCATGGAGGTCGGCTGCACGTCGCTCGGCTCGTTCAGCTCGCGGTTCACCGAACTGGTCGGCGAGACGCCCAGCGCCTACCGGGCGCGCCGCCACGACGAGGTCGCCGCGGTGCCCGCGTGCTGGTCCAAAATGGTCACCCGCCCGAGCAGATCTCGAGAAGCACGAGTCTGACCAGCGCGGATAGGTTCCCCGCATGAGCATGAAGATCTCGCACACGTTCCTGCAGGTCCGCGACCAGCAAGAGGCGCTCGCCTTCTACCGCGACGTGATCGGCCTCGAAGTGCGCACCGACGCGCCGATCGAGCAGTTCCGCTGGCTGTCGGTCGGCCCGGCCGGCCAGCCCGACGTGGAGATCGTCCTGGAGGACCCGCGCATGGGCCGGCCGGCGGACGACGCGGCCGCGATGACGGAGCTGATGGCCAAGGGCTCCCTGGGCGCGGCGATCTTCCGGGTCGACGACTGCGACGCCACGTTCGAGCGGCTCCGGGCGGCGGGCGCGGAGGTCATGCAGGAGCCGATGGACCAGGCGTACGGGGTGCGCGACTGCGCGTTCCGCGACCCGTCGGGCAACCACCTGCGGTTCTCCGGGCCGCTCAAGAGCTGAACCGCGCCGTTTCGCGGTGACGGGGTTCGTGACACGATCACCACGTGCCGACCAGCCCACGCGACCGCGACGAGCAGGGCCGGGCCCGCAACGCGCGCCCGCGCGACGGGCTCGGCCGCCCGCTGCCCTACGGGCTGCCGGGCGTCGAGCGCCAGCCCGAAGGCGTGCCGCGCACGCCCGAGGAGTCGCTCGTCGAAGCACAGCGCCTGCTCGACCTCGGCCGGCCGTTCCACGCGCACGAAGTGCTGGAGGACGCGTGGAAGGCCGCGCCCGAGCCCGAGCGGGAGCTGTGGCGCGGCTTGGCGCAACTGGCCGTGGGCATGACCCACGCCGCGCGCGGCAACGCGTCGGGCGCTTCGGCGCTGCTGAGCCGCGGCGCGCGCAACATCACCCCCTACCGCGACGACCCGCCGCACGGGGTGGACGTGGCGGGCCTGGTCGCCTGGGCGGCGTCGGGCGACGGCGTGCCGCGGCTGGCCAAGGATTCGTGACGAACTGATCACGCTCGGCTGCCGCCGTGCCGTTGACCTGTCCGGACCGCGAAGTGCGGCCGAACGCGCGCTTGGCGGACCCCGCCGCGGGGTAACTGGTGGTCACCCACCTCACCAGGGAGGTTTCCCGTGTTAGCGATCATCGCCGCGGTCATCTTCGGCCTCGCCCTCCTGCTGGACCTCGCGAACGCCTCGCTCGGCTCCGTCCTGGACGGCGGCACGCTGCTCGTGGCGGGCCTGCTGTGCGTGGCGTTGCACCTGGCCGGCGTCGGCGCCGGCGCGCGGGCGTTGAGCTTCCGCCGCCGTCGCTAGGAGAGCACGGCCCTCGCCGGGTGCGGGGGCCGTCCCGGATGGACAATCGGCGCGTGGACGTGTCCGCGCGCCGATTGATCAACCAGCCGCCCGAGGTCGTGGCGCGGTACGCGATGGACTGGCGGCACGACCACGAGTGGACGCGCGGCATCAAGCGCGCCGAGCTGAGCGCGCCCGCGCCCGGCGGCGGGTTCGGCGTCGGCGCGGAGGTCACGCGCACCGCGCACTTCCTCGGCAGGCGCATCGACTACGTGCTGCGGGTGGTGGCGCACGAGCCGCCGACGCTGCTGGAGATGAAGTCGGTCGCCGGGCCGTTCCCGATGCACGTCACCTACCGGTTCGACACCGCCCACGCGGGCGCGACGATGGCGTCCATCCGCGTCCGCGGTGACGCGGGCCGGCACTACCGGCTGGTCGGCCCGCTCGTGGCGCGGTTCGTCCGCGCCAACCTCCGCAAGGACCTCCACGCCCTCTCCCGCCACGTCGGCTGACGACGACGGCGGCCCGACGACGACGGTTCAGCGGTGCGGTGGCGGCGCCGTGAGCAGGCACGCCACGCAGGGCATTCCCTCCGGTTCCGGCAGCAGCTCGGCCATGTCCAGGTCGAGCTGTTCCCCGCAGAGGGTCAGCAGGGTCGACCGCGTGCCGTCGTCGGGCAACGGCGCCAGGTGGCAGCTCCGCTCCCACTCGCCGACGAGGTCCGCGCGCTTGCGCACGAGCAGGACGGGCTCGGTGTGATCCAGTGCCATGACGAAACGTCCTCTCCCCAGAGACCCTCAGTCTGGCACCGCTCCCAGAACGGCGCGACCACCGTTTTTCGACTTCACGGGCCCCACGGTGGATATGCTCCGCCGGTGATCAGGGTGCTGCGGGACTTCTCGACCGGTGTCGGACTGCTCGGCCAGGGCTTCTCGCTGGTGTTCCGCTCGCCGAAACTGCTGCTCATCGGCGCCGTCCCGGCGTTGATCACGACCGTGCTGCTGGTCGGCGGCCTGGTCGGGCTCGCGGTGTGGATCGACGAGATCGCCGCCTGGGTCACGCCGTTCGCCGACGACTGGAACGAGGGCCTGCGCGCGGCCACCCGGTTCGCCGCCGGGTTCTCGATCATCGGCGCGTTCGTCGCGATCGGACTGCTGCTGTTCACCGCGATCACGCTGATCATCGGCGGACCGTTCTACGAGCACATCGCGGAGACCGTCGAGGACACGCACCTCGGCGGCGTGCCCGAGGCGGAGCAGGTGACCTGGCTGCGGTCGGCGGCGGTCGGCGTGCGGGACGCGATCGTGCTCGTCGGCATCGCGATCCTGCTGGCCATCCCGCTGTTCGCCGCCGGGTTCATCCCGGTCGTCGGGCAGACGGTGGTGCCGGTGGTCGCGGTGCTCGTCAACGCGTCGCTGCTGGCGATCGAGCTGACCGGCATCCCGTTCACCCGGCGCGGCCTCAAGCTCGACGTGCGCCGGCGGACGCTGCGCAAGCGGCGCGCCGTCACGCTCGGCTTCGCCGTGCCGACCTACCTGCTGTGCCTGATCCCGTTGGCGGCGCTGGTGGTGCTGCCGGCGGCGATGGCAGGCGGCACGGTCCTCGCGCACCGCCTGCTCCACGACCAGATCAGGTGAACGGCACCCACGCCTGCCGCGCCAACCCGTCGATCCGGTCCACGCCCACGCCCACGGCGGACACCGTCCACAGGTCGTCGCCGATCACCAGCGCCCGGCGGATGCCCGGGTCGTAGGTCGACTGCTCGTGCCGGACCGTGCCCAGCGCGGACAACGCGCCGTCACCGAGCCGCAGCACCAGCAGGCCGCCCGCCGCCGACCCGCTCGCGCCCGACCCGAACACCGGCAGCACCACCAGGTCGCGGGCCGGCCAGTACAGGAACGCGTGCGGGTCGAACTCGACCTCCGAGCTCGCGCCGGGCAGGTGGTGGCCCGCGAGCTTGGCCGGCGCGGCCGGGTTCGACACGTCGAACAGCGACACCTGCGTGCCGGTGACGCGGCCCTGCGCCGTGGCCTCCTGGCCGACGCCGATCAGCTTCCCGTCACCGGCGGGGTGCAGGTACGCCGAGTAGCCGGTGATCTTCAGCTCGCCGACCTTGCGCGGCGCCGCCGGGTCGGACAGGTCCAGCGTGTAGAGCGGGTCGACCTGCCGGAACGTCACCACGTACCCGACCGGCCCGGCGAACCGGACGCTGTAGATCCGCTCGCCGACGCCGAGCCCGTCGACCTTGCCGACCTCCACGAGCGTCGCGCCGTCCCGCTTGAGCACGGTGACCGCGCTCTGCGTGGCGGGCGCCTGCTCGGGGATGCCCGGCGCGTCACCGGAGGTCGTCGCCACCCGGAGGTGACCCTGGTGCTCGGACAGCGAGTACTGGTTGAGCAGCGTGCCCGCGACCCGCCCGGACGCGACGTGCTTCGGCGGGCCCGGCTGCGACACGTCGAACTGGTGGATCGCCGTGGTCGCGGGCGTGGTCGGCGCGAAGCGCGTCATCGGCCGCAGGTGGTGGTCGTCGGCCACGTACAGCGACGTGCCCGTGCCGTACACGGTGTCGCCGTCGGCCATGATCGTCACCGCGTCGCCATTGCCCAGCTCGCCCGGGAAGTCGAACGTCAGCACGGACAGCATCGACGTGGCCGAGTGCTGCTCGGGGTGGCTGACCCGGTCGCACGCGACCAGCGTGCCCTCCGAGCGCGAGCCGTCCGCGTCGGACAGCTCGTAGCGCGGCAGCCACGACTCGATCGGCGCGGTGGCGACGAGTTCCCGGTTCGCGATCAGGGACTCCGCCTCGCTGCGGTCGTTCGTCGGGTACACCCAGGGCAGCCGCGGCCCCGAGTGCACGACCACCCGCACCACGCCGCCGACCTGGCGCGCGTCGACGTACCGGCCGTCCACGGTGAGCGTGCCCAGCACGCGCGGCGCGGCGGACAGGTCGACCAACGTCACCGACGAGTCCTCGGCGTACACCTCCGTCGGGCCGTCGAACTCGATTCCGCGGCCCGCGATGCCGTGCCCGGCGCCGATGAGGAACGCGCGGTCATCGTGCAGCAGCAGTTGGGAGGCGTGGCCGCCCGGCACGTCGAGCGTGCCGGTGAGCTGCCGGGTGGCCACGTCCAGCACCCGCAGCTTGCCGTCGGCCACCGTCACGACCCGCTTGCCGTCGGTCTTGACCAGGTCCGGCTCGTCGACGCCCGCCTCGTGCGCGTTCGTCTTGGAGTGCTCGGGCACGGCGGCGGCGTCACGGGGCGGGCTGCCCGCACGGGAGTCCGCCTGGCTCTCCATCGCGACGTCGCCGTCGGTCTTGGCCAGGAACGTGCGGCCACCCACCCCGTGCGCGCCGACGTGCGGCGAGATCGCCTCGCGCAGCTCGGCCAGCGCGGTGTCGCACGTGTCGAACGCCACCAGCTCCACCGGCACGGCTTCGATCGGCGGCACGATCCGCCAGTCCTCCGCCTCGGTGGGCACGGCGGAGGCCGCGCTCACCCCCACCACCAGTGCCGCGCCGCCGAACAGCGCCGCACGCGTACCCCAGGACCGTCGCCTCATGCACCCAGGACGGGACGGACGGGGCAAAAGGTTGCGCGGCGGCGGTCACGGTCCGGGCGTAGGCCGATCGGCTGCACCCGGGGCGACATGATTGAGTAGGGCAGGACCGATTGCCCAACGCCCTCGCGTCCGGGGGCGGAGCGACCACAGGAGAGTCAAATGGCCCCGAGCAAGCCCGAGGTCGAGCCGTACGAGGGCGCCCCGCCCGCCGACCTGGTGATCGAGGACATCACCGTCGGCGACGGGCCCGAGGCGGCCCCCGGTCAGCTCGTGCACGTGCACTACGTCGGTGTGTCGCACTCGACCGGCGAGCAGTTCGACGCCTCCTGGGACCGCGGCGAGGCGTTCAGCTTCCCGCTGGGCGGGGGTCGCGTCATCGCCGGCTGGGACCGCGGTGTCGCGGGCATGAAGGTCGGCGGCCGGCGCAAGCTGGTCATCCCGGCGCACCTGGGCTACGGCGACCGCGGCGCGGGCGGCGTGATCAAGCCCGGCGAGACGCTGATCTTCGTGGTGGACCTGCTCGGCGTGAACTAGTGCCGGCACGGCCCGGTTGCGCCCCCTGCTCCGTTCGGAGCATTTGACCCGGGGGCGGAACCGGGCCGTTCACCATTGCGTCATCCTGAGTGGACCAACCGCACGTCATCTTCGAGGGGGAGAGCCGTCGTGCCCGAGGACATCGGCGCGTCCGAGCGGATGCTCAGCCAGTGGCAGCAGAGCATCGAGCAGAAGGCCGAGCGCTACCAGGAGATGGCCGCCCGCGTGCAGGGCATGACCATCTCCGAGGCCTCGCGCGACGGCTCGGTCAAGCTCACCATCGGCTCGAACGGCATCCTGACCCACCTGGAGATCGCCGAGTCCGCGCGGGACAAGCGGATGGCCGAGGTGTCGGCCGAGGTGATGAGGACGTTGCAACGCGCGCAGGCGCGCATCCCGGAACTGCTCCAGCAGGCCATGGCCGAGACCATCGGCACGCAGGACGAGACGGCCAACGTGCTGTTCAACGAGGCCAAGCGCAACTTCCCCACCCCGCCGCACGAAGAGCCCGTGCCGCCGCCGGTGGGCCGTGAGATGCGCTTCGGGATCGAGGACGACGACACGCCCCCGCCGCCCGCCACGCGTCCCGGACCGCCGGCCACGCCACCGCCCACCCCGCCGCCCGCGCGCAGGCCCGCGCGCCGTCCGGACGAGGACGACGACTTCGGCGGACAGTCCTTCCTTTCCTGACCAGCCTTCCAGGGGGATCACATGGCCGGTTTCGAGATCGTCGCGGAAACGCTCGAGGCGCACAGCAAGCAACTGGACGACCTGGGCGCGCGGCTGCAGGGCGCGGTGGACGCGGCGAAGACCGTGAGCATGCCGACCGACGCCTACGGCATCATCTGCCAGCCGTTCCGGATGATGCTCGACCCCGTCGAGCAGTACGGGCTGGACGCCCTCCAGGGTGCCGTGGAGGCCATGGACGCCGCCGGCAAGGCGGTCAAGGACACCGTCAACCAGTACCGGGAGATGGAAGAGGCGATCCGGGACAGCTTCAAGGCCGGTGACTGATGGCGGGCGAGAACCCCTTAGTCGAGGCGCCGCCGGCGGAGTCGGGTTCGTTCTTCAACGCGGGTACCGGTGACAACGGGTGGGCGACCGGTATTTCCATCGCGGAGTCGGCGATGGACACGTTCAACGGGATCAAGGACGGCAACTGGGTCGAGGCCGGCCTGGGCATGGTCGGGTTGGCGGCGGACGCGGCGGCGATGGCGATCGACCCGTTCGGCACGTTGCTGTCCTCGGCGGCGTCGTTCCTGATGGAGCACATGCAGCCGTTGAAGGAGATGCTGGACTGGCTGGCCGGGAACCCGCCGGTGATCGAGTCGTACTCCACGACGTGGAACAACGTCGCCGAGGAGCTCGGGAAGATCGC
>NZ_JBVJVK010000042.1:0-77609 GCF_055603705.1 Actinosynnema sp. NPDC037264 | reverse complement strand
CCCCCCCCCCCCCCCCCCCCCCCCCCCCCCCCCCCCCCCCCCCCCCCCCCCCCCCCCCCCCCCCCCCCCCCCCCCCCCCCCCCCCCCCCCCCACCGCGCTGTCCGACGCCATTTTTGCGCCCACAGACCGGGTTCCGGCGGTATGGTCGTCGGCATGACCGTGCCGGGTGACTTAGTCGGCGGCGACCCAGCCGAGGTCGAACGCGGTCTGGACGCGTGGGTCGCCACCTTCGAGCACAAGGCCGAGCGGTACCGACAGCTCCAGCAGCGGGTCGAGGGCGTGCGGATCAGCGCCACCAGTCCCAGCGGCGTCGTCACCGTGACCGTCGACGCCGACGGCGCGCTGGTCGACGCGACGTTCACCGACCAGCTCGCCCGCACCACGCCCGAAGATTTGAGCCGGCAGCTGCTCATCGCGGTCAGGCAGGCGAAAGCGCAGATCACCCCGCGCGTGCGCGAGATCGCCGGCGACACCCTCGGCGAGGACGGCGCCGAGCGGATCGCGGGCTACTACGCGCACAAGTTCGCCGCGTCCGACGAACCCGACCCGCCCGCTGGGCCACCGCGGCGCGGGCCGACCGACCAGGACGACTTCGGTGAGGACTCCGTCTTCGACCAGAGCTGACCGAGGGGAGATCATGGCCGGTTTCGAGGTGATCGGCGGCGACCTTCGCGCCCACGCGGGCAAGGTCGACGCCCACGCGGCGAGCCTGGGCACCGCGGCGGACGCGGCGGCGCAGGTGATGCCCGACGGCGCTTACGGCGTCATCTGCCAGTTCCTGCCACCGCTGTTCAACGACGTGGAAGCCCTCGCGCACGAAGCCCTCAAGGCCGCCCGCGACGGCCTCGGGACCGTGGCCGGGAACCTGCGCGACACGGCCGACGCCTACGACTCCGAGGACGTGGCCGCCGTGCGCGGCTTCACCGCCATCGAAGCCGGCCTGCGGTGACCGGCAACCCGCTGGTCGCGCCGGAGCGCGCTTCCACCCGGTCCTACACCGGCATCGGCATCGCCGAATCGGTCGACGACCTGGTGCGGGGCATCGAGAGCGGCGACTGGGTCGACATCGGGCTGGGCGCGGCGGGCACCGGCCTGGAAGCGCTGAGCATCGTCATGGACCCGTTCGGCTCGGTGGCGTCCAGCCTCGTCTCGTTCATCATCGAGCACGTCGGCCCGCTGCGGGAGGCGCTGGACAAGCTCGCGGGCAACGCCGACGCCGTGGCCGCGCACTCCCGGACGTGGAAGAACATCGCGACCGCCGTCGGCGAGGTGCACACCGCGTACGGCGCCGAGCACTCCGCGGACACCGCCGCGTGGTCGGGCAAGGCCGCCGACGCCTACCGCGCCCGCGCCGCCGACCTCGTCGCGGTGATCGGCGCGGCGGCCCGGGCCGCGTCGGGCCTCGGCAGCGCGGTGGAGCTGGCCGGCGTGGTCGTCGGCGTGGTCCGCGAGACGGTGCGCGACCTGATCGCCGACCTCGTGGGACGCCTCGCGGTGTGGGCGGCGGAGGCGCTGACCATCATCGGCCTGCCCGCCGCCGCGGTCCAGGCCTCGGCCGCCGCCGCCAAGTGGGCGGCGCGGATCGCGCAGCTCGTCAAGCAGCTCGTGCGCACGATGCAGAAGCTGATGCCCCTGCTGCGCCGCCTGGGTGAGCTGTTCAAGCAGATCCGCAAGAAGATGGACGACCTGCGGCGCGGCGGCGACGGCGGCAAGCCGCCGGAGGGCCCTGGCAAGAAGCCGACCCCCGGCGGCGACGGGCACACCGGGCCGTCCCGCTCCCCCGACCCGGACGCCCAACCCGGCGGGACGCGCACCGAGATCGACCCGAAGCACGACGCGGACACCAAGCGGTCGCTGCAACGGGAGAACGAGTCGGCGACCACCCTCGCCCGGGCCGGGTACGACGTCGAGCAGAACCCGGTCGTCCCGGGGGCCAAGAACCCGGACTACCGGATCGAGGGCCGGATCTTCGACAACATCGCGCCGGTGACCGGCAGCCCCCGCAACATCCACAGCCGGATCGCGGAGAAGGTCGAGGACGGCCAGACTGACCGGGTCGTGGTCAACCTCGCCGACAGCCCGGTCGACGTGGAACGGCTGCGCGCCCAGATGCGCGACTGGCCGATCGAGGGTCTGAAGGAAGTCATCGTCATCGACAAGAACGGCGCCGTGGTTCACTTGTACCCGTAGCCCGCGACAGAGGATTGCCAGTGTCCATTTCGTACGGTCTCGCGCTCGCCACTCCGCAACCGGTCGGGCAGGTCGCCGACGCGTTGCACGACGTCGGCGTCGCCGCCGGGCTGCTCGACCCGGCCGTCACCGGCCGGCGCCTGCTCGGCGAGGACGCGGTGACGACCGGCGGCACGTGGCTGCGCGTGGTGCAGGACAAGCCCAAGCCGTGGAACCCGGTGCTGGACGTCCTGGGCGTCGCGCCCACCACGCGCGTCGCCTACCGCTTGGCCAAGACCGACATCGGGCGCCAACAGGGCGACGTCGTCCGCCTGACGGCCGGGCTGCTGGAGAAGGTCCCGGGTAACGCGGTGCTGCACCAGGACTTCGAGACCATCTGGCTGCTGCGACGCGGTGGCGAGCTGCTGCTCAACGACCGGGACGACCTCTGGCCGCCCGACCGCCTCGCCCTGCTCGGCCGGCCCTACCGCCGCGAGACCACGGTGTTCCCCGACGAGTGAGCCGTCGGTAGCAGCGCGGTGATGTCGAGGCCGCCCGTCGGGCGCGCGGTGTTGGGTTCCGCCACACCGTCACCGACGGCCGGCGGATCGTCGGGCACTCCGGCAGCGGCCCCGGCACGGCCACCGGCTGGACGCCACCCCGACCTCCGCTGGGTGGCGATCGTGCTGAGCAACTACGACATCAACGCCAACCCGATCGTGGGTCTGGCCCGGCAGCTCATCACGGCGTGGTCCGGGCAGCGGCGGGCCCGTCGAGGAAGTCCGCGAGCAGCCCGTCGAGGACCTCGGCGAACGTGCCGGGCCGGACCAGCGGACCCAGGTGGTCCAGGCCCGGCACCTCGCCCACCCGTCCCGCGGGCAGTCCGGCGCACGCCGCCGCGAGCGAGTCGCCGCTCACCACCACCGACTCGCCGCCGCGGAGGAACACCGTCGGGCACCGCACGGACGGCAACGCCTCCCGCCACGGGCACGAGATGGCGGTCCGGAACAGCTGCGCCTCCACCTCCGGCGCGCACCGCAGCCGCACCCGGCCGTCCGGCTCCTCGGCCAGCCCCGAGTCGACGTAGTCGGCGAGGACCTCCGGCGCGAGCCGGGACAGCGGCGGCCGCGCGGACCACCGGGCGAGCGCGTCGGCCCGGGACCCGAACACCGCGCGCCGCCGGGCCGCCGCCTCGGCGAAGGCCGGGTCGTGCCGGGTCGCGAGGATCGGCTCGAAGCAGACCAGCAGGTCGAACGTGCCCGGCGCCCGTGCTTCGGCCAGCAGCAACGACGTCGCGCCCAACGAGTGGCCGACGCCGATCAGCGGACCGGCGCCCAGCGCGCGAGCGGCGCGGAGGACGTCGTCGGCGAACACGCCCCAGCCCGCGTCCTCGGCCAACGGCGGCGCGCCACCGTGGCCGCGCAGGTCCAGAGCGGCGGCGCGCAACGGCGTCCGCAGATTTTTCACACACGACCGCCAGACCCGGCCGGTAAAGCCCGCCGCATGGCAGAACAATGCCGTCCGAATGGGCTCACCCGATTGTTCCCGATCATTGAGGAAGTACGGCCCGGAACCGGATTTCGCGAGGTCGGCGACGTCGTCCACGGTGTCCCTTCGGAAGTCCGAGCCACGGGCTGGCGCACCCGCCGAACACCCTCTACGATCAGCGCCGGTAACGATCCAGTTCGCCGGCAGGCGGGTGATCGTCACCGTTTTCGGCACGACCACCACTGATTCACCGCGGTCCGATTCCACCATAGTGGAAGCGACGACCGACGAGGTGGTCGGCGGCGACACCCCGCCGCGCGCGGGCACCACCCCACCCATGTCGTGCTCGACCGGCGCAGCGCGGTGCCGCGTCGTGGCGATTCCCGTCGGTGAAGGGCGCAGTGTGAACCCGACCCCGGTACCGGGCCTGGTCTCGGTCGTCATGTTGGTCCGCAACCGCCTGGAGTACACGCGCCGGGCGCTGGCGTCCCTCGCCCGCGCGTCCGGCGAGTTCGAGATCGTGGTGGTGGACAACGGTTCCGACGACGGCACCGCAGAGTACCTGGCCGAGCTGGTGCACCCCCGCGCGCTCACGACCCTGCGCCACGAGGACGACCGCGGCGGCAGCGAACGGCGCAACGTCGGCGCGGCAGTGGCCCGCGGCGAGTTCCTGCTCTTCCTGGACAACGACGTGCTGGTCGACGACCCCGACGTGGTCGAGGTGCTCGCCGCCGAACTGGCCGCCGATCCCGGTCTCGGCGCGGTGTCGCCGTTGCTGCTCTACCCCGGCGACCGGGAACTGGTGCAGTGCGCGGGCGGCGCGTCCACCGTCGACGGCCACATCGGACCCGTCGGGCGGGGCAAACCCCTCGGCGCGGAGCACCGCGAGCACCGCGAGCAGTCGTGGGCGCCCACCGCCGCGCTGATGGTGCGGCACAGCTCGTTCCGCCGGGTGGGCGGGTTCGACGAGTCGTTCGACCCGGTCTCGCTGTGCGAGGACGTCGACCTGTGCTGCCGCCTGCGCGCCGACGGCGAACGGCTGCGCTACGTCGGGTCGGTGGCGATGCGGCACTTCGAGGGCACCACGTTCAACCACGTCGGCCACGACAAGCTGCCCATCTGGAAGCGCCACATGCGCGTGATCCGCAGCCGGTGGGCCGAGGTCTTCGCGGCCGGACCGGCGCACCGGGCCGCGGACCTGGCGTGGGCGCCGGTCGAGAAGGACTACACCGACCTCGACCGGCCGCGCGTGTCGACGCCGCGCGACCCGGATCCGGCCTCGGCCGACCTCAGCTTCTTCGCCAGCGACCGCGCGCTGGCCACCGCCGAACCCGCCGACGTGCGGGTCCTGGTCGTCGGCACGGACGCGGTGCCGGCGGTGCGCGGCGTGCGCGTGGTCGGCGTGGCCGATCCCGATGTGCGCGCGTTGCTGCCCGCCGCACGCGCGCACAATGCGCCGTGGGCGTTGCGCGACGGCACGCGGCTCGTGCAGACCGTCCCCGCCGAGGGTGTCGTGGTGGAGGTGCCGGACACGGCGGCGGCGCTGACCGCGTTGCGCCGGGGGCTGCACGTGCTGCTGGGCAAGCGCGCCGTGGAGGACCTGGCCCGGCTGGTCGAGGCCGCGCGGCAGGCGCCCGGCCGGTGTTCCGTCGACCTGCCCTGGGCGCACCACCCGGAGCTGGTCGAGCTGGGCAAGGCCGTCGCCGCGGGCGGCGCCGAGGGCTTCACGGTGCGCCTGTACCGGCCTGAGGGCCACGACGTCGTCACCGAGCTCGGCCCGGACGCGCTGGACGCCGTCGAACGCGTGCTCGGCGTGCCGGTGACCGACGTGCGGACGGTGGAGGCGACCCGGTCCCGGGTGCGGGCCGCGGCCGTGGCGGGCGGGGTGACCGGGACGGTCGAGCTCGGCTGGGGCGAGCCCCGGTTCCACTTCGCCGTCACGGGCACCGCACTGGCCGCGGACCTGGTCGCGCCGCCGGTGAGCGGCGCGTACGCGGACTTCGTCGGCGCGCTGCGCGGCGGGCCGGCGCCGTTGACCGAGCTGGACGCCGTCGCCGGCCTGTTCGACGTGGTGCTGGAGTGGCGTTCGGAAGTGGCCGCGCTCCGCCCGACCCCGTGACGTCGCCCGCCCTCGGGCGGCCCGAGCAGGAAGAGCCCTGGGATGAACCTGGTCGACGCGCTGAGAGCCGGAGCCGACGCCGGAGGGTGGCTGGACAGGCCCGCGTACGAGGTCGACGGCGCCATGCTGACGCACGCCGACGTGTACACCGGCGCGGGCCACGTCGCCGGGGCGCTCGCGGGTTCGGGCGTGCGGCCCGGTGACCGGGTCGCGCTCGTGCTCGACGACGGGCCGGACTTCGTCCTGACCTTCCTCGGCGCCGTGCACGCGGGCGCCGTGGCCGCGCCGGTCAACCCCCGGCTGCACCCCGACGAACTGCGCCAGGTGCTGCGTGCCGCCAGGCCGGCGCTGGTCGTGGGCAGGCCGGGATTCTCGGCGGCCGGGTTCCCGGTGACCACCTTCGCCGAGCTCGACGGCGCGGAGCCGATCCCCGTCGTGCCGCGTGCCGTGGACGACCCGGTGTACGCGACGTTCACCTCGGGCACCACCGGCGTGCCGCGCCTGTGCCCGCAGCTGCACGGCGACCCGATCATCCACCACCGCTCGTTCGCCGTGCCGGCGCTGGAGCTGGGGCCCGACGACGTCGTGCACTCGGTGTCCAAGATGTACTTCGCCTACGGCTTGAGCAACTCCCTGTTCTTCCCGCTGCTGAGCGGCAGCCGCGTGGTGCTGAACCCGGAGGCGCCGCTGGTGGACGACGTGCTCGCTATCGTGGACAAGTACAGCGTCACCGCCCTGTTCGCCGTGCCGACGTTCTACGGCAGGCTCATCGCCCACCCCGGCAGCGACCGCCTGGCGAACCTCCGCATCGCCGCCACCGGTGGCGAAGTCCTCTCCACCGCGCTCGAAGGGCGCTTGATGGAGGTCCTCGGCGACCGCCTGCTCAACGGCATCGGCACCACCGAGGTCGGCCAGGCGTTCACCCACAACACCCGTTCGGCGCGCCGCGTCGGCACCGCGGGGCGTCCCCTGCCGCCGTTCGACGTGCGCGTGGTGGACGACCGGGGCGATCCCGTCGAACCGGACGTGATCGGCCGCCTCCAGGTGCGCGGCCCGACGATCACGCTCGGCGTCCACGAGGACGGCACGGCCAAGCGCACCGACGACTGGTACGCGACCGGAGACCTGGCCTCGATCGACCACGACGGCTACGTGACCGTCACCGGCCGCCTGGACGACGTCGAGAACGTGGGCGGCATCAAAGTCCACCCGCTGGAGGTCGAGCACCTGCTGGCCGGTCACGACCTGGTGCGCGAGGCGGCGGTCTGCGCGGTCGCCGACGACGACGGATCGGTCCGACTGCGCGCCTACGTCGTGCGCGCCGACGGCCCGCTCGACGACGCCGAGCTGGCCGACGCGCTGATCTCCCTCGCCCGCCACCACCTGACCGCGTACAAGGTCCCGCGCCGGATCGTCTTCGTGCCCTCCCTGCCGCGCACCGGCTCCGGCAAGCTGCGCCGCCACGTCGTGCGGACCTGGCGGCCCTGACCGGGATCGGGTGTCACATTCGTCGCCCCCGCGACGACCAACCACGTGTACACCCCGGGCAGGAAGGTCGGCCATCCATGACACGAACCAGTGGCGACGTGCGGGCGCCCGGCGGCGTCCCGCCCACGGTCGAGGACGTCGACCGGATCGCCGCGCACGCCGACCCCGTCGTCCGCAACCTCCGGATCACCCACTGCTACCACGAGCTGTCCCGGGCGCTGGCCGACCGCACCGGCGGGTCGGCGAACTGGTGCACGTTCGCCGTGTGGGCGTCCAAGCAGGTCGGCCGGACCATCCGGCAGGAGGACCTGGCCCGCACGCTGGAGCGGATGCTGGAGTCCTCGCCCGACGCGGCCGCCGCGGTCGACCTGCTGGTGCGCGGCCTGCGGCGGGCCGTTCCGCGCCAGGTCCTCGACGACGCCGAGCGGTTGGTGCGCCAGGCCGTGCTGAGCACCGCCCGGCTCGACGCGGCCGGTGACGCGGCGGCGCGCGGGAACCTGAAGGTCTTCGAGGAGATCGCCCGCGAGTTCGCCCGCTTCCTGGTCGCGTCCCCCGACGACCTCGACGGGTTCTACGGCGCGCTGCGCCCCGGCGAGCCGCCCGAGGGCCAGCGCTACCTGCGGCAGGCGTTCACCCGCTACCACCAGGCGACGTCCGCGGTCGACGCGAAGGAGCGGGCCGAGCTCCTGCTGCTGGCCAACGTCGAGGTCGGCCTGCACGAGCAGACCCGCCTGCAACCGGAGATCACCGCCGCGCTGCAGGCGCCGGTCATCGACCCGCGCGAGCTCGAACGGCGGCTGCTCGACCTGCTGCTGCCCGGCAACCGCGTGGTCAAGTGGCTGCGGCGCGTGCTGCTGACCGTGCTCGGCCGACGCACGCCGGTGCGCCTGGCCGTCGAGCACCTGGCCGAGCACGCCCGCGCGCTGGTCCGGCGAGCGGTCACCGAGCACCTGATGACGCTGGCCCTGCCGGGCGGCGACGTGCTCGACCTCGGCGAGGACCTCCCCGCCGAGTTCCCGCCGCTGCTCGCCCGGCTGTCGCACCCCGAGCTGCTCGCGCTGCTCGCGCTCGTCGACCCGACCTCCGACAGCCTCCTCGACACCGCCGCCCGCGACTGGTCCGACCTGCCCGACCGGATGCACTACATCGCCGACATGTTCCGCTGCCACGCCCTCCGCGCCGACCTGCTCGACCCGCCGTTCACCCCCGAGCAGGTCGCGGACCTCACCAACGGGCGTCGCCCGACCGGGCCGCTCTAGGTTCGTCGCAGCGGTTGCGGGTCGCGGCCCGGCCGCCGACCATCTGGCACGGGCCGGTGACGCTGTCGAGCGGGCCCGGGAGGGGTCCGTGGCGACTTCCGCGGCGGCGCTGCTGGCGGGCCTGGCCATGCTGATCGCGGGCGCCGAGCTCGTGGTGCGCCAGGGCACCGCCCTCGCCTCCCGGTTCGGCGTCAGCCCGCTCGTGGTCGGCATGACCGTCGTCTCGCTCGGCACCAGCCTGCCCGAGCTGGCCATCGGCATCAACGCCGCCGGACAGGGCAACGCCGGTCTCGCGGTGGGCAACATCGTGGGCACGAACCTGGTCAACCTCCTGCTCATCCTCGGGTTGAGCGCGCTGATCCGACCCGTGGTGTTCGAGGCCAGGACGCTGCGGTTCGACCTGCCGATCATGGCCGGCGCGGGCGTCCTGCTCCTCGCGCTGGCGCTCGACGGCTCCCTCTCGAACGCGGACGGGGTGTGGCTGTGCGCCTACGGCGCCGCGTACCTCGGGCTGATGGTCGTCCACACCAGACGGCAGGCGGCGGTGTCGCACGGCGAGCCGGCGGCCACGACGAGCGCCCGTGCCCGACCGGTGGGCCCGCAGGTGCTCCTGCTGGTCGCGGGACTGGTCGTGATCGTCGTCGGGTCGGAGTTCCTCGTGGACGGCGCGGTGCGGATCGCCCGCATCTGGGGCGCGAGCGACACGTTCATCGGATTGACCGTCGTCGCGATCGGCACCTCGGCGCCCGAACTCGTCACCACGATCGCGTCCACCGTCCGCGGTGACCGCTCGCTCGCCCTGGGGAACCTGCTCGGCTCCAGCGTGTTCAACATCGCCCTCATCCTCGGGCCGACCGTCCTCGCCGCGCCGGGGCCCGTCCCGGTGCCCGACGACGTGCTGGCGCTGGACATGCTCCTCATGGTCGCGACCGCCCTCGTGTGCGTGCCCGCCTTCTTCACCCGCAGACGGCTGAGCCGCGTCGAGGGCGGCGCCTTCGTGGCGGCCTACGTGCTGTACACGGCCTGGCTGCTCACGACGCGGCTGTGAAGCGCGCGGCGGTGAGCCGCCCGACGCGTCACCCGATCGGGGCGTTTGGTGTCGGTGCAGGTAGAACCCTTTTGCGCGCCCACCGACCCCGACCTACCGTGGTTGAGCCATGCCGGATTCTGCGCGGGAAGATCATCGGCCGCGGGTGCCGCGACCGGAAGTCCCCGTGCTCGGGCCCGGCCCACCGAGGCGCACGTGACCGACACCGGCGGCCACCGAGACGTCCGCGCACCGTCGCTCGTGGACGCGACCGTGCCCCTGGTCGCGCTGGTGGCGCTGATCGGCGGCTCGCTGGCCCTGTTCGGGACGGCCGCGCTCGACGGTCCCGTCCAGGTCGCGCTCGTCCTGTGCGCGATGGTCGCGACGCTCGTCGTGCTCAAGAACGGCCACCGGTGGGAGGAGGTCGAAGCCGCCAACCAACGCGCGCTCACCTCGATCACGAGCGCGGTGTTCATCCTGCTGGCCGTCGGCGCGCTGATCGGCACGTGGAACCTGTCCGGCACGATCCCGACGCTGGTCTACTACGGGATCCAGGCGCTCTCGCCCACCTGGTACTACGCGGCGACCGCGCTGATCTGCGGGATCGTCGCGATGTCGATCGGCAGCTCGTGGACGACCGCCGGCACGATCGGCGTCGGCCTGGTCGGCATCGCCCTGATGCTCGGCCTGTCGCCGGGTATCACGGCGGGCGCGGTCATCTCGGGCGCCTACCTCGGCGACAAGCTCTCGCCGCTGTCGGAGACCACCGTCCTCACCGCGCAGCTGGCCAAGGTCGACGTCTACGAGCACATCAAGCGCCAGGCGTGGACCTCGGTGCCCGCGTTCGGCCTCGCGTTCGTCCTGTTCGCGCTGATCGGCCTGTTCTGGGGACCGGTGCCGACCGACACGGGCGACACCGCCTCCGAGCTGACCGCGCTGGGCGACATCTACTGGATCACCCCGCTCAACCTGCTGCCGCTGGTGCTCCTCGCGGTCCTGTCCGTCCGCAAGGTCCCCGCGTCGCTCGCCCTGACGGCCTCGGCGCTGTTCGCCGGGATCCTCGCCGTGTTCACCCAGCACGACGTGGTGCGGGCCTTCGTCGCCGCACCAGGCCTCGACCCGGTGCGGACCGGGATCCAGGCCGTGTGGCAGGCGCTGGCCACCGGGTTCACCATCGACTCCGGGATCGGCGACATCGACCGGCTGCTGTCGCGCGGCGGCATGGACAGCATGCTGCTCACCCTGTGGCTGATCATCGGCGCGGTCACGTTCGGCACCGTGCTGGAGGAGTTCGGGCTGATCAACCGCCTCATGGACCCGATGATCCGCGCGGCGAAGGGCACCGGACGGCTGTTCGTCGTGGTGTTCGCGACCGCGTTCGGGCTCAACGTCGTCGCGGGCGACCAGTACATCGCGCTCGTGCTGCCGTCCAAGGTCTTCCGGGCCGAGTTCGCCAACCGGGGACTCGCGCCGACCAACCTGTCCCGGCTGGCCGCCGACAGCGGCACGGTCACCTCGCCGCTGGTGCCGTGGAACTCCTGCGGCGCGTTCATGAGCGCGGCGCTGGGCGTGTCGACGCTGCTGTACCTGCCGTTCTGCTTCTTCAACATCGCCAGCCCGTTGCTGAGCCTGGTCTACGGGTTCACCGGCTTCCGGATCGAACGAGTGCCACCGGCCGGTCGCGAACCGGCCGACGCGTGAACAGGTGACGACGATGACCGTGACGGAAACCAAGAAGTCGCAGAAGATGCCGCTGCTGACGCTGACCGCGATGGTGGTCGGCTCGATGGTCGGCGCCGGCGTGTTCTCGCTGCCCCGCAACTTCGCCCAGGCCACCGGTGTGTTCGGCGCGATCGTCGCGTGGGCGATCGCGGGCGTCGGCATGCTCATGCTCGCGTTCGTGTTCCAGGCCCTCGCGGTGCGCAAGCCCGAGCTGGACGCCGGCGTGTACGCCTACGCCAAGGCCGGGTTCGGCGAGTTCCCCGGCTTCTTCTCCGCGTTCGGGTACTGGGCCAGCGCGTGCGTCGGCAACGTGAGCTACTGGGTGCTGATCAAGTCCACCCTCGGCACGGTCATCCCCGGGCTCGGCGAGGGGAACACCCTGCTCGCGGTGGCGATCTCGGCCGTCGGCGTGTGGGCGTTCCACTACATGATCACGCGGGGCATCAAGGAGGCCGCGGCGATCAACCGGATCGTCACGGTCGCCAAGCTGGTGCCGATCCTCGTGTTCGTCGCGATCATCGCCGTGACGCTGAAGGCCGACGTGTTCTCGGCCAACTTCTGGGGCGGCACCGAGCCGTCCGCGGGAGCGCTGTTCGAGCAGGTCCGGTCCACGATGCTGGTCACGGTGTTCGTCTTCCTCGGCGTGGAGGGCGCGAGCGTCTACTCCCGGTACGCCCGCAAGCGCTCCGACGTCGGCCGGGCGACGGTGCTCGGCTTCCTCAGCGTGCTGGCGCTGTTCGCGTCGGTGACGCTGCTGTCCTACGGCTCGTTGCCCAAGGACGACCTCGCCGGGCTGCGCCAGCCGTCGATGATGGGCGTGCTCGAGTCGGTCGTCGGCACGTGGGGCTCGGCGTTCATCGGCATCGGCCTGATCGTCTCGGTGCTCGGCGCCTACCTGGCCTGGACGCTGATGGCCGCCGAGGTGCTGTTCGTCGCCGCGAAGGACGACGACATGCCCCGGTTCCTCAAGCGCGAGAACCGCCGCGGCGTGCCGATCGCGGCGCTGGTCATGTCGAGCACGCTCATCACCGCGGTGCTGTTCGTGACCCTGTTCTCCGACGACGCCTTCACGTTCACCCTCAAGCTGTGCAGCTCGCTGTCCCTCATCCCGTACCTGCTGGCCGCCGCGTACGCGTTGCGGATCGGGGTGCGCGGCGAGACCTACGAGCACGACCGCGGCAGGCGTGGCAAGGAGGTGGCGTTCGCGGCCGTCGCCACCCTCTACACGGCGTTCCTCATCTTCGCGGCCGGCATCGAGTTCCTGTTGCTGTCGTTCATCATCTACGCGCCGGGAACGATCCTGTTCGTGATGGCGCGCCGGGAACAGGGCAGGCGCGTGTTCTCCGCCGGCGAGCTGGCGCTGTTCGTCCTCGCGGTCGTGCTGGCCGTGCTCGGCGTGCTCGGCCTCGCCACCGGTCTGATCGTCATCTAGCGAGAGGGGCAAGGACATGACCGACACGGCCCAGCGACCGTCCGCGGCGTACGGCGTGCACTCCGAAGTCGGCAGGCTGCGGAAGGTGCTCGTCTGCGCGCCGGGCCTCGCCCACGCCAGGCTCACCCCGACGAACTGCGACGCGCTGCTGTTCGACGACGTGATGTGGGTGCAGAACGCCGTCCGCGACCACTTCGACTTCATGGCCAAGCTGCGCGACCGCGGGGTGGAGGTCGTGGAGCTGCACAACCTGCTGACCGAGACGCTCGACGTGCCGGGCGCCAAGGCCTGGCTGCTGGACCGGAAGATCGTCGTCGACGAGGTCGGGATCGGCCTGGTGGAGGACACGCGCGCGTTCCTGGAGGGCCTGGAGCACCGCAGGCTGGCGGAGTACCTGATCGGCGGGCTGTCCACGGTCGACCTGCCACCGGACTTCCGCCCCGGCTACCTCGCCCTCGCCCGCGAGTCGACCGGCGTGCCCGAGTACCTGATGCCGCCGCTGCCCAACACGCTCTACACCCGCGACACCACGTGCTGGCTCTACGGCGGCGTGACCCTCAACCCGCTGTACTGGCCGGCTCGGCACGACGAGACGTTGCTGATGAAGGCGATCTACGAGTTCCACCCGGACTTCGTCGGCTCGACCGTCTGGTGGGGCGATCCCGAGCGGCGGTGGGGCCTGTCCACGTTGGAGGGCGGTGACGTGATGCCGGTGGGCAACGGCGTCGTGCTGGTCGGGATGAGCGAGCGGTCCTCGCGGCAGGCGATCACTCAACTGGCTTCCGCGCTGTTCGAGCGCGGCGCCGCCGAACGGGTGATCGTCGCCGGCATGCCGAAGCTGCGCGCGGCCATGCACCTGGACACCATCTTCACCTTCGCCGACCGCGACTGCGTGACGACGTTCCCGGACATCGTGGACGGCATCCACCCGTTCACCCTGCGCCCCGGCGACCCGATCGAGGTGACGGAGGAGAAGCAGTCGTTCGTGGACGTGGTGGCGGATGCCCTCAACCTGCCCAAGCTGCGCATCGTGGAGACGGGCGGCGACGCCTACACGGCCCAACGCAGCCAGTGGGACAGCGGCAACAACCTGGTCGCCGTCGAACCCGGCGTGGTCATCGCCTACGACCGCAACACCGACACCAACTCACGGCTGCGCAAGGCGGGCGTCGAGGTCATCACCATCGTCGGCGCCGAACTCGGCCGGGGTCGCGGCGGCGGCCACTGCATGACGTGCCCCATCTCCCGCGACCCGATCGACTACTGACTCGGCCCGCGCGAGGCCTTCTCCCCGATTACGCCCTGCTCCGGGATCCGGCGGTGTTACCGACTCGCACTGTCGACGAGCCCGCCGACCGTCGACAGGATGGAGCACGGGCGCGACGGAATCGGGTGCCGAATGGGCTCCGACAACGACCGCCCCCTTAATCCGCGAGGAACAGCGGAATACCGCATCCGACCCCCTGAGCCCCAATACCACGATCACCAGACTCACCCACTTGTCGCCGATCGCGTCGAGTAACCGCCGACTGGGACGGGAGGCGGTGAACGCATCGAAATCGTGCCACCCCCGCCACCAGTGCCCATGACGAACCTCCGGCTGCCTCCCCCACATGAAAGTGACTGCTTCCCAACTGAAAGTAGGTCACCGATGGTGTGTGCGACCCATCCACCGAAAAGACTCCACCATGACGCTCGCCCTCATCTCCCAACCCCACACGACCTCTTCCCCACACGACCTCTTCCCCACTCGCCGAAGCCGCACTCCCGCCCCTCGGCCCACACCACCTGCGCGTCCGCGTCACAGCGGCCACCGTCGACCCCATCGCCGCCGTGCATCCCGACTTCACCGCCCCCTGTCCGCGCCCACGCCGAGGAACCGTCCTGCCGACCGCCGCCACCCTCGGCGCCGTCCTCCACACGACCGCCCTCGCCGCAGTCCGCGACCACAGCACGTTCGTCGGAGTCCCATCAGCCTCCCCAGCGACGCCCGAAAGGGTCATCGACATCGGCATCGTGAGCATCACCCCCGACAACACCCCACCGACCACCCTCCTCACCCAAGCCCGCCACGGGCGGCCAACGCGCCGCCGACTCCTCGTGCCGCAACAACAAACCACCTAACACGAACCGGTCCCGTGTTCACCCGAACACGGGACCGGCCGACACAGCGCCCGATTAGGGTTTTTGCCAGTCCGTATTCGCCGCTCGCGCGACCAGAGCGCTGGCCGCAACGTGAGCCCGGTCGAGGCCCACGGCGAGCAGCGTGGCGCGAATAACCGAGACGGGAACGCGGTTCCTCAGGACCAGCGCGGTGCGCTCGGTCTCGATGTCAAGCCGAGTCGCGACGTCGGCCGGAAGCATCACCGGCACGAGATCCGTCACGTCGTCGTAGATGAGAGGTGGAACATCATTAGTCACCGCGTCAGCGTCGCCGTTCGGATCAACAAATACCAGTGCCCAATAGGCTGACGATGAACCCAATCGTGACCCCAGGTCCCACCCCCCAAGCCCTCAACGTCCACCGACACCCCAACCGCCCACCCCCACCGGCCCAACCCTCTCCCCCACCACCGCCACCGAAGCACCCGCCACCCCACCATCACCGAGTCGACCAACCGACCTCCACCGCCACCCCGAACCGCACCACTCCACCGACACCCCTGTGACCAGCACAAACACTTCCAACCTGACAACCAGGGACCCCGATTTGGACCACGGAAGACGATCATGTAATCTATGCGCACACCACGGCGAGAGCCGAGTCCGGGTGGCGGAATGGCAGACGCGCTAGCTTGAGGTGCTAGTCCCCGAAAGGGGGTGGGGGTTCAAGTCCCCCCTCGGACACGAGCACTATTCACATTGCCCACGGGTTTGATGATCACATCAGCCACGTGGGCATTGTTTTTGTATCGTACTTGCAGGTCAAGGGCACGGTAGAGGTCAGCCAAGCTCTCCACCCTGGCATCGTTGAGCACCGCTCGGACGTTACCCAGAGAGTCGATCATGGCGTGTACCTCTGCGGCTGTCAGCGTCTGCGGCGGTGGAGTGCCCTCCAGTTCAGCCTTGGCCGCCGCCCGCATGGCCTGAGCCTCGTTCATGGGCTCTACCAACGCCATCGGGTCGATTCCCGCCTTGATCGCCGCTTGGAACCGGCTCAGTTCCTGTTCCGCCTTGGCCAACCGCTTCCTCGCCACCTCGTGGTTCGTGGGGGTCTCAGTCCCCTGTGAGGCAACCAATGCAGCCACGGTCCGGTCAACGTTCTTCGGCGCGAACAGCTGGCCGAGCCACTTGTTCACCGCCTCCTGAAGAACATCCTCGCGGAGATAGATCGTCGGTGGGTGGGTGCCCAGGTAGGGCGAACCGGTCGGAAGAGTCCTTGCAGGGCAGCGGTAGTACATGCCGCGTGCCCGCGGGCTTGCTTCCATCTTCCGCTCGCACACCGTGCACCGCACCCGACCACGGAACGCGTACGTCCGTTTCGTAGGCCGCTCCGAGCGTTCCGTCTTCCGGGCCGTCGCCAGCCCTCCGGCGGACTTCGACTTGCGCAGCAAGTGCGCCTGCGTGAACTCCTCGACGCTCACGATCTCCGGATGCGCCAGCTTCCGTGACCGGACGATCCGATCGGCACTGGCCCGACGGAAACGGACAACATGCCCGGCCGCCACGTCATCAGGATCGAGCAACATCTCGTGCCGCGTCCACCGGCCGAAGAACGCGTAACCCGTGTACCGGGGATTGTCGAGAATCGCCCTTACCGTGCTGCCCTGCCAACCGTCACCGGGCCGGTGCGGGTTCTGGTCCGGCCGCCGTGCCGAAGGGCAAGCGATCCGGTCACGGTTCAACCCGGTGGCAATCGCCCGGTCACCCCGCCCGCTCAGGTACTCGGCGAAGATCCGGCGCACCACCCAAGCCGATCCCTCGTCAATCGCCAACACTCGCAGCCGATACCCCTCGGCAGCCTTGCGCGGGTTCGGGTGTGGTCCGCCGTCCACGGTCTCGTAGCCGTACGGCGCACGTCCGCCCTGGTGCCGCCCTTCGTTGAGCACCTGCGCATCCATAGCCGCCCGGACCCGCGCTTGAACGTGCTGACGCTCGGACTCGCTCATCCCACCGAGCACGCTCATCAGCATCTTGTGCGATGGGTTGCGCGGGTCGAATTTGCCGCCCAACTCCGGCACCCACAGATCCACCCCGTACGCGGCGAACTTCGGCGCGATGAGCGAGAACTGGTTGCCGAACCAACACCGCGTCCCCTCTCCCACCACCACGGCGTTCCACCCGCGATACGGATCCTTCAACGCCTTGAGCAGCCGTGACGCCTCCTCCCGACGCTCCCACGGCACAGAACGCGACTGCCCGATGTCGAAGAACTCCTCGGCAACCACACCGCCCACCGGCTCGACGAACTTCCGGGCGTTGCCGAACTGCCACCCACGCGACGTCTCCGGATCCTGGTTGTCCTCGGTCGAGCACCGCCCATAGGCCGCCACCGGCCCGATACCGTCCTCAACCACGTCCGCTACCTCGACGCCCAACAGCTCGTCCAGCGTCGCCCACGGGTCTCGGCTGATTTCAACAGTCACGGTCACCCCCTCCCGGAGGTCCGTCCAAGACCTCCACCTCGGTCAGCTCCACCAGTATGGCAAGCAGTACACGACTGACAGCAGGCGTGAGCACGGGAAGTTCGCTCGGCACGCGTACCGTGACCCGCTCATCAGCGGTCATACCTCGCCAACATCTTGTGAGCCGATTTCATCAGCCGCTACCCGATCAACAGCCGCCCGGATGTCCGCCGTCAGGTAGCCCCGCACCCGCCGCGTGGCCTGTCCATCGGGCACGTACTGCCGAAGCGGCTTGCACCCAAGCTCGCTCATCTCCCGAGCGAACATGACCGCCTCGACCTCAAGAGCCTCGACCAGCTCCGCAGTGGGCACGAACTCCCGCTCGTCCAAGTCCTCACCGAGGTAGTCCACGACTGCGGCCAACGGCTCAGGTAGGTCCACGACCCACCCGTCAGCCGTCCCGCTCACGAGTGCCTTGACCACCGATGCTGAGTCGACCGGACGGGAAGCGCTGTCGCCAACGGCGTGACCGGCGAGCGTGCCCGCGGCTTCCCTCAACGCTCGACCACGCGCACAGATCACCCGCCACTCGGCGTTGGGCATGTAGTACGTCCGCACGGTCAGCGCGATCATGTCCGCCCCGGCGTCCGTCTCACCGTCCGGCCGCAGGATGCCCACACCCTTGTGACTGGGCAGCAACGTCGAAGCGTCATACCCACGCGTATTCATCTGCTCGCCCAGCACGATGTTCGAGTCACGCCAGTCCATCACCCGCAACGCGAACCGCGAGCCGAGCACCGCCCGCAGCCGAGACGGGATCGTGTTCGAGTCCGGCCGCTGGGTGGCCAGGATGACCACCACACCAGCCGCTGGCCCCTTCCGGACCAAGTACGTCAGCAGGTCCGCGATGTACGCGCCGAGCGTGGTCTTCTTGCCGCCCACCTGCTCACGCGTCACGTTCTCCAGGAACACCTGAACCTCATCAATCACCACACCGGTGATCGGCATCCCCAGATCCTTGTCCCGCGAGATAGCTGGCGTGATCTTCGACTCCGGACACACCTCATCGTCCAAAGTGGCCATTCGTGCATACCGAGCTTGAACCTCTGCCACCAACTCCACGAGGTGATCGCGCACGGCGTACGCGTGCTCAAGCTCGTCCCCACACACGTACCGGTAGGCGATCTGCTCGGCAGCCTCCCAGTCCTTGCCGCCCTTGCCGTCGAACACATACAGCCGCGCATGCGGGTCCAACACGAGCCCAGCCGCAGCCAACCGCGTAGCGAACGTCTTGCCCTGCCGAGGAATCGCACCGACGAGCAACGACGTCCACACCAATGGAAGGTCAACCCGCCGGTTCCGCGCATCCCGCCCGAACGGCACCGGCCGCCACGCGTCCCACCACTCCACATCCAGCAACGGCGTCCGCAACGGCGGACCCGCATACGGGTCATCATCGGCCACCCACAGGAACACCCGTCCCGCGTGCCCACCGCGACCACGGACCCGCTCCACGATGAGCTGTACCTCGTCCACCGCCAACGCGGATGCCAACGCGTCCCGATTCTTGATGACGTCGACAGCTTTCCGCGTGGCCGGAAGATCGACCGTCACCGCCCAACCCTCCCCCACGCGCGCGGCGCGCTCGACCAACCGCAGGGTCTCGTCCTTGCCGATCAGCTTCGCGTCCCGGAACGCGTCGACCAGGACTTGCGGGTCCATCGTCCACGTGAGCGTGCGCGGACCGGACAACACCGCCTTACGCCCTGGCGAGCCGTCTTTCCTCCGCCCCACGACCGCCAGCGTCACCGACGCGACACCGGCAGCGCTCCACAGGACAATCGGGCCGTAGAGCACGTACAGCACGAGCAGCGCCGCCGAGGCAGCCCCGAACACGACACCGGTCACCTTCCACCGGAACAACGTCAAGGCGCGGATCTCCACGAACTTGTCTGCCAACTTCTCGGACTGCTCGGCAGCCTCCCGGTAGTCCTTCACCCGGACCCAGCGCCGCCACGCGCGAGCCGCTACCACCGCTCCCCTGCCGACTCCGCTCAGGAGCTGGCCCGGCAGCCGCACGAGGGAAATGAGCATTGTATTTAGCCAGTACTGAAGTGATTGTGATGACTTCAACTGTGGCGGCACGGCGCGCGCACGCTGCCAGCCGCTCCCCAGTCGCCGAACCAACGATCGAGGTTCACCGACCACCTCCCCTTCGAGCACCGGCTCAGTGGGCACCAGGTCGCCGTTCATGAACGGCCCCCGTCCTCCGTGAGCGCCGCCGCGAGTCGTGACGACAGTCCGCGCGAGCATCCGGTGGCTTCCCGAACCCACGCCGGCGTCACTTTCACGTCCGGCGTCCGCGCTGCCTGAGCCACCGCCAGGTAGTCCGCGAACGACGTCCGCGGAGCCGATGGCGCCGGTGCCGGCGGAGCACTCGGCGCAGCGTTCACGGCCGAGCCGAGCTTGTCCCGCAGCTCCGTGACCGCCTCCGCAGCCACGAACACGACCAACGGCGGCACCGAGTGCAGCACCACGAGCGCCGCTGAGCCAGCCACAAACGCACTCCAGGTGTTCATGACGTACGTGGCCGCGAGCGTGAACCACTTCGCCGCGCGCACCCACCCGCCCATCCGGACGCCATACCGCGCCGTCACCTGCTCAGCCCGAAGGATCGCCAGCAGCACCAGCGACACCATCGGATCGAGCAGCCACGCCGCACACCACGCGAGCGACCACACCGACGCACCAGCCGCCGCGAACTGCTGGACGTTGGTCATCGTGAACGCCAACCCGAGCAAGATCCCTGTCCAGCACAACCGGTCGACCTGCCGAGCCACCCGCTCAACCGGCTCGCTCATCGCCGCTCACCTCGACGCCGAGACGGCTCATAGGTGGTCACGGTGAGCGCCCGCGTCAACGCGTAGGACGCGAACAGTGCCGGCACGACGAGCACCGACAGCAGCAGCCACCCGCCACCGCGTTGGGTGATCACCACCCACTGGACGATCACGATCAGCGCGGCGTTCACCAGCACCCGACCGACGAGCGACACCAGCCGCGCACTTGTCCGTGACGCATTCGCGGCGGCCTTCGCTCGCCGAGCACCAGCCCGCCAGACGAGCAGCAACACCAGGATCACGACGAGCCCAGCGAGCAGTTGCGTCGGAGTGAGGCTGAGAGCGTTCATGAACTCGACCACCTCTCGACCCGTTCACCGCGTCGCAGCCAGTGCGGGTGCAACTCGCGCCGGTCGTCGGCAGCCAACCCGCCCCACACGCCGACGGTGTCCACACCGGCTGTGCGCAACGCCAGTTCCAAGCACTCGTCCCGCACCGGGCAGCCAGCGCACATGCGCGCGGCCAGCTCTCGATCGGTCATCTCCTCGTCCACCCACGGCGGTAGGTCCGGGAACGCCTCCATGCACAGCCCGTCGCGTTCCACGACCAGGGCCAGCACCTCACTCGGCACCCACCTGAGCCGGTCCAACCCCCACGCGATCGCAACCAGGTTCACGGCGTGCCTCCCGAACGGGGCTCGCCGAGCAGCCGCACCAGCACGTTCGCCGGGATGACGAACCGGCCGCGCCGCCGCACCAGCGGCAGCCTGCCGAGCCGAACGGCGCGGTAGAGGGTGGACGGTTCGACGCCGAGCAGCCAAGCGGCTTGACGAACCGTGTAACCGGAAGAAGGCAGAGAAGTACGCATCAGAAAAGCCCTTCGACTTATCGAGCTGACGATTTCAGCTCTAAATTGCTGATTTCAGCGCAACGGAAGGCGCGTTTGATCGCACCCGGCGCGAAATGCGCCGTGTCACGTCACGGAACAGCGGAAGACGGCTAATCTCAGCGCTGAGGCGGAGCGCGGAGGAATACGTGTCGGAGGATTGGGCGGCAGTCGCCAAGGCCATCAACCAGCGCGTGAATGAGCTGGGTTGGCGTCAACGGGAGCTTGCGGAACGCTCGCACGTCTCCCAAGCGATCGTGCGCGAGATCCAGCACCACACAGTCGAGCGCCGCCGCAGCCCGCGGACCCTGGAGTCCCTGTCGACAACCCTCGGCTGGCACCCGCAACACCTGGACTCCGTGCTGCACGGTCGGAGGCCACCGGAAGCCGACGAGCCGATCACCAACCCGACCGACAGCCTCTGGTCCCGTTTGGACGGTTTCGAGCAGCGGCTCAACGACATCACCGACCGCCTCGACGACCTCAAGTCGGACCTCTCGACCGTGATCGAACACGTCCGCGACCGCCGCTAGCGCGATGCATTTCCGCTGGTAGAGCGAGCTGCTTTCCATAGGCTCAATTCCACAGCGGAGACGCCGTCAGCCCCATGCATCACCGATGCACATCCAGTGCACCACCAGTGCACATCGCTCCGGGGGTAGCGAGAAGATGAGCCAGCACGAGGGTTGGACCGGCCGAACTGCCAGCGCCCTTCAGGCAGCCATGCGCCTCACCAACGAAGCGTTCGCCGAACGCCTGGGAATCGCCGTCCGCACGGTCGCCGGCTGGCACCAGAAACCGGACCTCAAACCGAAGTCCGAGATGCAACAGCTCCTCGACACCGCCCACGACCAGGCGGACCCAGCGGTCAAGGCCAGGTTCGCCGCTCTGATCACCGAACCGAAGCTCGACCTGCCGGACGGCTCGGCAGCCGACGCCGAACTACGGCTCAGCTCCGACCCGAACATCGTCGCCGCGCTCGACTGGCTCGACCAGCACGCGGGCTGGGAGCCGGGAACGGCACGGCGCGACGTCGCCGCCCGCCTCGTGCGCCTCGACGTCAGCGCTCTTCAGGACCGAGGCGTCCGCCGAGGACGGGTGAACCAGCGCGACACAGCACGAGCGCTCGCCGACTACTACGGCACGGCCACCACCGGCCACGGCCGCTATGCCGCGCGCTTCGGCTCCAACACGCGCGCATCCACGACCGTGCTCACGCACCCGGATTGGCTCGACCTCGACTGCCCGCTCATCCCGATCCACGACCAACTCAAGCTGTCGGCCGTAACCCCTAACGATCAACAGACGATGGACGAGGAGAGCGCCGGACGCGCGGCTCAGCGGTTGGCCGAAGCCCTGGCCCTCGGCAACCGCATGGTCAACATGCCGCTGTACCGCTTGCTCGCCGTGGGCGTACGGAAACAGACGCTCGCCGGCACCGTGGGCGTGACCAACTTCGTGGGGTACGTGGTGACGATGGACCTGCTCGAAGGCGAACTGGTCGACGCTCTCACCACCGGCCAGCCGATCAGCCCCGGTGCCCTACCCCTCCGCGACGCCTACCTACCCGACCTGCCTTCGGTCCTCGGCGTCTCCGACCGCATGTGTGCCGGCGGCGCACTCGCCCTGACTGCGATCGCACGACCGGCCGACCCGTTCCGCGGCGAAGCGGACTACCTCCTGCTGGTCCAGGAACGCTCAGGCCACGTCATCAACGCCGCACGCCGCTTGGCCGTGATCCCCAAGGGCTTCCACCAGCCACTGACCGACTACCGGGCCGACGCCCAGATCGGCGCAACGCTCCGACGCGAGATGGAAGAGGAGCTGTTCGGCCGTGACGACATCGACAACACCGTCAGCGACCAACGCCACGCGGACCCGATGCACCCGACTCGCCTCTCCGAGCCGATGCGCTGGCTGCTCGCCGAACCGGGCCGCCTTCAGATGGAGTGCACCGGCTTCGGCTTGAACCTCGTCAGCGGCAACTTCGAGTTTGCCAGCCTGATCGTCATCGAAGACGAGCAGTTCTGGACCGAGTTCGGCGGACAGGTTCGAGCGAACTGGGAAGCATCGAACCTGCGCCAGTTCTCCAGCCTCGACACCGACAGTCTTGAAGAACTGACCAGCGATGTAGCGTGGAGCAACGAAGGACTGTTCGCGCTCCTCCAAGGCCTCCGCCGTCTACAGCAAATCGGCGGGAGTCGCGTGAATTTGCCAACGATCGAATGGGAGACAGAGTGACCGCCAACTGGCAAGCCGGAAACGCCAACGAAGACGGCGCGGCGACCCGCGGCTGGCTGGTAGGCCACTTCATCGACCCGTCGGAGGGCGTCCGGTCCCAGAAGGACGTTGAGGTCAAGTGGTTCAACCACCCCGCAGGCGACAAGCGTATCGAGTGGACCTCCGACGACCAGCGAACGACCTTGGTCTTGTTGGTACACGGCAACTTCCGCGTCGACACCACCGAGGGCAACACCACCATGACCCGCCCCGGTGACTACGTGATGTGGGGTGCCGGCGTCGACCACTCGTGGGAAGCGCTCGAGGACTCGACCGTCCTCACGGTCCGTTGGCCGTCACAGACCTGACACCTCGATCGTCGGCAGCTTCACGCGCGGGCCACCGATCTCCGCAAGCCGCCGAAGTCCCTGGAGCAACGCGAACAGCCCTTCGTTGCTCCAGGACTCGTGCGTCACCAAATCGGCGATCAATTCTTCATCAAGACTTGAGTACAACCGCAGTCCTGACGCCTCCCAGTTGGCCTCAACCGCCCCACCGAAGCGCGTCCAAAACTCCTCATCCTCGATTACCACAAGACTGGCGAACTCGTAATTCCCGCTCACCAGGTTGAGCCCAAATCCAGTGCACTCCATCCGCATCCTGCTCGGATCACCACGCAGCCACCGCATCGGCGCAGACCACCGACCAGGGTGCATCGGAGAAGCCGCACGGCCCTCCCCCATCGTGGTGTCCACCTCGTCCCGCCCGAACAGCTCCTCTTCAAGCTCACGGAGCAGGGTGGCACTGACCGGAGCATCCGCGCGCACATCGGTCAACGGCTGGTGGAAACCCTTCGGCACGACGGCAAGCCGTCCCGACGTGTTGAGCACATGCCCGGACCGCTCCTGAACCAACAGCGCGAAGTCCGGCGCCCCACGGTACGGATCACGCGGCCGAGCGATCGCACATAGCGCCAGCACACCACCCGCGCACACCCGCCCCGGCAGGTCGAGCACGGCGTCGAGACTCGGCAAGAACTCGCGCCGAAGCGGCAGCGCACCAGGTCCAGCGCCAGCAGCCACCGCGTCTACCAGCTCGCCTTCCAGCAGATCCGCAGTCAGCGCGTACTCGGCGAAGTCCACCAGACCCACCGTGCCGCCGATAGTCGAGCCGACGTCGACGCTCAACAGCCGGTAGAGCGGCCGGTTCATGACCCTCACGTCCAGCGCGGCCCACTCAGCGAGTCGCGCCACAGCCGCTTCCGACGCCGCCTCACTCAAGCCAGCACGCAAGCCGTCACGACGGCCGGCAAGCACCAAGCGGTCGTTCTCCGCAGTCAGCGGAGCGGAGTAAGCAAGCCACTCGGGACGCGCAAGGATGCTGGTCCTGACGTCTTCGCGACCACAACGCACCCGGTACATGTCGTACCCCGCGACTCCACGCCGGTAGTACGCACGCAGCGCACGAACGATCTGCTCTCGACTCGCCCTCGCGCGCCGATACCGACGGTCGACCAGCGTTCCCGCCTCGAACGTAGCCAGCTTCGCGTGAACCTTCGCCCGACTCTCCCCCGGCGACCACCCGGCCCGCTCGTCCAACCAGTCCGCCATGTCAGCCAAGTCGGCGTTCCCACGCACATCCAGCTTGCCGACCCCGTTCCCCGCGGAGCCAGCGGCCGAAGGCTCCGCCAACAGATCATGGATGCTGGTCCGGAAAATCTTCTCCAACAGCCGAGCAGTCACCGGCCGCACGGGACCAAGCGGCTGACCAGATGACCGCCGCCCCGCAGCGAGCCTGTGGAGGTGCCGCAAGCTGATCGTGCCGGGCTCTCGGGCCTCCCTCGCGAAGACCTCGACGTACTCGGCGAACTCCTCCAGCGTCTGCTGTCGGTCCCAAATCTTCTGCTCAAGCACCGTACGCGCCGTCCGCATGACCACCTCACCACCGGCTGATTCTGCGCTGACAAACCGTTGATTTCAGTGTGTCACCACGTAACACCGACCCGTCCCCAGCCCTGTCCCACCAGGCCAACCCGTCCCGATCAACGGGACAACCTCCGTACTGGCATTGACCAGCGGAAACACCCAGCAGTGACGGCTAGGACGGGACACGCGAACCCGTCCCAAACGCACGAAACGGCCGTGTGCGACGCCATCCGAATGGATGGTTCGCACACGGCCGTCCCGTCCCACAGGTGCCGGGGGAGGCGTCCGGCACCCCATGCCCAACCGTCGAAGGTGCGGTCAACGACGGTTGGAAGTCTCCAGCGCCAACAGCCGCGCCAGCTCCGGCCCGCCCATCAGCCCGTCACACTCAATCGGCGACACCAGCCACCGCGTCTCGTACCCCTCGACCACAGTCGGCGGCAGCGGCAGCAACCCGTCCGCGGGGAAGACCAACTTCTCGTCCAACCCTTCGTCCGACGACACGACGAACACCGCCGACTCGATCATCACGCCGAACATCGGGACCGGCAGCACTACCACTGGCGTCGGCGAAGCTCTGAACGCCTCCGACTCAATCACCCGCCGCGCTCGCTCCAGCTCCACGACGATCGCCATCAACAGCGTCCCAAGGACAGCCAACGTCGACCGCGTGACACCCTCCACCACCGCCAGCCACAACCGCCGGACCTCGCCCGGGTCCAGCGTCGCCAACGCCGGAGACGACAGGGCGAGCACATCGGAGTCAGCGCCCGTCACGGGATCGACGTAGGTGTCATCAACCCACAGCGCCCCCGGAACCACAGGCCACCCTCGTGAGACGCACTCCAACGCGGTCTCCAGCCCGCTACTCCCCACCTTCGCCACCAACCCAGAAAATCCGGGGAATCGCACGCCCACCGACCCGGTAGAAGATCAGCGCGTTCTCCGCCGACTGGAGAGCCATGCGCGTCCCACCATGAACCCCGACCACCTCCACACCGGTCTTGGTGGTCATCCCCCACGCGACGATCTGCAAGTCCTCCGGAGGCCCGAACGTCTCCTGCACCACCGCAAACACCCGCGGGGCCTGATCGTCCACCAACTCCTGAACCTCACCGACGATCTTCGGATCATCGAACAACGAAGCGGGCGTCTCCCCACCCTCTCCCTGGCCCCCGTCACTCTTCAGCGTCAAGACCATGACTGCCTTCCCTCTGCTCCTCACGGATCAGGCGCACCTCATCCCGCGCCCAAACCGCCGCCTGTGCGTTCTCCTGGCACTGCCGCACGTACCGCCTACCAACGGCGACGAGGTAGAGCAAAGGGATTACGAGCCACACCAGGAACAGCACGATGCCGCCGAAGTCACTCGCCAAATCACTCCACACCACGACCATCACCACCTCAGACGATCCGCTGATCACAGCTTGACCAACGGTTCCACCGAAGTGAATGACCCGACACTGACCCACGAAAGACATACAGGGTCATCTATCTGCTTGAATGTGAACCTTCCACATGCGCCAGAATTGGAACCAAATCAGCCAGTCTTCCCAGAATTTTAGTGCCGTAAACCTTCCCCAAGCCCGCCGCATTGAAGAGGTGGGACCATTGCTTCTCCGTGACGACCACGTCTACGTAAGGAACTACACCACAAAGTCCAGTGGCGTCGACATAGTCGTGCTGCGACCAACGCCATTGCGGGTTCTTGGACTTTGCTCGACGAACAGCCAGTATGCAAGCCCGAGTAGGCATGGACTGTACGAATTCCGGAACGCCGAAGTTCGATCCTGGGTCGACCAGCTTAAGATAAATTTCGACAGGATCAAGACGATGAAACGGCGCTACCCGGTTCATCGTCTCAGTCAACTCGATCAGGATCTTAGTGAATATAACCTTATCGAAGTAACGCCTATTGTCCGCACGTGCGAGTTCCCCAAGTTGAGATTCAGCCGCAGCCCACAGTAGTCCTATTCGATGCGTCCCCTGCGTGTCGAAATCCTCGTAATCTATGTCCCCTTCCGGGCCCGCCAATGACCACCATTCATATGAATCATTGTCTAGGGAATTGGCTTTCTCGAACATCTTACGCAACTCATCGTCTGGTTCGAGTTCCTCACCTTCCGGCTGTCCATCTTTCTCAACACTACTAACTAACCTCATTCGACCCGTAATAGTGCCGAACGCATGAGCTACACCTCTACCGAGGAACCGGTCGGACGGCTTTATGCGCTCGCACACACAATCAGGTGCCCGAAACTTCTCGAGCAGGACACTCTCAACTTCGAAGACTTCCATGCGGTGAATAGGTGCAACAGTGCGATAGGATGACAAGTCACGCATAACTTCCGCCAGAGCATGCCTTGACTTGCCATCTCCTCGGTGCCACGTCTCTAGGTAGTGAGATGAGGATAATGGAATACACACCAGATTAGCCGCGACCAGGCGCGATAGGCTATCGAGAACCTTATTTGCGATATCCGACCCCCTGCCGTGCCGCGCCTTCAATAGCTCAACCCAATGGTTTTGATCCAAGTAGACAGTAAGCATCCTACGGCTCTTCGCGTTCCTCTAGGTCAGTGAGCGTTGAGATTAATCCGTAACGACTGATACCAACCCTCAGATTGTTGCACCATTTCACCTTCGGACTACGACAATACATCTATGCGTCCAATTGCGGCAACCACACCCGGCACTGATCTCTGCACTGCCTCCGCCTAGATCTAGACTTCCGAACCACAGTCATCACTAATCGAATTCATCCTCAGAGCAAATTTTAATCACATCCAAGCTCACCACGGACCACACGCTCCAACTCCTCAGAACCCTCACGGATTCGTCCAGCGAGAATGCCCAGAGCTGATCGCTGCTTTATGCTAACATCATCATCTACTACTCCGCTCTCGAGAAGCGCCTGATGATGTTCCTTAGCAACAGACAGTTCACGGTTGAACACATGAACATGCTTCGTTATTTTACTCATGAAAACAACATAGACTTTTTTGTCAGCTACCGCACGCGCACGCGCCACTAGACGATTAAGCTCTTCGTCATCAGTTTCCTTCATATCCGCAGTAGGCGTAGCGGACCACGCTTCAGCATTGTCTACCAAGCGAGCAGTTACACGTAGCAGATCGCTGTATAGATCCAAACGAAGCTCGAACAGCCTATCGATTCGGAGACTCTCTCTACGCACTTTCTCTGTAGCTATCGGCGCTAGCAAAGTAGTCGCTAGTCCGGCGACTGCAACCCAAGCCGTGGCATTCATGAGAAGTAACCCTTCCGAATCACAAGGGACAAGATGCGGTATCGTGAAGCCATGTTAGTAGGAGTAGTGTGGCATCGTTCAAGACGGATGCCACTCACTCTTTCGAGCGAATCCACGATCGCTGCAAACTCTTAGTGATGAGGTCGCTACCATCAGCACATCTTTAGGATGCCTGCGTACTGCGAGAAACGCATACCGCTAGCAGTGACGAGGCGATTACCGTCCGTGCCTGATTTAATCCTTAATCAAGATTGCCATTCTTGGCAAGCGTGCCAACTTCGCACCATTCACCCTATGTACACCGGCAGAAAACGTTGCGCGAATGCGTATACCTCGCCGTGAACATTCATTCTGCATCGTAGATTCGGAATGAATGTTCAATTAGGCAGGATTCGCGAGAGCGAGGCGTGTGAATAGTGAACAAGTCGGACACATAATTTGCCCCGCGAGATATCTCCAGGTCACCTGGAAGTCTCGTGGGGCTTTGTGTTTCCCGACCCTGCTTCGACCCTACCCGATGGTCGCTGCTCGTAGAGTGTCTGCCGGTGCGAGGGCAGGAGCAGTGGGCGGCGTCCGGCTCGTCCCACGACCTGTCGACCGCGGTCACGGCCGTGCTCGCCCGGCGGCGGGTACGCAACTCCCCCGGCCCGGGATGCGTCCCGCGAACGGGTGGTGCGGAGGGCGACGTGGAACCCGCTCTGCCGGTGCCGGGGCACTGCCGGGCGGATCGGTCGCCGGAGAGGCTGGCGCGTGAGGCGGATTCTGTGAGCCGGTGCATCGACCTGACCTGTGGCGTCGGGCTGATCCGCCTCGGAGGCCGTCGCGCCGCTCACAGTCAGCAGGAGTTGTTCGCCCGCCTTTCCAGGATCTCCGGTCCCAGGTATGCCATTGACGGGCTGCGGTGCCACGCGTCTGCGTAATGTGCGCGCTCGCCCGGTGTTGCCATGGTCGAGCAGCGCGACCCCGACGGCGTCGCAGCGGAAGACGAGCCCGAGTTCCTCGACTAGCCGCGCGGTCTCCTCCGGGCATGGGTTGTCGGCGACACCCACGGCGGTGAGGTGTGCGCCGATGCGGGCCAGCAGGTGATCCTCGCGCAGATAGAGGTTGCCCGGCGCACCCTCCGGTCGGGTACGGGCGCTGGTGTGACCGTGACGGCAACGGTAAGCGGCACGACCGTGGGAACGGTGCGAGTCCATCTTCCGCCCGCACAACCCACACTGGAGCCTGCCCGCCAACAAGTAGGCGCACTCACCGCCAACAGCGTCGGCCTGGTCGGTGCTGTTCCTGGTGGCCTGAACGGTCTGAGCGGCGACGAAATCCCGCTCGGACACCAGCGGCGCGTGGGCGATGTGCGTCGAGATCGCCCACGTATGTTGCTCGTTGCGCACGCTGGTCCGACGCCCGCTCGGCGAACGGGTGGCGCGGTCGGCACTGGTGCGGTTCCACACCTGATGACCGGTGTAGCGCGGATTCCTCAGGATCTCCACCACCGTACGCAGCGACCAACAACCACGGTCGCCTCGACGTCCGTCGCGCTCCGCGTCCGCCCTCGTAGGACTGGGCACGGCCCGCTCGTTGAGGTAGCGGGCGATGCCCGCAGCACTGTGCCCGGCCAGCCGTAGAGAGAAGATCAGCTTCACGGTGGGTGCGGTGGACGGGTCGGGCACGAGCCGCTGCTGCCGCACCCCGCGCCGCGCCAACGCCCGATTCGGATGCGGGCCAGCGTCAACCAGCCGGTAGCCGTAGGGCGGTCTGCCGCCGAGGTAACGTCCCTGCTCGACGGTCTGCATCCGCATGGCCGTGACGACCCGGTGCCGGGAACGCAACACCTCCGTGAGCGAGCGCTTCGCCAGCAGCGCCAGCAGCGCTTCGTGCGCGGGGTTGTCGAAGTCCACCGGCCCCTCGGCCTCCGGCAACCACAGCTGCACCCCGAACTGCTCCAGCACCGCCCGCAACTCCCGCACCTGGGCGCCGTCGAGGAACGCACGCTCGTACTCGCCGACCACCACCGCGTCGACCCGGTCCGCGTTGGCCGCGATGTAGCGCAGCATCGCCGCGGCCTGAGGCCGTAGATGCCACGGCACCTGACGGGAACACCCGACCTCGAAGTACTCCCCCACGATCGCGCCGTGCCCTCCGATGAGCCTGCGCGCGACATCCAGCTGCCACGCCCGCGAGGTACGCGGGTCCTGGTGTTCACGGGTGGAAGCGCGACCGTAGAACAGGAAGCGCACACTTCCGACCGGAGCGGTGTCCAGGGCCGGGATGCCCGGTGGGATGGTCGCGGCGATCCACTCGGCAAGCGTGGTCGGGCGTGACAGGGCGGACACCGTCATGGCGCGGTCCTCGACGTCGGAACGGGGATGGACGCCGGGGTGACGAGGTGCCCTCGCCGCCATGACAGAGAACTACGGAGATGCGCTCGATTGGAGTAGTTCGAGCCGCTTGGATCGTCGGTGAGCCCGTGGCAACCGGTCGCTGATGTCGAGGTCCGCCGCGACCTGGCTGACACGGCGGTCGGACGCGACTAGGGCGAGGACCTTACGACGGAACTCGGGTGCGTACCGCTCCGGCACCGTGGGCTGTCCTCCGGGCTACTGAGACGCGTGATCATCCAGTAACCCGAGTCCGTACAACCAGGTGAGGATCACAGATGTCCGTCAGAACGGGTCAAGCCCACTGCTCATCGGCTACTTGTTGACTGGTGGCACGGTCGATGCCCGGCCAGGCTCGGTCGAGATGTTCGGCGGGACGCTCTCATCGGCTGCCCACCTGCGCGGTTACGGGTGTGGCTCACTCATGGCGTGCGTCCCGCCGGGCATCGTGGCGGGGTTGTGGCTCAAGAGGGGTCTGTCCGGCTCGAAGTAGCGTTGCCCTCCCCGTCTGTCAGGTCGTTGAACAGGCGAGGAGGCGATGTGAGTCCCGTGGTCATCGGTGTCGACCACACAAGCGCTCGGCCACGATCGAGATCGTCGACAGTCGGGGACGAACCGTCGGGCAAGGACGGTTCGGCACGGACAACGGCGGCTACCGGCGGATGCTCGAGGAAGGACGGCGCAGGCCGGACCGGGTGTGGGCGGTCGAGGGGTGCAACGGTGTCGGGAAGCACCTGGCGCAGCGCCTGGTCGCCGACGGCGAACCGGTCCTGGACGTGCCCGCGAAGCGCGCGGTGCGGGCGCGGGTGTTCGACATCGGGCACGGCCGCAAGACCGACGCCACCGACGCCGCTCGGTCGCCCTGGTCGCGCTGCGCACCGGCGGCCTCAACCGTGTCGCCGCCGACGACCACACCGTGGCCCTGCGGCTGCTGGTCGACCGGCGCGACGAACTCGGACGGGCCCGCACCGACACGGTCAACCGCCTGCACAAGCTGCTCACCGAGCTGATCCCGGGCGGTGCCAAGAAGTTCCTGCCGCGACCCAGGCACGAACTGGTGATGCACGACAGCTCCGTGTCTTCCGCAGGGCCGCGAACGTGCGGCACCGTCGAGGACGTACCGCTTGACCTGCTCTGATCCTTCACCCGAAGGTGGGATGCCGTGGTCACCGCGACACTGGACCCGAACGACGCGCTGCTGCTGCCCACCGGGCGCGACATCACGCAGGCCTTCGACGGCCGACACCCGGCCGACGACCATCCCATGCTGGTGCTGGTCACGCTGCTGGCCCGCCGCCACCAGGAACGAGCCGAAGCACTCCAGGCGGCCCAGAACCCCCACGCACGCGACGCCGTGCTCGCGGCCTGCGCCCGAATCCTGATCGACTGCGCGAACGCCCGCGCGACGTTGATCGAGCAGATCGACCGCTGGGCTGCCGAGACGGTGCCCGACGCGCCGCCAGCGGCCTTGCTGCACACCGAGACCCTGGGCCGGCTCATAGACCGCGTGGCGATGACTCGGGCGCACTGGCGGCAACTGCACCTGGACGTGTCGTCCTCACGCGGTGCGTCGGTCGGGCACAAGGCACAGGCGGCGATGGACGAGGTCGCCGCCCTCGTCAATGCCTACGACGACCTGCTGGCCGAGCTGCGCATCGGACGGCGACGACTGCCCACCACCGTCTGCGGCGCCACGAGCTGATGGAGATCATCCGACTCGACCCGGAACGCCGCGACGAGGCCTTGCGGGCGTTGCAAAAGCTGCCGCGCGACGCCAGCCCGACCCGGCTGCGCAACCGCGACGCCGTGGACGGCCGCCCCCGCGCCTTCAACCGCGCGTTCGGCCTGTCCCGCATCCGACTGCGCGAGATGGCGCACCGCGGCGAGCTGCCCGGCGTCAACAAGTCGAGCTGGTGAGCCGGATGCCCAAGGTCGAACGCGCGCCGAAGCGCCGGGTGAGCCTCCTGCGCAAGGAGGGCATCACCGACGTGGACTGGAAGGACGCGGCACTGCTGCGCAAGTTCATCTCCGACCGCGGCAAGATCCGCTCCCGCCGCGTCACCGGCCTGACGCCGCAGCAACAGCGCCAGGTCGCCACCGCCATCAAGAACGCTCGCGAGATGGCGCTGCTCCCCTGCCCCAGCCAAGGACGTTGACCGGCAGGTGCGCCTCGCCGCCACCGCGAGGCGCACCTGCCGTGGGCACCGGCTCCGGCAGCCACGTGCCGACGTCGTGCTCCCGGCGGGCGCGGACCGAGGTCAGCCGATCCAGGCACAGGTTGGGCGGTTCCCGCGGCGCGTACCGACTCCACCCGTACGCCTGCTCGGTGAACGCGACCGGACGTCCGGATGACGCTTCGACCTCGGTCACTCCTGTTGCTCGGCGACCGCCAGCACAGGCAGAACGGATGCCCGGCCGGGTCGGCGTAGACCTGGAAATCATCCCCCGACGTGTTCCCCACCGCCGCTTTCAACACCGAGGCGCCCAGAGCCAGCACCTGTCCGTGCGCTTCGGCGAAGTCCTCGACCCACAGGTCGAGGTGCACCTGCTGCTTGGTCGGGCCGTCCGGCCACTGCGGAGGCACGTGGTCGGGCGCGAGCTGCACCCCGACACGGGGCGCCCCGTCGACCACCACCATGTGCCAGTCACCATCCTCGTCCACCTCACCACCGAGCACCCCCGCCCAGAACCGGCTCTCGGCGGTGAGATCGGCGGCATCAAACGTCACGACCTGGTACTTGATCCGCATCACGCCAGTCTGTCAACGCTCCGAGCCAACCGCAGGACCGGCGCCACCTCTCGCTCGGGCAGCGCACGCGGTGAGGTCAACCGGACGTTCGGCACCACGATCGTGCTGACGATTCGCGGTCGTGGCACCGGGCCGGTGCCACGACACAGCTCCGATCAGGGGCCGCCGGCCACTGCCATGAGCTTCTTCCGCGCGGGATTGGTCGATGTCTTCGATGTGCGCATGATCCGTCTCCTCCGGACGTGAGCGCGATCCTGAGACAGCCGGATGAGGATCGCCTGCACTGGTTGTCGCAGCAGGCGTGCGCACCGCCGCCGGTCAGGTGTGGTCGGGCAGGGTGCGGGCCACGTCGTGCGGTGACGGCATGGCGGCCACCTCGGTGGCCATCGCGCGGGCCGCGTGGTGCACGGCGTCGTCGGTGAGCAGTCGGCGTGCCTTGGTCGCGATCGCCTCGGCGGTCATGTCTCCGGGTAGCAGGTGGTCGCCCAGGCCGGCCTCGGTCACCACATCGGCGTTGTTGAACTGGTCGGCCGCCTGCGGCAGGACGAGCTGTGGCACGCCCGCGCCGAACGTGCCCAACGTGGTGCCCGCGCCCCCGTGGTGGACCACGAGGTCCGCGTGGGGCAGCAGGTCGGCTTGGGGCACCCACGGCAGCACCACGACGTTGTCCGGCAGGTCACTCAGCGCCGCCGGGTCGGCCCTCCGTCCGGCGGACACGAGCACCCGCGCGCCCACCACCGCCAGGCCGTCGATGGCGGTGCGCAACAGTGACGCCTCGCTGAACGCCGTGCCCAAAGTCAGGTACACCAGGGGTTCTCGGTGTTCCACGACCCACGACGGCAACTCGCCCGGTGTGGCGAACGCCACCGGCCGCAACGGGATCCGGTGCGCCGACGAGGCCAGGAAAGCCTGGTTCTGCACCGAAGGCGGGCAGATGTCGAGGTACGGGTGGCCCAGCGTCATGGGATCGGTCCAGGGCACCTCGACGCCCAGCTCCGCGCCGAGGGCGGTGAGGTAGTCGCGGGCGGGTTCGGCGAAGTCGGGTTCCTGCCACATCCGACCGTACGAGTGGCACAGCGCGGGCACGCCCGCGACCTTCGCGGCCAGGCCCGCGCCGGGGTTGCCGAACTCGTGCACGACCAGGTCCGGCTTGCGCTCGGCGAGGACCGGCGCGAGCCCGGTGGCGAAGCTGCGCGGCAGCACCGAGGCGAACGTGAACGCGACCCGCTCGGCGTCGACGTCACCCGCTGTCGAGAACTCCACGCCCGCCATCGCGGACTCGAACGCCTTGCGCGGCGACATGCCGCCCCGGATGTGCCCGATGCCGTGCGTGGCCAGGACGTCCGCGAAGAGGCTGCCGGTGAAGTAGTCGACGTCGTGGCCGAGCTCCCGGGCGGCGACGGCGAGCGGCAGCAGGGGGAAGGTGTGCCCGTACAGACCGAGGCTGGAGAAGAGGATGCGCACGGGTTCAGATCCCTTTCGAACGTGGTGTCGGTGGCATGGGTTTCACCGACCGAGGTAGGTGCGCAGGAACGCCGCGACCTCGGCCCGCGCCTCACGAGCCGCATCCACCACGCCCGACATGGCGAAGAAGCCGTGCGCCACCCCCGCATACCGCGTCGCGATCACGGACACACCGGCCGCGCGCAGTCGTTCGGCGTACCGCTCGCCCTCGTCGCGCAGCGGGTCGTGCTCGGCGGTGATGACGAGCGCCGGCGGCAGGCCGGTCAGGTCCTCGGCGAGCAGGGGTGAGGCCCGCGGGTCCCGGCCGTCGTCCGGGCTCGCCAGGTAGTGCCCCCAGTACCAGGCGACGGATCGGCGGTTGAACGCGGCGGGGTCGTCGTTCTCGCGCATGGACTCGGTGTCGCCGCGGTGGTCGGTGTTGGGGTAGACCAGCACCTGGGCGGCCAGTGCGGGGCCGCCGCGGTCGAAGGTCACCACGGCCGCGAGGTTGCCGCCTGCGCTGTCGCCCGCCACGGCGAGGCGGTCGGGGTCGACGCCGAGCTCTGCCGCGTGCGCGGCGATCCAGGCGACGGCCGTGCGGCAGTCGTCCACGGCGGCGGGGAACTTGTGCTCGGGCGCCAGCCGGTAGCCGACGGTGATCACCTGGCAGGGCACCGCGTTGGCCAGGGCGCGGCAGATCTCGTCGGAGGTCTCGATGCTGCCCAGCGCCCAACCGCCGCCGAAGAAGTAGACCAGGGTGGGCAGGGGTCCGGCCGCGTCCACCGGGCGGTAGATCCGGATCGGCAGGTCGCCGCCCGGTCCGGGCAGGTGCCGATCGGTGACGTGGCGCACCGGCTCGCCCGCGCCCGCCGCCGCCCGGATCGCGGCGAGGTCGGCGGCCCGCGCCTGTTCGATCGAAAGGGTGTAGAGCGGCGCGGAGGCCGGCTTCCCGAGCGGCGGGTCCAGTGGCATGCGGGCCTCCGTCGTCACTGCTTGAGCACCTTCTGGATGGCGGCGGTGAGCTGGGCGCGATCGGGTTGCACGGCGAGGTCGAGCCCGAGGGCGAACGGCACCACGGCGCCGTCCGGCCTGGTCACCCGGACGGGCGGCGCGACCAGGGCGCACCGCTCGGCCGCAGTGGCGATGACCTCGGCCGCGATGCCGCACATGCGGTTGGAGTCGTCGACCACCACCAGCCGACCGGTCTTGGCCACCGAGGCCGCCAGCCCCTCCCAGTCGAACGGGTACACGGTGCGCGGGTCGAACACCTCCACCGAGACGTCACCGGCCAACTCCTCGGCGACCGCCAACGCGTCGTGCACGAGGTGCCCGACCGCCACGACCGTGACGTCACCGCCCTCGCGGTGGACCCGGCCGACACCGAGCGGCACCGGGGCCAGCCCGTCGTGGTCGAGGTCGACCCGGACGCCGAGCGCCGCCGCCGGTGCGAACACCACCACCGGGTCGTCGTCCCGGATCGCCGTGGTCAGCAGGCCGTAGGCGTCCTCGGGCGTGGCGGGCACCACCGTCTTCACCCCGGCGTGGGCGAACAGGGCGTACGGGTGGTCGGAGTGCTGCCCGGCCCAACCCGTCTTCGACCCGGAGCCGGGTACCAGGTACGTCACCGGCACGCGGGTCTGACCACCGGTCATCAGCGAGAACTTGTGCGCCTGGTTGACGATCTGCTCGAACGCCAAGTACAGCAGCGCCGGGATCTGGAACTCGATCACCGGCCGCCGCCCGGCCAGCGCCGCACCGGTGGCGAAGCTCGTGAACGCCTGCTCCGACAGCGGCGTGTCCAGCACCCGGTCCGGCCCGAACCGCTTGAGCAGGCCCGCGGTCACGTTGGAGACCGCGACCCGGACGTCCTCACCCAGCACGAACACCGAAGGGTCGCGGGCCAGTTCGTCGCCGAGCGCGCGGTTGAGCGCCTTCTGGTAGGACAGCCACGGCATCACCCACCACCGCCCGGACGCGCTCGCATCCCGGTCGCGTAGAGGTGGTCGAGCGCGCCGACGGGGTCGGGGTGCGGGCTGTCGAGCGCGAAGGCGACCGCCGCGTCCACAAGGGACTCGACCTCCGCGTCGAGGAGTTCCCGCTCACCGTCGGTCAGCCGAGCACCCTGGATCTCCACCGGATCTCTCTCGCGTCCACTGAGGACCTCGTCGTCGTCCCGGTAGCGGACCCGGGCTTTGTGCTCCCACGTGTGGTGCGCGTCGAACCGGTAGGTCAGGCACTCGACCAGTGACGGCCCACTGCCCGCGCGGGCGCGGTCCACCGCCTCGCGCGCTGCGGCGAGCACCGTGCGCGGGTCCATCCCGTCCACCGTCACCGACGGTATCCCGAACGCCTCGCCACGCCCGGTGATCGTGCCCGCGACGGCGTCCGACACGGTCAGGGTGGTGGCGTAGCCGTTGTTCTCGCAGACGAACAGCACCGGCAGCCGCCACAGGGCGGCCAGGTTCATGGCTTCCAGCAGCACGCCCTGGTTGACCGCGCCGTCGCCGAAGAAGCTCACCGCGACCCGGTCACTCCCCTCCTGCCGGGCGGCCCAGGCCGCGCCCGCCGTGATCGCGCCGTTGGCGCCGACGATCGCGTTCGCCCCGAGGATGCCCAGCGCGAAGTCCGCGGCGTGCATCGACCCGCCGCGCCCCTTGTTCAACCCGGTGGCACGACCGGCCAGCTCGGCGAGCACCCGGGCCGGATCGGCGCCCTTCGCGAGCACGTGCCCGTGCCCGCGGTGGGTGCTGGTGATCATGTCGTCCACGCGCAGCGCCGCGCACACACCGGCGGCGATGGCCTCCTGGCCCGTGTACGGGTGGATGCCGCCGATGATGTCACCGGAGCGGACGAGCTCGACCGCCCGCTCCTCGAACCGGCGGATCAGCCGCACCGTGCGGTACAGGCCGACGTCGGTGTCCGGGGCGTGTGCCGCCACGGCGGTCAGGCGCGCCACACGGGCGGGCAGAACTCCGGGTCGGCGTAGTCCGGCTTGCCGTCCGCGGTGCGCCGCACGAGCGAGTCGTGGTTGTAGAAGGCGAGGTTGCCGTCGGACAGGGGGAACTCGCGGTAGGCGTTGTCACCGTCCTGCAGGTGCAGCGAGATGGCCTGGCGGGGCCGGGTGGAGCGGTTGAGCCCGCTGCCGTGGTAGGTCCGGCAGTGGTGGAAGCTCATGTGCCCCTTGGGGATGATCATCGGGATCTTCCGGACCGTGGTGCCGTTGTGCTCTGCGTTGGCCGTGAGCAGGTTCTCCAGGTGGTCCGGGTCCCGTTCGGCGAAGTGCTTGGTGGCGCTGTCGTCCGAGCCGACCTCCTCCCAGACGTGGCTGCCGTCGACCATGGTGATCGTGCCCAGTTCCTCGTCGCAGTCGTGGAACGGGATGAACGCGGTGAGCATCCGGTCCGACGAGGACGACGACCAGTAGTGCTTGTCGAAGTGCCAGGGCACGACGTTGGACGGCTCCTCGGCGATCGGCGGCTTGTAGATCAGGGTCGACTGGAACACCCGGATCTCGTCAGCCTCCGCCAGCCGCGCGGCCACCGCGCCGATCAGCGGCTTGAGCAGCGCCTTGGCGATCGCGTCGCTCTCGTAGTGCACGTAGTCGTTGTGGCGCTGGACATCACCGTGCTCGGGCGTCCAATAGGCCAGCCGGGGCGGGCGCGTCGGCAGCAAGCGGCTGCGCTCCCCCGCGTAGTACCGGTCGACCGCGGCGGCCAGCTCGTCCACCTCGTCGTCGGAGAACAGCTTCTTCGACAGGTACCAGCCGTGCTCGGCGTAGAACCGGACCTCGTCGTCGGTCGGGAGCAGGGCGCGCTCCTGCTCGGTCAGCGCGAACTCGTTCACGGTGCTCTCCCCTTCAGCCGGCCGTCGTGCCGGACAGCTCGCCCTGCTTCGCCTCGTACAGCGCCTTGATGTTCCCGCTGCCGAAGGTCAGCGCGCCCCGCCGCTCGATGATCTCCAGGAAGAGCGTCCGGCGCACGTGCATCGACTCGGTGAAGATCTGCAGCAACTGCCCCCAGTGGTCCCGGTCGACCAGCACGCCGAGCCGGCGCAGCTCGTCCAGCGGCGCGTCCAGGTGTCCGACCCGTTCTTCGAGCGCGTCGTAGTAGGTGCCCGGCGTGCCGAGGAACCGCACGCCCTTGTCGCCGAGCGTGCTCACCGCCTTGACGATGTCGTCGGTGCCGAACGCGACGTGCTGCACGCCCGCGCCCGCGTGCCAGGTCAGGAAGTTGTCGATCTGACCGGGTTGGCGCTGCGGGTCCGGCTCGATCAACGTGAACGTGACGTTCCCGGACGGGCTCTGCACCACCTTGGAGTCCATGCCCTGGCCGCCGACCTCGACGTACTCCTCGAAGACCTGCGTGAACCCGAACACGTCCACGTAGTACTGGGCGGTCGGGGTGAGGCCGCCCGCGGGCACGCAGATCGCCAGGTGGTCGATCGCGCGCAGCAGCTTGTCGTCGGTGTGCGGCTCGGGGTCGGTGACCTCGATCGCGCCGGGCAGGAACTCCTTCGGCGAGCCGTGCCGCTCGACCAGCCGGTGCGTCACGTCGGAGAACCCGGAGACCTCGGCCACGACGACCCGCTGGTCGCGCCCGCCCGGTCCCCCGGTCACGTACTCGCGCGGTGGCGACACCGGCTCGGCGCCGCGCTCGGTGAGGCCGCGGTAGGCGGCTTCGACGTCGTCCACGCCGATGCCCACGACCGCCACGCCGTCGCCGTGCTTGCGCACGTACTCGGTCGCGGGGTGGTCGGGGACCAGGCCGGTGGTCAGGACGACCTGGATGTCGCCCTGCCGCAACAACAACGAGCGCACGCCGTCCAGCCCGGTCTCGGGCCCGCCCTGACCGCAGATCTTGAACCCGAAGGCGGTGCAGAGGTAGAACGCCGCCTGCCTCGCGTCGCCCACGTATAACTCGATGTGGTCAATCCCGGAAATGTTCATCAGGCATCCCGATCACTTCCCGGAGCACGTCAGCGGCTCCCGAGACGGTGGTCATGCGGCCGTACTGACCGCTGTCGAGTTCCATGCGCACGCCGTAGCGCTGTTCGACCTGGTGCACCAGCCAGGCCAGTTCCATCGATTCGATCAGCTCGGGGACGTCCTGCGCGGGCCTGCCGTGCAGGCTCGCGAGCATCGCCAGGATGTCCTCGCGGTCGGGCGGCGCGCTCATCGCGCCACCTCCTGCGAGGCGTGGCGGAGCACCGAGCGGTCGCGGACCAGCTTCCCTGTGGTGGTGCGCGGCATCGCGTCGAGGACTTGCAGCCGTCGCGGTCGCTTGTAGGGAGCGAGCCGTTCGGCCAGGGCCGCTTGGACGGATGCCGCCGTGGCGGGCGCGTCGAGCTGGGCGTAGGCGGTGATGACGTCGTCGTGCAGCACCACTGCGGCCACCACGCCCGGCAGTTCGGCCAACGTCGCCTCCACCTCGGTCAGGTCGACCTTCAGGCCGCCGACCGACACCTGGGAGTCGAGGCGGCCCTTGACGGTGACGAGCCCGGTGTCCGGGTCGACCTCGCCCGCGTCCCTGGTGTGCAGCCAGCCGTCCGCCCACCGGTCCGGGTCGGACAAGCCGACGTACGGCGACTCCGCCCGGCTCACCAGCAGCTCGCCGTCCCGCTCGACGACCGACAGCCCGGGTGCCGGGGTCAGGGCCGGCCGGTGCTCGCCGAACAGGTCGGTGGCGATCACGCCGACTTCGGTCATCCCCCACATGTTGCCCAGCGGCACGCCGTACTTCGCGGTGAAGGCGGCGGCGGTCGCGGCGGGCACCGCTTCGCCGCCGGTGGTCATCCGCTTGAGCTGCGGCAGGGACGGCGGGTCCACCACGGACGCGAGCAGTCCGATGTGGAACGGCACGCCCAGCACCGTCGCCGGGGTCGGTTCAGCCGCGACCGCGTCCAGCACGCTGTCGCCGGTGAGCCGTTCGGGCGGCCTGACCTGGACACCGGCGTGCAGGCCGTACAGCAGGGCGCCGACCAGGCCGAGCACGTGCACCATCGAGGCCAGCACGACGATCCGCTCGCCGGGCTGCGGCACGCCGTCGATCCGGGTGTACCGCTCGATCTCGGCGACCAGGTCGGCGGCCGTGCGGCCGATCACCTTGGACGGGCCGGTGGAGCCGGAGCTGAGCTGGATCACCGCGTGCGGTGTCGCGGCGGGACGGCCGGGGCGGGCCGTGACGGTCTCCTCCACGTCCGCGAACGGGCTCAGCGGGCTGCTCGTGATCCGTCCCGGCTCGACCACCACCTGCGGCGCGAGCCTGCCGAGCGCGGCGTCGACCTCGAACGCGGTGAGCCGGTGGTCGAGCAGGCTCACCTGGGCGCCGATGCGCCACCCGGCGAGGAGGTTGGCCACGTACGCGATCGAGGGCGGCAGGCGCAGCGCGAGCGACCCGCCCGCGCGCAGCCCCGCCTCCGCCAGGCGTGCCTGCCGTTGCGCGACCAACCGGCGCAGCGCGGCCCGGTCGACCGGTCCGCACGAGTGGAGGCAGCTCTCGTCGTCCGCGCCGCGCAGCAGGATCTCGTCGACCCATTCCGAACTCGCCACGAGGGCCGATCCGGCCGACGCCAGGCCTTTTGTCATCAGTTCTCCCGCCTGGTTCCGGAGGTCATTCGAAAATGTTGCGCGGAACTTTCGACTCAGCCGCGGACCGAGTGAGCCGAATCGTACGTCAGGGTTCACCCGACGCACCATCGGCCAATCGGTCGTGATGAATCATCGGGTTCCCCGATCGGCCCGCCGGTCATTGATCAATGCGGCCAGCCGATCGAGACCGCGGTCGATCAGGTCGACCGATACGACACTGCAGGAAAGGCGCAGGGCGCGGACTTCCGAACTGTCGTCATAGAAATGCCCCATTGGTGTCCACAGCACGCCGTAGTCGCGGGCGGAGCGTTCCAGGAGCGCGTCGTCGACCCCGAACGGGACGGTGACCACGACGAAGAACCCACCGGTCGGCACGGTCCAGGTGACGTCCGTACCGGGCGGGAAGCGCTCGGCCAGCCCGGTCACGAGGTGCCGCAGGTTCCGGTCGTAGAGCTGCCGCTCCGGCGCGGTCGCCGTGGTGAGGCGGCAGCCGTGCGCCAGCAGCTTGCCGCCGACGACGGCCTGCGCGATCGGCGAGGTGTTCACCGTCAGCATGCTCTTGATCTTGGACAGCTGGTCCGCGAACAGGCCGACCACGCCGTCGGCGCCGACCACCCGCTGGTCGGCGACCGCGTAGCCCACCCGGGCGCCGGGCAGCACGGACTTGGCGAAGGAGCCCAGGTAGACGACCCGCCGGTCCTCGTCCAGGGCTTTGAGCGTGGGTATCCGGTCCGAGTCGCCGTGGAACAGCCCGTAGGGGTTGTCCTCGATCAGCAGGACGTCCTCGGCGGCGGCCACCTCCAGCAGTCGCCGCCTGGTCGCCACGTCCAGGCTCAGCCCCGACGGGTTGGCGAAGTCGGGCACCACGTAGCAGGCGCGCGGCCTGCGACCGGCGGCGCGCTCCCGCCGGATCACGGCGACCAGGTCGTCCAGGTCGACCCCGTGCTCGCCGGTGCGCACCGGGCGGACGGGCAGGTCGACCAGCCGCGCCGCACCGGTCAATCCGACGTAGGTCGGTGACACCGCGAGCAGGACGTCACGCTCGTCGGCGCGCAGCGCGCGCAGCACGAGGAACATCGCCTCCTGGCACCCCACGGTGACCACCACCGATTCCGGATCGATCGCGATGCCCTCGTCCAGCCGCAGGTTTTCCGCGACCAGTTCGTGGATGATCCCCTTGGTCCGACCGTACTGCAATACGATGCGCCGCACCTGTTCTTCGGTCCGCTCGAGCTCTTGTGCGAGATAGCGGCAGAACTCGCGCAGATATCGGTGCACGTCCTCCAGGTCGAAGAACTCCTCGCTCGGCCGGCCGGCCGCCAGCGGTATCGCCTCCGGATAGTGGATCGCGACCTCGTTGAGGAAATTCATCGAGTTGAGCGCCGGGTCCTCCAACGCGCCGAACAACGTCCCGGTGGTCAGGTCCGCGATGTTCTCCGCGGTGACCGGCGGTGTGCTCACCGGAGGTCCCCCTCCGTGGTCCGACGGCGCTCGCGGGCGGCCACGACCGCGCGCAGCAGGTCGTCCAGCTCGTCGTCGGAGAGGTCGGCCAGCGCGGCGTCGCGGGCGGTGTCGTCGGGCGGGCCGGGAGCGAGTTCGGCCGACACGACCTCGGCGAGGGCCGCGATCGTGGGCGAAGTGACGATGCGGTCCATCGGCAGGGTGACGCCGTAGAGGTCGGCGATGCGGGCGGCGAACCGGACCGCGGTCAGCGACCCGCTGCCGCGGGCGAACAGGTTGTCGTGCGGGCCGATCGGCTCGGTGGTGCGCAGGAGCTCAGCCCAGATCCCGGCCATGGTCTCCTCGATCCGGTCACGCGACGGCACCGGGTCCTCGTCCGCCTCCGGCTCCGCGGTGACGGGCCTGACCACGCCGTTCGGCGACGGCTCGGTCACCGCCGACCAGTCCCCCTCGGGAGCGGGCACCGGTAGCTCCGCCACCGCGGTGTCCGCGGAGGCGTGCTCCAGCACCGCCACCACCGACCGCAGCAACCAGGCGGCGAACCCCGGGTCGGTGCGGTGCTCCAGGGTCAGCGTGCCGCGCTCGTCCGCCCGCAGGTCGAGGTCGGCTTCGGCGGTGCCCGTCAGGACGGCGTGGCCGCGCACGGTCACGCCGGGCAGGTCCAGCGCCGGTGCGGCACGCGGCCCGAAGGTGAACCGCGGCGCGGACAGGTCGACCTCGAGTTCCTCGGCGAGCTTCGTCAGCGGGACCTCGTCGTGCGACACCGCGTGCGCGGTGGCGTTCCGCACCCGGACCAGCAGGTCGCCGAACGCCGGTTCGCCCGCCAGGGACACCCGGACGGGGACCGCGTCGGCGAACGGGCCCGCGATCGGCTCCAGCTCCACCCGCACGCGACCGCTCACCGGCACTTCGACCACGAGGTCGTCCACCCGGGCGTACCGGGACAGCACCACGGCGTACGCGGCGAGGGACACCGTGGACAAGGTGGCTCCGACGCCTTCCGCCACGTCGACCAGTCGTCGGACCGCGGCGGGGTCGACCGCCGCCGTCACCCGGTCGGCACGGTGTCCGCTCGGGAGCCGCAGTGGTGCGGGCACGTCACGCAACACCTCGCGCCAGTGCTCCAGCTGACGCGCCAACTCCTCGCCGTCCAACCGCTCACGCTGCCACACGGCGTAATCCCCGTAGTCCATCCACGACGGAGACAGCTCGGACGGCCCTTCGCCGTACACAGTGGACAGATCGGCGATCAGCATCGCCAGTGCGGAGCGGTCGGCGATGACCCGGTGCGCCACCAGCGCGAACAGGAACAGGTCCGCGCCGACCTCGATCACCGAGGCCCTCAGCAACGGCTCACGGGAGAGCTCGAACGGCTGCCCGACCAGCGCCGCGGCCATCGACTCGGCCCGTTCGACGTCACCGGGCACGACGACGTGCTCCACCACCACGCGACCGGTCTCCGAGACGACCTGCTCGCCGGAGGCGCTGACGCTCGTCCGGAGCGTCGGGTGCCGGGCGACCACGACGTCCATCGCCCGTTGCAGCGCGACGGGATCGACCGGACCGTCCAGCCAGGTCGCGTGGGACAGGGGCTCGGGCAGCGACAGTGCGTGCTCCTGCGCGAACGACAGCGGATACCGCACGAACTACCTCCCGTGGGGCGCGTCCGCCAGAGCCCGTTGCCGCGTGAGGAACTTGCGGACCTTCCCGGTCGGCCCGACCGTCAGCTGAGCGTCGGGCACCACGTCGACCCGGCGCACCGTGCGCGCCACCGCCTCGCCGACCGCGGCGCGGACCTCCTCACCCCGGTCCAGCGCGGGGTCGGCGCCCTCGTGCAGCACCAGCAGCACGTCGGTGATCGGCGGACCGTCCTCCCGCCTGGTCGCCAGGACCGTGCAGTCGCGGACGTCCGGGCACCGGGCGAGGATGCGCTCCTCGGTCAACGCGGTGTAGAGCCAGTTCCCGTCGCCGAGGTCCACCGCGTCACTGGCCCGGTCGAGGTGGTAGTAGTAGCCCTCCTCGTCCCGGTACATCAGGTCACCGGTCAGGTAGTAGCCGTTGAGTCGGTTGCGGTAGGTGGCGGTGGAGTCGTTCCAGTAGCCGGGCGCGAGCGTCGGCGACTTGAGCCCGCACTGACCGACCTGGCCCACCGGCACCTCCTCGCCCGTCGTCACGTCCAGCAACGCCACTTCCGCGAACGGGTACGGCTTGCCGACGCAGCGGTCGTAGCGGTCGCTGCCGAGCCGGTGGCTCATGGCGAACGCGGCGTGGCCCATCTCGGTCGAGCCCAGCGTGTCGATGAACTTCGAGCCCGGCACGTCGACCACGCCGTCCGCCGTCCACACGGGGTGGCTGCCGACCGCGACGAGCTTGCGGATGTGCGCCTCGTGCGCGCAGTCGCCGGTGCTGGACCAGTTGCGCACCGAGCTCAGGTCGCGCCGGGACAGGTCGAACCGAGCCAGCTCCGCCCAGGTGACCGCGAAACCGAACACCCCGGTGGGCCGCCACCGCTCGATGGCGTCCAGGACCACCTCGCCGCTGTGCTCGAACGGCCCGCCCTGCCCGGACAGGCACAGCAGCTCGTAGCCGTTGCACAGCGCCTGGTTCACCACGATGATCCCGGCGGCGTGGGCGGCGGGCAGCACGGACAGCTCGCGCACCTGCCCGTGCGGCCTGGCTTCGGTGAGCCGCACCGCGCGCACCGCGGCGAACAGGGAGTGGTGCGAGTGCACGACCGGCGTCGGCATCCGGGTGGTGCCCGACGAGTGCGTGATCGCCACCGGGTCGTCGCCGTGGTGGCGGTAGGGCGGGGGTGCCTGGGCGGGGTCACCGGTGCCGGTCTCCGCGGCGTCACCCAGGACCGGCACGCCCAGTTCGTGGTCCCGCAGCGCGGCGTGGTCGGCGTCGACCAGCACGCCGACGCCGCGCAGCCGGCGGACGAACTCCGCGGCGACCTCGATCGGCATGCTCCCGTTCATCAGCGCCGGGATCGCACCGAGGTGGTTGAGCGCGAAGAAGTTGAGGAACACGTCGGCCGCCGACGTGACGAACACGGCGACGGGGTCACGTCGGCCGATCCCCTTGCGGGCGAACCAGTCCGCGCGCGCGGCGACGCGTTCGGCCAGGTCGCGCAGCGACAGCGGCGTCCACGCGGGGATGCCGTCCACGTCGACGTCGAAGGTCAGCCGGGGGGCGTCCAGGTCGGCGCCGTGCTCCAGCAGCATGGGCAGCACGTTGCCCGCGCCGACCCGCATGTCCTGTGCCAGCGCGGTGCGCAGGTTCGCCCGACTCATCAGACCTCCCGTTTGCGGAGAACAGTGGACCACCGAACGGAAGACACCAAGTCGGGTTCCCGCATCGGCGGCGGTGGGGCGGTGGCGCTCGGCGAACTGCGGCGGTGGCGATCGCCGGTCTCGTGAACCTGGCGACCGCGGGCGCGGGCTTGTGCACCGAGACTAGGTTCGCGATTCCCCTGTGGCAATCAGGCTTTCGGACGTGTCCGCAGTGGCTGCGGAGGACTTCGGGTTCCCGGCCAGCCGGGCCGTGATCGCGGCGCCGATCCGCGCGACCGGCTCCGGCAGCAGCATGTGCTCGTGCAGGCAGTCCACTTCGACCACGTCGACCGGTCCGCTCACGCAGTCGTCCCACGAGCCCACCTTCGCCTCGGTGGTCTGCTCGTCCTCGGTGGCGGACAGGAACAGCACCGGGCAGCGGACCCGACCGGGGCGATGCCGTTGTGCCACCGCGAGGTTGTTCCGGATCACGTGCGGCAAGGCGAGCAGTTGGCGATCCGGCCAGTCGTGCAGCCCCAGCCCGGGCCGACCGCGGACCACCTCCAGCATCCGGCGCACCGGGTCGGGGTCGTCCGGCTCGACCACCGGCTGGTAGCCGAGCTCGCGGAGCACGAAGTCGCACACCAGCCACAGGTCGTCATCGGCCACGCTGAGGCTGTTCGGCAGGCCGGGCAGCGTGTCACCGATGACGAGCAGGCCTACCTCGTGGCCGCGGCGCTCCAGTTCCTCGGCGATCGCGTGCGCCGTGTTGCCGCCGATCGACCACCCGAACAGGTGGTACGGGCCGTGCGGCTGGGTGAGCCTGATCCGGTCGGCGAAGTCCCGCGCCACCTCGGCCATGTCCACCGGGAGCGGTTCGGGCCTGCGCAGACCGCGCAGTTGCAGGCCGTACACCGGGTGCTCGGGCGCGAGGTGCGGCAGCAGCGCGAGGTAGCACCAGCTCGCACCGACCAACGGCGGCGCGCAGAACAGCGCGGGGCCGCCACCGCCCTCCCGCAGCGGCAGCACCAGGTCCAGGACGCCACCGGCGCGGCGGATGTCGGCCCGCCGCTGTCTCGCCCACGCGAACTCCTCGGCCGCCGGCAGCGCCTTCACCCTGGACCCGTCCACCGGACCGTCCTCCCGCTCGCGTGTGGTCACGTGCCGGACGCCAACTCGACCAGGTGGGCGGCGGCGGCCGCCGCGCCACCGGCGGCGGCGAACTCCGCCCCGATCCGACGGGCGTTGCGCCGGTAGTCCGGCTCGTCGAGCACCGCCCGCACGGCGGCGTCCAGTTCGGCCACTGTGACGTCGAGGATCGGCACCTCGATGCCCGCGCCCGACCGGGCCACCTGCCGCGCCAGCGCCACTTGCTCGGCCCGGACGGGCGCGACGACCATCGGCACCCCGAAGGTGAGCGCTTCGTTGACGGCGCCACCCGCGTGGCACACCACCGCGTCCAGCTTCGGCATCAGGTCGAGCATCGGCACCAGCTCGGCGGTGATGGCGTCGTCCGGGAAGGACTCCGCGGCCACGCCCGAAGTCACGAACACCGCCTGCACCTCGTCCGCCATGGGTGCGAGCACCGCGGCGGCCCGGTCGTAGAAGTCGCCGATCATGTGGCCGACCAGCGTACCGACCGTCACCAGCACGTGCCTGCGGTCGGGATCCCAGCGTTGCCAGGGGAAATCGGGCGCGTTCGGCCGGGTGCCCAGCGCCGCGCCGGTGAGTACGCAGCGGTCCGGCAGCACAGCGTCGCCCACGAGTCCGGGCGTCATCAGGGCGATCACCAGGTGCGGCGAGAACCGGGGGTCGATCGGCTCGTCGGACAGGCCCGCCATCGCCACCGCCTGCGCCATCTTGTCGGCCAGGTAGTCCTCGAACCCGACGAGGTCTTCGGGCGGGGTCAGCTCCAGCGTGCCCGTGCACAGGGTCGCCCACGGAATGCCGTGCCGGTGCGCCACCAACGCACCGGCCAGCGCGTACTGCTCGGTGACGACGACGTCCGGCTTGTGCTCCAGCACAGCTTCATCGACGGGGCCGAGGGTGAAGCGGGTGAACGGGATCAGGTACCCGTCCCACATCGCCCGCACCCCGGCCATGCCCATCTCGTCGTAGCGGCGATAAGCCCGTGCGCCGGTGGGGTGCACGGTCACGTCCGGACCGACCAGCGGGCGCAGCACGTTCTCCGGACCGCACCAGACGACGTCGTGACCCGCGCGGGCGAGTTCCTGCCCGATCGCGAGCATGGGGTAGAGGTGGCCTTGCAGCGGCAGTACGACCAGCAGAAACCGCGACACCGCAACATGGTGGCACACATTGACGTTCCCCGGAACGACGTGGTGGGATCCCGAAGTGTGACCGCTCTCGACGCGGTGTCGGTGTACACACCGGCTTTCCGCGTTCCCCTCGAGGACTTGGCCGACCCGCTCGGCCTGACCGACATCCAGGTCAGGCTCTTCCGGCGGTTCCACGGGCTCGACCAGGTCCGGTTCGACCCGGACCGTTCGCCCGCCGAGCTGTTGCGCGCCGCCGTGGAAGGGCTCGCCGAACTGCGCGGCCAGGAGCACCGGGTCCGGTACGTGATCCACGGCCGCGCGATGCCGGTCGTCGTGCCGTACCCGCACAACCCGCTGCACGACGTCTGCCGTGAGCTGGGACTCGGTCACGCGCTGGCTTTCACCGTCACGCAACAGAGTTGTGCGAGCGGGCTGCTGGCGGTCGAGCTGGCCGGTCGGCTGCTCGCCCGCGACCCGGACGACGCCTTGGCGTTGGTGCTGACGGGCGAGAAGGCGTTCACCCGCCACGCCCGGCTGATTCCCGGCACGTCGCTGTTCGGCGAGGGCGCGTCCGCGTGCCTGGTGAGCGCCAACGGGCCGCGCGACCGGATGTTGTCCTTCGTGTGCGCCCAACGCGGTGAATTCGACGGCGAGTTCGGCGACCGGGAGGAAGAGTTCCAACGCCAGTACCGCCCGTCCCTGGCCGAGGTGATCAACCGGGCCGTCGCCGACGCGGGGCTCGCCCTGGACGACATCCGGTTGGTCCTGCCGCACAACGTCAACGTCGTGACCTGGCAACGCCTCTGCTCGCTCATGGATTTCCCGGTGCAGCGGGTGCTGCTGTCGAACGTGCCCGACCACGGCCACCTGTTCTGCACCGACGCGTTCGCCAACTACCGCACCGCCAGGGAGCGCGACCTGCTCCGCGAGGGCGACCACTACCTCGTCGCGACCGTCGGCGCCGGAGCCGGGGCGACGTTCTCCGCGATGGTGTTCCAGCACTGATCCCACGTCCCACTCAGGAGGCCGCCATGACCGCACCGGACGCCCAGGTCGACAGCGCATTACGGGAACGCGTGGTCGAAGCCATGACCACCGTCCTCAAGCGGCTGGTCGAGCGCGAGGAGCCGATCACCGAGGACATGCAAATGGCCGACGAGCTGGGGGTCAGCTCGTCGCTGGGTTTGGAGCTGCTGCTGGAGGTGGAGGAGCAGCTCGGCATCCAGATCGACGTGGAGCGGATGCGCCCGGACGAGTTGCTGACCGTCGGCGAGCTGGCCACGTTCATCGCCGGCCACAGCCGGCCCTGGTGATGCGTCTGGTTTGCGCGGGGCGCAGGGCTTTCACCGGCAACGCCGACGTCCTCGCCGACGACGACCACCGCGCGCAGGTGACCGACTACTTCGCGGACCTCGTCCGACCCTTCGACGCCGGACCCCTCACCGACCTGTCCGGCCAGTCCTACGGCGAGATGGCGAAGGCGTTGGTGTCGGACGTCGTGCCCCCGACGGAGCCGGTCGACCTGCTGGTGCTGGCGTTCTCGATCCACGACGTGTGGCCGGGCCGGGCGACGGCGACCTACCTCAGCCACGTCTGCCCCGGCACGCCGATGTCGTTCGCCGTGTGCGACCAGGGCAGCGCGTCGCCGTTCACCGGTTTGCGGTTGATCGGCGACTACGGCGTGCGGCGGGCGCTGCTGGTCGTGGTCGAACAGGCCGCGCTGCCCTACGAGTCGGCGGCGGCGACACCGTTGGCACACCGGGGCGTGGCCATGTTGTACGAGGGGAGCGCGGGTGCCCGGGCTACCGAGGTGCTCCAGTACCCCGACGTGGGGCCGGATACCGTAGCCGAACTGGCTCGGCGAGGGGTGGCCGAGCTGTCGGCCGGCCACCCCGGCGCACGGGTCGCGCTGAGCGACTCGCTCGCCGCGGTGTGGCCGGACCACCCCGACCACACCCGCGCGCCGGCCGGGCAGCCCACGACGGGTGTGTGGTGGGATCTGGCCGGTGCGCAGGAGGACACGGTGCTGGCGGGCGACTACGACCCGGAACTGCGCTACCTCTGCCTCGCCCGGGTCGCGGCCGATCAGTCCTCAGTGGACTGATCGGCTGCCTCGGTCAGGCGCCGGTGACGGCCGGTCGGGGTTGTGCGCCGGTCGGCACGTCCGACCGGAACGCGGCCTCGACGGCCACCTCCTCCACCGCGTACAACATCGCTTCCACCTGCTCGGGCGGGAAGACCTCGGTGTCGTTGACCACCTGGAGGTACACGGCGTCCGGATGGTCCTCGATGTTGACGAACAGCTGGTCGGTCCACCGGTAGACGAACTTGTGCCACATGACCTGCGTTTCGGGGAGCTTGGCCCTGATCTCGTCCTCGGTGAGGGGCGCGGCGTCCGCCACCGCGTCGGCCTGGGCCCTGGTGCTGAACCGCCGGTCGTTGATCCGGCACGTGATCCGGGCCGGGTAGCCGCGTTCGGCGTCCAGGCGCGCGGCCAGCTCCGCCAACTGGTCGGGGTCGTAGTAGGAGTTCATCAGGGCCGCGGTGCTGGCCTGGCGCGCCTGCGCGATCACGTCGTCGACTGTGCCGTCGAGGTCGAGGGTGAGCACGGCGTTCTGGACCACCGAGCCGACGACATCGGCCAACCCGGGCCGGTACCGGTTGCCCGCGGCCACGTGCAAGGTCAGCGGGTTGACGCCGGTGGTCCGGGCGATCGCGGTGGCGATCACCGCGAGCAACACCCGTCCGGTGTCCGTGCGGGTCCGCCGGGCGATCTCGACCACGGCCAAGTAGGCGGCCCGCGACTGGAACCGCACGTTGCGGCACCGCCGCCCCGCCTCGTAGTCCGGCGCACCCGACCCGCCGAACGTCAGCGGTGGCAGGGAACGGAGGTGGCCCTCCCAGTAGCGCATCGCCCGGTCGCTGACCCGCCGCAACTCCGGCGTCGCCTCCCGACGGGCGAGGTCGGCGAGCCGCACCGCGTCCGGGTCCACCGGGCGGCCGACCAGCTCGCCGAGGTCGAGGTCGGTCATGAGCAGCAACCCGCCCACGCCGTCCACGACCATGTGGCCGAGGGTGAGCACCAGGTACACCGCTTCGCCCCGGTACTGCATCACGCCCATGCGCAGCGGCCACGGGGTGTGCTCTTCCAGCGGGGCCGCCATCCACTTGAGCCACAGCCTGTTGCCGTGGTCGACGGCATCGGTGCGGTCGAGGTGGTCGGCGAAGGTCATGACTTCCAGGTCGATCTCGCCCGACCCGTGCACCACCTGGCACGGCTTGCCCTCGTCGTCGGTGCCGAACCGCGTCCGCAGCGCGGGGTGCTTGCTCATTAGCCGGCTCAGGCGATCGGCGACGTCGGCGACGGTGAGGCCCTCCGGCAGGTGGTGCGCACCGCAGATGTTGTAGGTCCAGTCGCTGGTGCGCATGTCGTGGAGGATGGTCTTCTGCCCCCAGGTCAGCGGCGCGGCTCCCGCTCCGGGCCCGGAGAACGGTACGGGCACCAGGTCGTGGACGATCCGTTTACCCATCGGCTCTCCCGAAGATCACGCTCACGTTGTGGCCACCGAAGCCGAACGAGTTGGACATGACCGCGCCCACCGCGGCGGGCAGCGCCTCACCGCGGACGTGGTTGAGGTCGCAGGCCGGGTCGGGATCGTCCAGGTTGTGGGTCGGTGGGAGCAGCCCCTTGCGCATGGCGACGATGCCGATCGCCGCTTCGACCACACCCGACGCGCCGAGCATGTGCCCGGTGACACCCTTGGTCGAGCTGACCGGCGGCATGGCGTCGCCGTACACGCCGCGGATCGCCGCCGCCTCGGCGGAGTCACCCGCCTTCGTGCCCGTGCCGTGCGCGTTGAGGTAGTCGATGTCGCCTGTGGACAGTCCGGCATCCCGAAGTGCGATCCGCATGCTCTGCGCCGCGCTGGAGCCGTCGGGCCGGGGCGTGGTCGGGTGGTGCGCGTCGCTCGTCGCACCCCAGCCGAGCACCTCGGCGTGCACTGCCGCGCCGCGCGCCCGCGCGAAGTCGGACCGCTCCAGCACGAGCACGCCGGCGCCCTCACCGAGCACGAAACCGTTGCGGCGCCGGTCGAACGGGCGGCTCGCGGTGGTCGGGTCGGGCCAACCGCGGGCGAGGGCGAGCGCGTTGCCGAAGGCGTCGGCGAACGTCGGGAACAGCGGTGCCTCGGTGCACCCGCACACCACCACGTCCGCTTCGCCCGCCCGGAGGATGCGCATCGCCTCGCCGATGGACTGCCCACCGGCGGCGCACGCCGTGCCGGAGGACGACGTGTACCCCCGGATGCCGAACTTGATCGCGACCCGCGCCGCGGCCATGTTGGGCAGCACGCCGGGCAGCAGCAACGGGCTCACGCCCAGCCGGCCGCGCCGGGACCGCTCCACGGCTTGTTCCGCGAGCGTCGCGAGCCCGCCGACCCCGGAGAGCACCACCGCGACGCGGTACGGGTCGACGTCGCGGCCGATCTCGATCCCGGCGTCGGCCAGCGCGTCGTCCGCGGCCCGCACGGCCATCACGATCGAGCGGTCCACGACGCGCGATTCCTTCGCCGGCAGAACGCTTTCCGGGTCGATGGCCGGTCCGATCGCGGCCGCGTCGAGCACGCCGTGCAGCGGGTGGTCCTCCGGCGGGCGCACGATCGCGGACCGACCGGAGCACACCGCCTCGAAGACCTCCTCGACCGCCGCGCCGACCGGACTGACCAGCCCGATCCCCGTCACGGCGACGCTCGCGCTCACGTCGCCGTTGCGGTCTGCGCGCGCCGGGCCACCTCGGCGCAGAACTCGCCGACCGTCATGGCGGCGAACCGCTCGGCCTCGTCCTCGTCGAACCGGACGCCGAAGTGGTCCTCCACCCGCAGCGAGAGCTCGGCCAGGGCCAGCGACTCGAGGTCGGCGCCTGCCGGGCCGAGCACCGTGTCGTCGTCCATGTCGGCGGTGCTGTACTTCATGACCGTCAACGAGTCGAAAAGGAACTGGCGGATCTCAGAATTCATGGCGGCACTTCCCCTCTCCGGGAGGTCAACGGGAATCTGCCCCACGGGGGTCTTGGCCGTCAAGCACGAGCCCGTACCCGAATATGGGCTATGGACCGCGGTTCGGAACAGCCTCAGAATGTGCGCCATGCCCTCGGCGATACTGGATCTCGTGACGCTCGGAGAGGCGCCGCCGGGGTCCCCTGCTGTCCACCTCGTCGGCGGGAAGACGCTGTCGTACGGCGACTTGGCCGCGCTCGTCGGCGAGGCCGAGAGATCACTGCGCCACGACACCAAGGCGTTGGTGCTGTGCGCGGGGGATCGTGACCTGCCCACCCTGTTGACCTACCTGGCCGCGCTGCGGCTCGGCCACACGGTCGCATTCCTTCCCACCTCCTCCGAAATACTTTCGAAGTACCACCCGGAATTCGTCGTGCCGGAGCCCGGCGGCGGGTCGGACCTGGCTGCCCGTGGCTACGTGCCCGTCGGCGAGGTGGGAGGATCGCACGTCTTCCGCAGGCGTTCGGCGCGACCGGCGGGTGGCATCTTCCCGGACACGGCGCTGCTGCTGTCGACCTCCGGTACGACGGGGAGCCCCAAAGCGGTGCGGCTGTCGTACGACGCGATGGCCGAGAACGCCGACGCCATCGTCCGCGCGTTGGGCGTCACGTCCGCCGAACGGGCGCCGACCACGTTGCCGATCACCCATGCCTATGGCTTATCGGTGGTGAACAGCCACCTGAGCGCGGGGGCGAGCATCGTGCTGACCGACCGGTCGCCGTTGTCGTTGGCGCTGTGGGACCACGTGACGAGGGCGGGTGCCACCTCGTTCGCCGCCGTGCCGACGACCTACGCGGCGTTCGGACCGGCGCACGTGAACTTACTGGAACGCACCGAGATCCGCACGATGACCCAAGCGGGCGCACGCCTCGGCGACGAGCTGACGATGCGGCTGGTGCGGATGATGCAGCGGCGGCAGGGCCGGTTCTTCCCCATGTACGGCCAGACCGAGGCCACCTCGCGGATCACGTGCCTTGACCCGGCCGCCCTCCCCGACCGCCTCGGCTCGGTCGGGACGGCGGTGCCCGGCGGCGTCGTCACCATCGCGCCCGTCGAAGCACACGGCCGGGCCGCACCCGGCGAGGGCGCCGTGCACTACCGCGGTCCGGGCGTGATGCTCGGCTACGCGACCGGTCGCGACGACCTCGGCCGAGGGGCCGAGGTGGACGTCCTGGACACGGGCGACCTCGGATACCTGCGCGACGGCTACCTCTACCTCACCGGCCGCACCAAGCGGATCGTCAAGGTGCTCGGTGTCCGCACGAGCCTGGACGACCTGGAGCGGATGGTCGAGCGGTCCGACCACCCGTCCGCCGTGGTCTCCGACGACGACGTGGTGTACCTGTTCGGCGCGGGCGACCCGGATGTGCACGAGCAGCAGCGGCGGCACCTCGCCGAGGCGCTGGGGGTGCCGAGCCGGCACGTGGCGGTCCGCCACGTCGACCGCCTGCCGCGGACCCCCGGCGGCAAGGTCGACTACCCGGCGCTGGCGGCGGCCGTGGACGCCCGGGAGGTCGGGTAGTGGAACTGACGCACTGGCGACAGCTGTCCGATCGCGGCCCGGACCTCGTGCTGTGCCTCGACTTCCCTGGCGGACGGGCCGCGGCGGGGTTCGCGGACCTGGCGTCCGGTGTCCCGGTGGACGCCTGCTTCCTGCACATCGCCCAGCCGGGCTCGGGGTCGCTCGACGCGTGCGTCGACCGCTGGGTGGCAGACGTGGCGGCGACCGGCCGCCCGGTGCGCGCGGTGCTGGGGTACTGCGCCGGGTCGTCGCTGGCCACCTGCGTCGCCGATGCCGTCGCCGAGTCGGCGCCCGCGCCGGTGACCCTGCTCTTCGACGCCGCGGCGACCACGGCCGGTTCGTTCGGCGACCAGTTCACGTCCACCATCGAGACCTCCGCGGACCACCTGACCGCCGAGGAGCTGGACGACGCGCGTGCCTTGGCGGACGGGCTGGTCGAGGCGCACCCGGACGACCTGCCCCGCATCGCCGCGGCCCTGGTCGACCGGTACGACGCGTTGATGGGCGAGGTCGCCGCCCGGCTGTCGCTCAACCAGTTCTTCCGGCAGCAGCTCACCGGCGGGTTCACCGCTTACGTCGACTACATGCTGCTGGCCGCCCAGGGCCGGTTCGACACGCGCTCCGGGACGCCGTTGTTCGTGTCCTCGAAGGACCACGAGCCGCCCGTGGACGACGTCCGACGCCTCCCGCTGGACTTCGACCACGCCGACCTGCTGCGCGAGCCCGCGGTGCACGACCTCGTCGCCGAACTGCTGATAGGAGAGCGCCCGTGGTGAACGTGGCCGAGATAGCCGACGTCCTGTCCGCGCACCCCGGCGTCAGCCGGGCCGAGGTCGCCGTCGTACGCCACGACGGCCGTGACGTCACGGTCGCCGCGGTCGAGCTGACCGAGTACCTGAGCGGGCCGGTGCTCCGCAACCACGTGCACCGACAGCTGGGCGAGGACTGCGGGCTCAACGGTGTGTTCGTCGTGGACCAGGTCCCGATGGTGGATGGCGCGGTGGACGCCGGGCAGTTGGCGGCGGCCGTCGCCGATGGCCGGTGCACCCTGTTCGAGGATCCGCGCGACGACGTCGAGCGGCGGGTCGCGGAGATCTGGTCGGCGCAGATGGACGTGCGGCCGGTCGGCGCGACCGACGACTTCCTGGAGCTGGGCGGCGACTCGCTGTCCGCGCTCGGCATCATCGCCGCGCTCGAAGCGGAGTTCGACCGGCCGTTGGACGTGTACGAGTTCATGAGCGCGTCCAACGTCCGGCGGCTGGCCGAGGTCCTGCGGTAGCGATGACCCTCTCCGTGCACCGGCGGATCGCCGACATCGCCCGCGCCGAACCCGGTCGGACGGCCCTGATCGGGTTCGACGCCGACCTGGCCGAGCAGACCATGTCGTGGGGGGAACTCGCCGGGTCGGTTGACGACGCGGTGGCCGCGCTGCGGGCGGCGCTCGACCCGGACGTGCCGTCGTGCGTCGTCGTGGAGGCGGCCAACACCCTGGCCGCCGCGACCGGCATCGCGGCGGCGCTCGCGGCCGAGGTGCCCGTCTTCGCGCTGAACCCGGCCACCCCCGCGGCCGAGCGGGACGTCCTGTTCGGACTGATCGGCCGCCGGTACGGGCACGTCCACCTGATGGACGCCTGGAACCGGCCGGGGCCGCCGATCGTGTCGGCCACGCCGCCGTCGACCCGGGACGGCGCCGCGGCCTACCTGCTGGCGACCGGCGCGAGCACGGGCGTGCCGAAGGTCTCGGCGCGACCGGGGCCGTTGCGCTACGACCCCGCGCGGACGCCGTCGCTGGTGATCCGGCAGACCGGTTGGCGGACCGGCCAGCGGCAGCTCATCGTCGGTCCGCTGTACCACGCGGCGCCGTTCACCGTGTTCGTGGACGCGCTGCTGGACCTCAACACCGTTGTGCTGCAACCGTTCTTCGCTGCGCAGTGGACCGTCGACCTGGTGCGGCAGCGCCGCATCGAGTGGGTGCAGCTGACGCCGACGCACATGCGCGAGATCCTGATGCTCGCCGACGCGGACCCGGCGGCCTTCACCAGCGTGCGCGCGCTCCTGCACACCGCGGCCGCCTGCGACGCGGAGACCAAGCGCGGGTGGATCGACCTGCTCGGCCCCGAGCGGGTCTTCGAGCTGTACGGCGCGACCGAGGGCATCGGCGTGACGCTGGCCCGCGGCGACGAGTGGCTGGCCCGGCCCGGCACCGTCGGGCGCGGTGTGCTGACCCAGCTCCGCGTCCTGGACGACGACGGCAGGCCCGTCGCGCCGGGCGAGGCCGGCACCGTGTTCATGCGCACCCCACTGCGGGTGGGCCGGTCCGACTACGTCAACGACCAGGTCGTCCGCACCACCCCGGACGGGTTCGCCACGGTGGGCGACCGCGGCAGACTCGACCGCGACGGCTACCTCTACCTCGAACCCCGCGACCACGGCACGATCAACGTCGGTGGTGAGAAGGTCGACCCGAACGAGGTCGAGGCCGCGTTGCTGGCCCACCCCGCGGTGGTGGACGCCGTCGCGCTGGCCGTGCCGCACGGGACCCTTGGGTCGGTGGTCGGCGTGCAGGTGGTGCTGCTACCCGAGGTGAGCGTCCGCAAGGCCGAACTCGCCGCGCACTGCGGCCGGCGCCTGGCCGGCTACAAGATTCCCAAGCACTTCGCGTTCGTCGACCGACTCCCCCGCTCGGCGGCCGGGAAGATCCAGCGCTGGCGGCTCGCCGCCGATCACGAAGGCGGTGCACCCACACCATGAACCCGACCGTGGACGACGTGCTCGACACCGGTTACCGGCACCCCCGCGACCCGGTGGAGCTGTGGCTGGCCCGGCAGTGGCAGGAGGTCATCGGGTTCGCCGTCGGCATCCGGGAGAACTTCTTCGAGCTGGGCGGCAACTCCCTGGACGCGGCGCGGGTCGTCAACGCCGTGTTCGAGGAACTGGGCGTCCAGCTGCCCCTGAACGTGATGACCGAGCACCCCACCGTGGAAGGCCTCGCCGCCCGGCTGCGCGACCACAACGGGCAGCTGTCCGACCCGCTGGTGGAGATCCAGCGCGGCGACGGGACCGCTCCCCCGTTGTTCCTGGTCCACCCGGCCAACGGGCAGGTCGGCCCGTACGCCGGGCTCGCTCAGGCGCTGGGCGAGGAGTTCACCGTGTTCGGGCTCCAGGCGGCCGGGCTCTACTCCGAAGTCGACCCGGTCGCCTCTGCAGGTTCCCTGGCGCAGACCTACGTCGAAGCCGTCCGCGCGGCGTGGCCGACCGGCCCCTACCTGCTCGGCGGCTGTTCTACCGGTGCGGCGGTCGCCCACGAGATGGCCGCCCGGCTCACCGAGGACGGCGCCGAGGTTCGGCTGCTGGTCCTGGTCGACGCCGAGCTCCTGGACATCGGACCCCGGTTCGACCAGCCGCCCGATGACCTGGTCGCGGTCCTGGACCGGTGGAAGGAACTCGACCTCGTGCCGTCGGACGCGACCCCCGAGTTCGTCCGGCGTTCGGCGCGCGTGTGGCAGGCGAACGAGGTCGCCGTCCGCGACTGGGAACCCCGGCCGTACTCCGGTCCGCTCGACGTCTTCCTCAGCCCGTCGGGAGACCGGCCGGCGTTCGCGGACTGGCCATCGGCGGTGACGCGCGAGCACACGCCGCATGACGTGGCCGGCGCGCTGCGCGGGTTGATCGGCTGATCGGGATGAGCACCTCGATCGACACCGGTCAGCGCAGGCGGCGCGTGCGGCTCACGCCCGTCGACGCCATCCAGGTCAGCTCCGAGGGATCGCGCGCGGGCGAGGGACCCGTCACCCTCGGCCAGCTCAACATCCTGCAGTGGTTGGGGCGCGACGCCGACCACCCCAACGCGGTCCTGCGCGTCGAACTGCCCGTGCTCGACGGCAGGTCCGTGGACGACGTGGTCGAGACGGCCGCCGTGCTGGTGGCCAGGCACGAATCCCTGCGGACCACCTACGTCCGGGGCGAGCACCCCCGTCAGGTGGTCGCGGCGACGAGCACGTTCACGCTCCACGTGTGCGCCCTCGACGGGGGTCCGTGGGGGCCTCGCGACCGCTCGGCGGTGGCCGGGAGGCTGCTCGTGTGGTTGGGGGAACGGCGCGACACGGCGGCCACCACGCTGCGGATGGCGGTGGCCACCGACGAGCAGGGCACGGTCATCGCCTGCGTCGCGGGGTTCTCTCACCTGGCCGTCGACTTCGGCGCCATCGAGGTGCTCAAGCGCGAGTTCACCGAGATGCTCGCGCACCCGGACCTCCGGCAGGTGGGCGAGCCCCGCCACCAGCCGCTGGACCAGGCCGAGCTGGAGGCGACACCCGCCGAGCGGCGTCGGACCCGTGCGGCGAACGACTACGTGCGGGAGCTGGCGCGGCGGCAACCCCGCTGCCTGCTCGCGCTGCCGGGGGCCACGCGGTCCGGCGAGTCGCTGGCGGTGGAGCTGTCGTCGCCGGCCGCCGCGATGGCGGTGCGACAGGTGGCGGCACGCACCCGGTCCAGCCGGTCCTCCGTCGTGCTCGCCGCGACGTGCGCGGTGCTGGCACGGCGCACCGGCTACCGGGAGCTGGTGTTCCCGTCGCTGTCGAGCAACCGCTTCGACCGCCACCTGGTCGACTTCGTCGGTCCCCTGGCGCAGGGCAACCTCGTCGCCGTCGAGGTCGGCGACCGGAGCTTCGACGCACTGGTCAAGCACACGTGGACCGCGGTGCTGGAGGCGAGCAGGCACGCCAGGTACGACGGCGTCGAGCGCGGCGCGTCGGACGAGCGGATCCAATACGAGCGGGGTGTGCACTTCCTCTACGACCCGTTGTTCAACAGCCTCGTGCCCGAGTCGTGGTCCGGGGTCACTGCGGGCCTCCGGCACCGGCCGGATGAGATCACCGCCGCGCTGCGGCGGACGGCGCTGCGGTGGCGTCCGTTGCCCTACGACGCGACGCCGGTGCGGTTGAACCTGCACGAGGTGGACGGCCGGGTCCTGCTCGACCTGTGGTGCGCGGACACCGGACTGGTGCCCCGGGCCGAGGTAGAGTCGTTGTTGCTGGCCGTCGAGCGCCTGCTGGTCGGTGCGGCCGTGGGTGACCTCGACGCCTCGCGCACCCGCGAGGTCATCGGCCTGGACCCCGTCACCCGCACCTCGAACTGGGTGCTGGTCGACTCGTGCTGGGTCGACCTCGCCGAGGTGCAACAACTGCTGGACGAAGCCCTGGCGCCTTCGACGGCCCGCGTCTTCGGCTCGGTCGACGGCCGCGACCTGGTCGCCTACCTGACCGCGATCGACGCCGTGCGGACACCCGAACAGGCCCATGCCCGTTGCCTGGCCGCACTACCCGGCCATCTCAACGCCATCGCCCCACGCCACTACGTCCTGTGCCCCACCGCCCCGGCCGACGCGTCGGACCCCGCCGCGTGGCCGCCACCCCTCACCACCGGCACCGGGCGTTGACCACTCCGAAGCCCAGCACGGCAATGGCGTCATGCGCGACGTGCAGCGATCCGCTTGGCAGTTCTGCCGCGGTTCGGACTGGGCCTGCGGGCCGTTCGGGTGGTCGAGCGGCGAGTTCGGCGGGCCGTACGGCCCGCCGAAGATCTTGGACTACGGCGGTTCGGCCTCGTGCGGCGCGGGTTGCCACCGGGCTTTGGCCGCCACCGAGTACCGACACCAGGTGAGGCAGTACCCCCGCAGTCAGTTCTCGATCGCCTGGTAGACAGCGGTCCAGAGGTCGTGCCACATCGGCAACCTCTGGTCACCAGTGTGCGCTCGCTGCATGAAGAAGATCGCCGTCATGTCCTGCTCAGGATCGTTGTACCAGGCGGTGCCGTAGAAGCCGCACCACCCGTAGCTGCCGACCGACTGGCCGAACGGGCTGCGGTGGGACCGGACCGACATCCCGAGACCCCAACCCATCTCGTCGAAGAACCCCGGGTGGAACCCGGAGCCGGCCCGCTGCTCCGAGGTTAGCTGGTCGGTGGTCATCAGCTTGACCGACGGTCGGGAGAGCACCCTCCTGCCGCCGTGGGAGCCGCCGGCCAACAGAGCCGAAGCGAAGGCGAAGTAGTCCTGGGCGGTCGAGACCAGTCCGGCGGCACCTGATTCGAACGTCGGCGGCCGGCTCCACTGCCCGTCGGGGCCGTCGTCCACGACCTGCCCGCCGGTGACCGCACTGGCACGTTGGTACGCCGTCGCGAACCGGCCGATGTCCTCGCCGCGCACGCTGAAGGCGGTGTCCTTCATCCCGAGCGGATCGCAGATCCGCTCGCGGAGGGCGTCTCCGAAGGACATGCCGGTGGCCCTGGCGATGAGCACGCCGATCACGTTGGAGGCGGTGTCGTACATCCAGCGCTCACCCGGTTGGTAGGCGAGCGGAAGCGCGCCCAGCCCTCGCATCCACTTGTCCGGCGACGTGTAGTCGAGTGCGTTCAGCGCGTCGACGATCGGTACCCTTCCCGGTCTGGTCGGGATCATGCCGATGCCGCAGGTGAACGACAGCAGATCCCACAGCGTGATCGGGCGTTGCGCCGCGACGGTGTCGTCCAGCGGCCCGTGGAAATCGGCGAGCACGGTCATGTCCGCCAGCTCCGGGAGCAGGTCGTCAACCGGCTCATCCAGGCGCAGGGTGCCGTCGTCCACGAGTGTCATCGCGCACGCGGCGACCATCGGCTTGGTCATCGAGGCCGTGCGGCAGATCGTGTCGGCCGCCATCGGCGTCCCCGCGCCCTCGCCCTCGAAGGCGATGGTGCCCGCCGCTTCGACGTGCACCTCGCCGTGGCGGCCGAGAACCGCCACCGCACCGGGCACGAAGCCGGACTCGACTTGGCGCTCCAGCAGCTCTCGCACCCGAGCCAGCCCTCTCGACGAGAAGCCACCGGTGACCACTCCCCCGCACCTCATCCCATCCGTCCGCGCTCGCCTGTCGCGCAACGACCGTAGCCCTTCCGCGACCAGGCCGGGAGAAGACTTCGTCCCGCCACTACGGCTTGGCGGCACGTTCGGCTGCACGCCCTTCGGCATGTGCGGATGTTCGTCGACATGCCAGGTTCGGTGCACGTGGTCGGGCATCCGCTCGATCCGGAATCATCGGCAGACGGGCTTCCGGCAGTTGCCGTACGTCCGCTATGCCGACGACACCCTGCTCGGGTTCGCCGGACCCGAGGATCGGGGATCGTTCGGCACCCTGGTTGATCATAGGTACAGCCCTTGGTTGGAGATTTTCTTGCGACAGAAGGATCTCCGACCAATGGCTGCGTGATCAGTGTGGGACCGACGGGCGTCGAATCGCAGGTTCAGGGCCGTATGCGGGAAGGTCCCGGACACGGACAGGTTCACCCGCTGCCGGACATCGCCCGGTTACCCTCGTACCGTGCGGATCCTCTTCTCCAGCCTCGGCCATTACGGGCACACCTACCCCCTGTTGCCGCTCGCGATCGCCGCGAGGGAGCTGGGCCACGACGTCGACTACTTCACCGGCGCCGCGTTCGCCAACACCCTCACCGCGCGCGGCATCGAGCACATCGTCGGCGGCATCGAGGTGCCTGAGGCGTTCGCCATCGCGACCAGTGACGCCCGGCCGAGGAGGCCGGAGGACGTCACCGAGCGGGTCGCGTACACCTTCGCCTCGGTGATGCCGCGCCGCTTCGCCACCGAACTCGCGCCGGTCATCGCCGACCGCAAGCCGAACCTGGTCGTGCACGAGTTCGGCAACCCGGGCGCGGGCCTCGCCGCCGACGTCGCGGGCGTACCCGCGCTGTGCCACTCGTTCGGCCGGATGTGGCAGGAGCCCGACTTCGCCGAGGCCGCGCTCGCCCACCTCACCGACCTCGGCGCGGAGTTGGGCGTCGAGATCCCGCGGAGCGATCCCCTGGTGCTCGGCCACCCGTACCTCGACATCTGCCCACCGTCGTTGCAGAACCCGGCGTTCCTGACCTCGTCGGTGCACCGAACCCCACTGCGGCCGGTGCCGTTCACCGAGCCCGGCGAGCTGCCTTCGTGGGTGCTCGAACACCGCGAAACCCTGGTGTACCTGACGCTGGGCACGGCCTTCGGCGTCGTGGAGGTGCTGCGCACCGCTGTGGAGGGTCTGGCCGCGTTGGACGTGAAGGTGCTCGTGGCGACCGGACCGACGGTGGAACCGGACGCGCTCGGCGAACTGCCGGACAACGTCGTGGTGCTCCCGTGGGTCCCGCAGGCCGACCTGCTGCCGCACGTCGACCTCGTGGTGCACCATGGCGGGTCCGGCACGACCATGGGCACGCTGGGCGCGGGCGTGCCGCAACTGGTCATACCGCAGGCGGCGGACCAGTTCAACAACGCCGACATGGTGACCGAGGCCGGGCTCGGCGACCGCGTGCTCGGCGCGGACGTGACCGCCGAGGTGTTCACGGCCAAGGCGAAACGACTGCTCACCGACGACGCCGTGCTCGGCGCGACCCGGGCCGTCGCCGCCGAAGTGGCCACCATGCCGTCACCGCACGACGTGGCCCGCACGCTGCCCGACTACGCCTGACGGGACTGTGGAACGAATGGCTCGGGCGCACTTTCGGTGGCCTCGGACCACGTTGGGGTCCCCGGCCTCCTCCGGCAACTCGGTAGCACGCCGTTGGACGCCATCTCGGCATCGAGCTCGGCGATCCGCCGACGAGTGCGACGTTGTCGATGCTGGTCGTCTCCAGCAGCTGCCCGGTGGCGATCAGCTCGTCGCAGCGCCAGGTCAACGCAGGCAGAGCCGAGCCGTTGGACACCGTCGCCGGTGACAACGACTACGGCGACGGCACATCCGGCGGCGCGCACCGACGACAGCCCTCGTTCAACTCACCGCCCGGGACATCGTCCTTGCCGGCCAAAGTTCCCCATAACCGCGCGACTTCCACCGGACACACGAGACGCCATCCGGATCACCGTCGTCAACGAGCCGCTGGACCGACCGGAGCAACATCCGGTGAGGTGCGCGAGAAGACCGTGCGGATCCACGAAATCACTTCCTTGGAGGTGCTCGCACCCCTGTGCTTGTATGCCCCGGGGACTCCTGGCAGCCGGTTGAGGATCGGTGCCCGTACGACGTGAGAAAACGCGGCAATGCACCTGCGGCCGATTCGACGAGCGGTTGGTCGACGAACCGCACCACCAGAGGATCCGCGGGAGCGCCATGACGACCGGAACACCTCCCGCGACGGCCGGGTTGCGCGTCACGTGGGCGAACTGGGTGGACGAGGCGGTGCGGCCGCGGTTGCGGATCGCGAGGCTGTTGCCGTCCGGTGGTGTGGGGCTGGTCGTGTTCCTGGCCGTGCTCCACTTCGTGTTGGGCCTGTTGCCGGTGGCCTTCGTGGTCGCGACGAGCGTGATGCTCGGCGAGGTGCCCGCCGCGGTCGGCGGCGGGGTCGGCAGCGCGGCCTGGGACCGGCTGACCTCGATCTTCCTGCTCGCCGCCGGCGCGTTCCTGCTCACCCAGATCCTCACCCCCGTGGGCAACGCCCTGGGCCAGCAGTTGCGGCGACGGGTGGACAGCGCGCTGCGGGACGACGCGATGGCGTTGATGCTGCGGCCGGTCGGCACCGGACCGTTGGAGGACCAGCGCACGCTGGACGAGCTGAACGAGGCCGTGCGCGCTTTCGAGCGCGACTGGGGCACACCGGGGCAGGCGTGTTTCGGCCTGGTGGCGCTGATCGCCCGCTACACCCGGCTGGTGGCGCTGGTGGTGGCCATCGGGCTGACGATCGGTTGGCCCGCGGGGCTCGGGGTCGGTGCGGCGGTGCTGGCGTTCCGCTACGGCCAGCGCGGCGGGCTGCGCAAGTACTCGCGGGTGGGGCGCGACCTCATCGGCAGGATGCGCGAGATCGGTTACCTGCACGAGCTCACGATGACCGACGTGGCGGCGAAGGAGATCCGGGTGTTCGGCCTCACCGGCTGGCTCGCGGATCGCTACGCGGCCGTGTGGGAGACCGTGCGCAACACCTTCGAACGTGCGCGCCGCCGCGTCTACCTGACCCCGTACCTGCTGCTGACGGCGCTGGGCCTGTTGGCGGCGGGTGGCGCGATGGTGTACGCCGCCCAGCTCGCCGCGACCGGGCGGGTGGGCCTGACCGCGTTGGCGCTCGGGGTGCAGGCGGTGGTGCTGGCGATCTCGCTGGGCGGCTACTACGCCGAGGCGGACACCAGCACCCAGTTCGCGATGCTGTCGCTGACGGCCCTGCAACGGTTGCGCGACCGGCTGGACGAGTTGGACGACGGTCAGCCCCCGCCGGGTCGGGCGCAGGTGCCGCCGGGCACGCCGGCCGCGTCGCTCAGGTTCGACCGCGTCGGCTTCCACTACCCCGGTTCGGACCGCACCGTGCTCGACGGCATCGAGCTGGACCTGCCCGCCGGGCGGTGCACGGCCGTGGTTGGCGTCAACGGCGCGGGCAAGACCACGCTGGTGAAGCTGCTCGCGCGGCTGTACGAGCCGACATCGGGTGCGGTGCGCGCGGACGGCGTGGACATCGCGGAGTTCGACCCGGTGCTCTGGCGGCGTCAGATCGGCGTGATCTTCCAGGACTTCGTGCGCTACGAGCTGACCGCGGCGGAGAACATCGCGCTGGGCGCGGCGCACGTCCCGGTCGACCGCGCGGTGGTGCTGCGCGCCGCCGAACGCGCCGGGATCGCCGAAGCACTGCTCGCCCTGCCCGACGGCCTGGACACGCCGCTCTCGCGGGCCTACCCGGGCGGGACGGACCTGTCCGGCGGGCAGTGGCAGCGGATCGCCATCGCCCGTGCGCTCTACGCCTTGGATGCGGGTGCCACGGTCCTGGTGCTGGACGAGCCCACCTCGGCGCTGGACGTCCGCGCCGAGGTGGCGTTCTTCGACCGGTTCGTGGAGCTGACGCGCGGGGTGACCTCGCTGCTGATCTCGCACCGGTTCTCCAGCGTCCGGCGGGCCGACCACATCGTGGTGGTGGACGGCGGGCACGTGGTCGAGCGCGGCACGCACGACGAGCTGATCGCGGCGGGCGGCCACTACGCGCGCCTGTTCGCCTTGCAGGCGAAGCGGTTCGCGCACGGCCTGGACGACTCGGAAGCCGACGACGTGCCGGACGGTGACACGGCCACCGGGTACCCGGCGGTCGACGGCGCGGCGGCGGACGCCGTGGTGGAGGGGGTCAGCCGGTGATCGAGGTCGTCCGCGGTGGCTGGGAGCTGTTCCTCATCGCCTGGCAGGAGAGCCGGTACCGGTTGGTGCTCGCCGTCGTGCTCATGATCGCCCAGGCGTCGGCGATGCCGCTGGCCGCGCCCGCCCTGGCCGCGCTCACCGACTCGGCGCTGGCCGGCGACGTCCGGGGTGCGACCGTGGCGGCGGTGCTGGTCGTGGTCGCGGTGATCGCCGCGCTCACCGCCGGGCACTTCGCCCACATCTTCTACTTCGAGCTGGGCGACCGCGCCGTGCCGCGCCTGGAGCGCGAGCTGATCGAGATGACCAACGGCTCGGCCGGGTTGGAGCACCACGAGCGGCCCGAGTACGCCGACAAGATCCAGCTGCTGCGCCAGGAACTGCACCGGGCCGGGTGGGGCTCGATGGAGGGCCTGCTGAACAGCCTCGGCCTGCTGGTGGCGATCTCGATCACCGCGATCCTGCTGGCACGGCTCAACCCGCTGCTGTTGCTGCTGCCGCTGGCCGCCGTGCCGCCGCTGCTGCTCGGGCGGCGGGCGGAGTCGATCGTCAACGCCGCACGCGAGCGTTCGGCACCGCCGTCCCGGCACGCCAAGCACCTGTTCGAACTCGTCGCGAACGCGGCCTCGGCCAAGGAGCTGCGCGTCAGCGGGCTGCAGTCGGAGCTGCGCTCGCGCCAGCGCCGGGCCTGGGACGAGGCGTCGGCACAGCTGTGGCGCGGTGAGCGCCGGGCCGTGGTGCTGCGCACCAGCGGCGAGCTGTTCTTCGCGGTGGCCTACGTGCTGGGCACGCTGCTCGTGCTGCGGGACGCGGTGGCCGGTCGCCGCGGCGTGGGCGACGTCCTGCTCGTGCTGACCTTGGCGTCCCAGGTGAACCAGCAGGTGACCTCGTCCGTCGCCACGTTGCAGGAGATGCAGCGCACCGGGCGGGTCATGGGCAACGTGCGCTGGGTCCGCGCGCTGGTCGCGAGCCAGGCACCTCCCCCGCCCGACCGGGACGTGCCCCGACGCATCCGCGAGGGCATCGAGGTGCGTGGTGTGTCGTTCACCTACCCGGGCACCGACCGGCCGGTCATCGCCGACGTCGACCTCACCCTGCCCGCCGGCGGCACGGTCGCGTTCGTCGGTGAGAACGGCGCCGGGAAGACCACCCTGATCAAGCTGCTGTGCCGGTTCTACCCGGTCACCACGGGCACGATCTCGTTGGACGGCACGGACTTCGCCCGCTTTCCCGTGGACGGGTGGCGTGCCCGCGTCGCCACCGGGTTCCAGGACTTCGCCCGGTTCGAGCTGCTCGCCCGCGAGAACGTCGGTGTCGGCGAGCTGGCCGAGATCGAGTCGGCCGACGCCGTGCACGACGCCCTGCGCCGCGCACGCGCCGAGGACGTCCTGGACCGCCTCGAGGACGGTGTCGAGACCCAGCTCGGCAAGACCTACGCCGACGGCGTGGAGCTGTCCGGCGGGCAGTGGCAGAAGCTCGCGCTCGGCCGGGCGATGATGCGTCGCGACCCGTTGCTGCTGGTCCTCGACGAACCGACCGCGGCGCTCGACGCGCAGGCCGAGCACCGGTTGTTCGAGCGGTACGCGGCCGGTGCGCGTGAGGTCGGCCGGCGGACCGGTGCCATCACGTTGCTGGTCTCGCACCGGTTCTCCACCGTGCGCATGGCCGACCTGATCGTGGTGGTGGCCGACGGACGCGTGCGGGAACAGGGTTCGCACGACCAGCTCATGGCCGCGAACGGCCTGTACGCCGAGCTGTACTCGATGCAGGCGGCAGCTTATGCGTGAGGTGTGGTCGACGGCCGACGTCGAGCGGTCGGCCGCCGAGCGGTCCGCGCCGGACGTGTGGGACTACATCGCGGGCGGCAGCGGCGAGGAGGTCACGCTCGCCGCGAACCGGGCCGCGTTGGACCGGGTCGCGGTCGTGCCGCGGGCGCTGGTGGACGTCTCGGCCTGTGACACGGGCTGCGAGCTGTTCGGCGTCACGTCCTCCCTGCCGCTGGCCGTGGCCCCGATGGCCTACCAGCGGCTGATCCACGACGGTGGCGAGCGCGCGGTCGCGGCTGCCGCGGCGGCGGCAGGTGTGCCGTACGTGGTGAGCACGCTCAGCTCCGACCCGATCGAGGACGTGGCCGCGGCGGGCGGCACGACGTGGTTCCAGCTGTACTGGCTGCGCGACCGCGAGGTGGTGGTGAAGCTGCTGCGCCGTGCCGAGGAGGCGGGGTGCCGTGCGGTGGTGCTGACAGTCGACGTGCCGGTGCTCGGGCGGCGGCTGCGGGACCTGCGCAACGGGTTCGCGCTGCCGTCGTGGGTCAAGCCGGTGAACACCGACGGCGAGGTCGGCGGACGGGTGCCCGGTGACTCGGTGATCGCCCGGCACACCAGCGCGGTGTTCGACCCGTCGTTGAGCTGGCGTGACCTGGAGTGGATCCGGGCGCACACGAACCTGCCACTGGTGCTCAAGGGGGTGCTCGACGCCGGTGACGCGGCCCGCGCCGTCGACCTCGGGGTGCAGGGTGTCGTGGTGTCCAACCACGGTGGGCGGCAGTTGGACGGTGCGGTGCCGAGCGCGGTCGCGCTGCCGCAGGTCGTCGCCGCGGTGCGCGGGCGGTGCCCGGTACTGCTGGACAGCGGTGTCCGCAGCGGGGTGGACGTCCTGCGGGCGTTGGCGCTCGGCGCGACCGCGGTCTTGGTCGGCAGGCCTGTGCTGTGGGGGCTCGCGGCGGGCGGTGAGCGGGGTGTGGCAGCGGTGCTGGACGTGCTGCGGCTCGAGTTCGAGACGGCCTTGCGCCTGGCGGGCTGCCCAGACGTCGCGTCGGCACGCCGGCTGACCGTCGCCGAGAGTCCGGGTGCCACGACATAGCCGGCCGTGAACCCGTCAGGCGGGTCGCCCACCGCCCTCCGGGGACTGGTCGAGACCGCGCAGCGCACCGCTCCAGGTCGCCGCCACGCACAGCAGCAGGACCCTGTGGGGTTCCAGAACTCCGCCCTCGGGCGCTGAGCTGCAGCGATCGCGCATCATGGGCGGTAGGGGCACGATTATGGAGCGTGGCGTTACGACTGCTGTACCTGATCTTCGCCCGGGTCGTTGGCCGGCTGGTTCTGCTCGGCCGGTCGTCGGCGACCAAAGACGTGGAGCTGCTGGTGCTGCGGCACGAGATCGCCGTGCTTCGTCGGGCCAACCCTCGTCCGCGACTGGATTGGGCCGATCGTGCGTTGCTCGCCGCGTTGGTGCGACGCCTACCCGGCTGGTTACGACTCCACCGGTTGGTGACGCCGGGCACCGTCCTGCGGTGGCACCGACGCCTGGTCGCACAGAAGTGGACCTACCCGAACCGCACCCGGCCGACTACCGATCGAGGACACGGTCGTGGCGTTGATCGAACGGATGGCGCGGGAGAACGCCGGCTGGGGCTACCGCCGGATCCAGGGCGAGCTGCTCAAACTCGGCCACCGGGTAGCCGCCTCGACCATCCGCCGCGTGCTCAAGCGCCTACGCATCCCGCCCGCACCCGAGCGCGACACCGACACGTCGTGGCGGCGATTCCTGCGCGCCCAGACCGCGAGCATGTTGGCCTGCGACTTCTTCCACGTCGACTGCGCAGTCACCCTCAAGCGCGTCTACGTGTTCTTCGTGATGGAGGTCGCCACGCGCTACGTCCACATCCTCGGCACCACCACCAACCCCGACGGGGCATGGACCACCCAACAAGCCCGCAACCTGCTCATGGACCTCGGCGACCGGGCCGACGACTTCCGGTTCCTCATCCGCGACCGGGCCGGCCAGTTCACCGCGTCCTTCGACGCACTCCTCTCCGGTGCAGGCTTCAAGATCGCGAGAATCCCGCCACGGTGCCCGCGAGCCAACTGTTACGCGGAGCGGTTCGTCGGCACCGTCAGACGCGAAGCCACCGACCGACTACTCATCCTCAACGAACACCACCTGCGGGCGGCCCTGGACCGCTACGCGGCCCACTACAACCACCGCCGACCCCACCGGGCGTTACAGCTCGCACCACCACGACCAGAGGACGGACGCGGCGAAGCCCGCACTGGAGAACCGCGATCGCCGCGCCCTCGACCTCGGTCGCGCGCTGACGGCGATCATTGCCGACCTCATGACGAAAGCGACTGCCGCCGAAGAGAAAGCCACCTCCGCTAAGAACACCGCCAAGGAACTGCAAGACCAACACGACCAGGTCGTTCGCAAGGAGGGGTGGCCACGGCACGCGCGGAGCAGTTCACCAACCGCAGCGCCGACATCACCTCGAAGATCGACCGCGCGGTGGACCAAGGCCTGCTGCCCGACCCGGCCTCTTTGCCTCAGGTCTGCGAGGAAGCGCTCACTGCGGTGCGTTCCGCCGAGGACTTTGTGGAGAGCATCGAAGACTCGGTCCTGGACCTTGAGGAGTCCCTCGAACTGTCCCGGCAGGAGATCGCGGCGCGCAAGAGTGCCGTCCAACTCGCTGGCCAGCGGCATCGTGCTGCCCTGACTGCGGTTCTCGAAGCCGACGCCGCAGCCCGGGAGTTGGCTGACCAGCCTCGGGTGACCGAGTTGTTCGACGGTGCCGAGCTCAGCTTGGAAAGCGATGTGGGTGTGCTCATCGAGGCGTTGCGGACCGCCTGGCGTGGCGCCGACACCGTCCGGATGGCGCTCAAGGTGGAGGAGACGGCGGACGAACGAGCACGATCCGCATTGGACGGCGGCGGGCTGCTACCCGAGCCGACCGACGTGATCGCCGTACGTGAGGCGCTGTCGGCGGCGAACATCCGGTGTTGGACAGGTTGGGACTACCTCTCCGACATCACCGTGGAGTCCACGCGGAGCCGACTCCTGCGCATGGCGCCGCACCTACTCGGTGGCGTCGTGGTGAACGAATCGGACGACCTGGAATAGGTTTCCTTCGCCGACGGCACGATCCGGGTCAGGTGAGCACGCCGCTCAGCGCGCTGGCCTGGGTGCGCCAGCCGACCTGGTTGGGCGTTGTGCTTGCCGAGAACGCCGTCCGTGCAGTTCAGGCGGCATGGTGGTACTCGTTGAGTATGCCACCCAATCGTTGTCGTCGGCAGATGTCCAGTCGGGTGTCGGCTGCTTGATCGGTGGCTGGTTGTGGCAGTGGTTGCAGTGTCTGGCGTTGGCGATGCCTTGGTGGGCCGGTGGGTGTTGTAGAAGTGCTCGTACTCGCGCAGGGCGTGGAGCAGGTGCCGTTGGTTCCGGATCAGCGTTCGGTCGAGGAGTTCACGGCGGCAACTGCGGATCCAGCGCGACATGATCGCGTTCATCCACGGTATCCGGACATCGGTGAGGACGACCTGGATCCCCGCGTGGGCGAGGACGGCATCGAACAGCGCTGGGTACTTCCCGTCCCGATCGCGGATCAGGTACCGCATAGAGCTGCCCGCGTCTTCGAGGTCCATGGCGAGGTTCCTTGCGGCTTGGGTGACCCTGTGGGGTGTCAGAACTCTGCACGGGGATGCTGAGCTGCGAGGATCGCGCACGCTGGCCCTCCAGGGCACGATCGTGAGGTGGGGCGTTACGACTGCTGTACCTGATCTTCGTTCGACTCGGTAACTGGCTGGTTCTGCTCGGCCGATCCTCCGCAGCCAGGGACGTCGAACTGCTGGTACTGCGGCACGAGGTCGCCGTGCTGCGCCAGACCAACCCCCGCCCGCAGTTGGACTGGGCCGATCGCGCGGTGCTCGCCGCGCTGGTTCGCCGACTCCCCCGACGGCTGCGCGAGCACCGGTTGGTGACACCGGGCACCATCCTGCGAGGGCACCGACGACTGGTCGCGAAGAAGTGGACCTGCCCCGACCGGGCAGGGCGCCCGCCGATCGACGACACCACCGTGGCACTGATCGAGCGCATGGCGCGGGAGAACACCGGCTGGGGTTATCGCCGTATCCAGGGCGAACTGCTCAAGCTCGGCCACCTGGTAGCCGACTCGACCGTACGGCGCGTACTCAAGCGCCTGCGGATACCACCCGCTCCCCGGCGCGACACCGACACCTCCTGGCGGAGGTTCCTATCTGGGGTGCACAGCGCGGGAACGCTGCGCGCCGCCGGGCGTCCGATTGTTTCGGGGGCACAGGCGAAACCGCTCGCCGCACGAGGCTCCCACCAGCTACCGTCGTGGATCTACGGGGGTGGGAGCGTGGCCGGTTTACATCTGGTCGGGCGCGAAAGCGAACTCGCGGCTGCGGGCGACGTGCTGGCGCGGGCCGAGGGAGGCGCCGCCCGGCTGCTGTTGTCCGGCGAGCCGGGCATCGGCAAGAGCGTGTTGTGGGAACGCGTGCTGGCCGACGCCGCCGGGCGCGGCTACGCGGTCCTGTCGTGCCGCCCGGTCGAGTCGGAGGCGCGGTTGGCCTTCGGCGGCCTGGTCGACCTGCTCGACCGCGTGCCGGACGACGTCCTGGCCCTGCTGCCCGGGCCACAGCGCACCGCGCTGGAAGTCGCGCTGCTGCGTCGCCAGGCCGACGACGGCGCGGGCGACCCGCGCGCGGTGTGCATGGCGGCGCTCAACGTCATCCGCTCGCTGGCCGCGCGCACGCCGGTCGTGCTGGCCGTGGACGACGTGCAGTGGTTGGACGAGGCCAGCACGCGCGTGCTGGAGTACGTGCTGCGCCGGCTGGCCGACGAGCACGTGGCGGTCGTGGTGTCCGTCCGAGACAAGGAGGGCGACCCCGCGCCGCTCGGGCTGGCCGGGCAGGACGACCTGGTGCACATCCGCCTGGGCGGGTTGAGCATGGGCGCCCTGCACCGGATGGTGCGCTCCGCGTTCGGCCTGCCGCTGCCGCGCCCCACGCTCATCCGGCTCCAGCGGACCTCGGGTGGCAACCCGTTCTACGCCTTGGAGCTCGCCGGTGTGCTCGGTCGCGACGGCGGCGCGACCGTGCCAGGCCTGCCGCTGTCCGCGCCGCGTGCGTTCAGCGAGCTGCTGGCGGACCGGGTGGTCGCGCTGCCGGACCCCAGCCGGGACGCCTTGCTCTACGCCGCGGCGCTGGCGCAGCCCAGCCTGGAGCTGGTGGCCCGGGCACTGGGCGACGCGGAACTGGCCGAGGAGGCGCTGGCCGACGCCGAGGACCACGGCATGGTCGAACTGGTGTCCGGCGCCGTCCGCTTCACCCACCCGCTGCTGCGCTCGGCGGTCTACTCCGCCGCGCCGAACGGGCGACGGCGGCGGGTGCACCGACGACTGGCGGCCGTCGTGGACGATCCCGAGACCCGCGCGCTCCACCTGGCTTTCGGCGCGAGCGGCCCCGACCCTGTGGTGGCCGAGGCGCTGGACGGCGCCGCGCTCGCCGCCCGGCAACGCGGCGCGCCCGAGACCGCCGCCCGGCTGTGGGAGCTCGCGGCCGGCCACGTGGTCGACCCGGTCCGCAAGGCTGGGCTGCTCGTCTCGGCCGCGCAGTGCCTGTTCTTCGCCGGCGACGCGAACCGGGCCCGTGACCTGTTCGAAGCGGCCGTCGCCGACCTGCCGGCAGGGCCGGAACGGGTGGCGGCGCTGCTGGAGCTGGCGGTCGTGGTGTTCTACGGTGACGGGCCGGTCAAGGCCACCGCGCTCAGCGACGAGGCGCTGGCCTCAGCGGACGACCCGGTGCTGCGGGCGACGGCCTACCTGCGCCGGTCGTGGTTCTGCCAGAACGACACCGCCCTGCGCTACCGCAACACCCGGCAGGCGCTGGAGGCGATCACCAGCCACGAGGCCGCGGCGCCCGACGACCTGGTGGCGTGCATCCTGGTCAGCAGCGCCTACTACCGGCTGCTGGCCGGCGAGGGGCTGTGCGACGACGACCTGCGGCGGGCCGCGGCCCTGGTGTCGCCGGCCGACGAGTCCCGCGACGCGCGGATGGCTCGCAGCCTGCTGCGGGTGATCACCAAGTACACCGATCCGGTGCGGGGCCGGCAGGAGTTCGCGCGGTCGCGGCACGCCTCGCTCGACCGGGGCGACGAGGCGGTCGCCATGCACGAGCTGGTCCACCTGACCGAGCTGGACGTCTGGCTGGGCGACTGGTCCCTGGCCGACCGGGAGGCCGCGGAGGCCGTCGACGCCGCCGAACAGGCCGGGCAGCGGCCGTGGATCGCCTACTCGCTCTACACCCGCGCGCTGGTGGACGCGCACCGCGGCGACGACGACACGGCGCTCGCCGCGGCGACCGAAGGGCTGCGCATCGCCACCGAGTTGGACGACTCGTGGGTCGTCGTGCACGTGCGGGCCGTACTGGGCTTCGTCGAGCTGTCCCGGCACGAGCCGGCGGCGGCGAGGGCGCACCTTACCGCGGCACTGGAGGCCTGCGCGGCGGTGGGGCTGGCCGACTTCCCGATCAGCTCGCTGTACGGCGACCTGATCGAGGCGACCGCGGAGCTCGGCCTGGTGGCCGAGGCGGAGGCGCTGCTGGCCGACCTGGAGCGCCGCCGCGACCTCGCGCCGCGGCCGTGGATCACCGCCGTGGCGGCCCGGTCGGCCGCGCTGGTGCGGATGGCGTGCGGTGACGTGGCCGGCGCGCACGAGGCGCTGTGCTCCGCGCCGGTGCTGCCGATCCCGATGCCGTTCGAGCAGGCCCGCACCGACCTGGTGCGCGGCCGGGTGCTGCGGCGGCGCAAGGAGAAGCTCGCGGCACGCGAGGTCCTGCTGGCCGCCGGGCGCGAGTTCGACCGGCTGGGCGCGCCCCGCTGGGTCGAGAAGACCGACACCGAGCTGCGCAGGTTGGGGCTGCGCCGCGACGACGAGCACGGCCTCACCGCCGCCGAGTTGCACATCGCCCGGCTCGTGGCCAGTGGGCTGAGCAACCGGGAGGTGGCCGCGGCGGCGTACGTGACCGCCAAGACCGTCGAGGCGCACCTGAGCCGGATCTACCGCAAGACCGGCGTCGGCTCCCGCCGCGAGCTGGCCCGACTGGAGTTCCTGCGCAAACCGCCGGACTAACTGTGGGGTCGCTCCCCGATTCGTCGGGGGTACCCGGACCGCACGATTGGTGCATGACAGCGACGGAGACGACAGGGCGGCGGGCGACGCGGCTGTTCCTGGTGGAGTGCTACCTGCCCGGTGCGGACCCGGACGAGGTGGCGACCGCGATGCGCTCCGTGGTGGCGGCGGGTCGGGAGGCCGCCGCGTTCGCCTGTTGCCTGGCGATCCCGGGCGACGACAGCTACTTCTGCCTCTTCAACAGCGGCACGACGGAAGACCTGGAGCTGACGTTCCGCCGGGCCGGGGTGCCCTTCGAGCGGATCGTCGAGGCCACCCAGGTCAGCCTGGGCGCGGCGGAGGCAACACTCGCACGACTGGGGGAATGATGCGCAACCCGGAAAGCCTGACGATCCCGATCGAGCTGGACCGCACCACGCACCGCCCGTTGCAGGAGCAGTTGGCCGAGCAGCTGGCCGGGGCGGTCGACCGCGGCCTGCTCACCGTCGGTTGGCGGCTGCCGTCCACGCGGACGCTGGCCGAGCGGCTGGACATCTCGCGCGGGGTCGCCTTGGCCGCCTACGAGATCCTCTACGCCCGAGGTTACCTCGAGGGCCGCCGGGGTTCGGGCAGCTACGTCGCCGACCGCAGGGCGGACCCGCCCACCACGCCCCTCACGCTCCCGGCGTCGACGCGCAACGCCGACCGGATCGACTGCACACCCGGGCGGGCGACCGAGGACGGGTTCCCGCTGGCCGCGTGGCGGGCGGCGTGGCGGCACGCCAGCTTCCAGCCGCCGCCGCTGGGCGAGCTGCCGCGCGGCGGCCTGCCGGAGCTGCGGCGCGCGATCGCCGAGCACCTGCGGCGGACCCGCGGCCTGGCGTCCGACGAGCACGAGGTGCTGATCACCGCCGGCATCTCGCACGGGATGCTGCTGGCGATGGAGACCTTGGGCGGCGGGCGGCCGCGCGTCGCGGTGCCGGACCCGGCTCCGCCGGCGCTGAGACGGGCGGTCGAGCGCGGCGGCGGCACCGCCGTGGCGCTGCCAACAGAACGGGACGGCGGGTGGACCGGCGCGGTGCCGCCGTCCTGCGCGGCCGTGTTCGTCTCACCCGACGGGCAGCCGCCCTTCGGCCCGGTCATGTCGGCGCTGCGCCGCCAGCAGCTGGCTGACTGGGCGCGCCGGGAGGACGGCTACCTGCTGGAGGTGGCCGACGACCACGTCGTGCCCTCCGCCGCGCCGTTGCCCCGACTGCTGCACCTGGCCGGCGAACGCACAGCGGTGGTGGGCGACTTCCGCACTGTGTTCACCCCGTCGCTGCGCGTCGGCTACGTGCTGGTGCACCGCGACATGCTCGACCCGGCCCGGTGCACGCTCCAGGACCACGAGCAGCCGTCGCACACGGCCCAGTCGGCCATGGCGCGGCTGCTGGCCGAGGGCAGCGTCGTGCGCCGCCTGCACCAGCTCGGACGTCTGTTCGAGCACAAGGACGCCGTGGTGCGGGCCGCGCTCGCGCCGCTGGAGCCCGCGGTCCGGCTCGCGCCGCCCGGCGCACCGGGCACGGTCGTGGTGCACCTGCCCGACCGGATCGACGCCGAGCAGGCGCACGCCGAGCTGCTCGGGCGCGGCGTGGTGGTGCCCACGCTGGCGTCGTTCCACCTGCCCGGCCGCCCGACGGGCAACGGGCTGGTCCTCGGGCACGGGCACCTGCCCGACCGGGCGTTGCGCACGGCACTGGGCGAGTTGGTCGCCGTGCTGCGCGCCGCCCACCCCGTGATCGACCGGGCGAGTGGCCTGTAGCACCGGCCGTCCCGGTTCCCCGCGCGGTGATCCGCGCGGTGCAGCACGACGAAACGAAGGGGAGGAGTTTTCGTGAACATCCGCAAGGGAATCGCGGGAGCCGCGCTGGCCCTGGCCGCCGCCGCGCCCGCCGTGACCACCGGCGAGGCATCGGCACTGCCGGCATCCGCGTGGATGCCCGCCTACGGCGCCTACACCGCGGTCTACGACGAGTGGCACGCGATCGTGGGCGAGTCGTCCTGGGAGGACATCTACGTGTCCTGCCAGACGCACGGCCCCGGTGGTGTCTGGGGCACCCAGCTGTACCTGTGGTCTTGGGTTCCCGGCGCGACGCCCTCGGGTGGCGTGTGGGGGTACGTCGACTCGCGCAACGTCGACAACTACAACCAGAACGGCATCTCGGGCATCTCGTGGTGCGTGTACGGCGACACTGGCGGCGGCGAGGGCGGCGGCAGCCCCTGGTGACCCGTCCGAGGCCGGCCCCGCCCCTTCCTGGGGGGAGGGGCGGCGCCGGCCGTCTCGTGGTCAGACCTCCATAAGCTCTTGATCGTCCGGGACACGATGTTCCGGACGCCCGGGTTGGTGGGGTGTGGCAATCAGTCCTCTGCCGTTGGATGGCTCTCGA
>NZ_JBVJVK010000041.1:21883-78591 GCF_055603705.1 Actinosynnema sp. NPDC037264 | reverse complement strand
TGAGCAAGCTCATCAGGGGTCACCGGGACATGAAACCGCCCAGCCCGCCCCGGTGCCCCCCCGACACGCCGAAACCTAACAAAGCACTACTAGGCAGTGGACCTGTCTCGATGTAACCCGACTGAGTGCTTCCCCGCCCTTCCGTTCAGTGCCATGGTCGAGGTGGACGACAGGGGGTGACCGTGGGCGGTGGGTTGATCGGCGCACGCGTGAGCCGTGCGGAGGACGTGCGGCTGCTCACGGGGCGGGCCGTGTTCATCGACGACGTGCGGCCGCCCGGTGTGCTGGAGGCGGCGATCCTGCGCAGCCCGCACCCGCATGCCCGGATCGTGCGCATCGACACGACCGCGGCCGCCGCGCACCCGGGTGTGGTCGCCGTCGTCACGGGCGCGGACGTGAAGTCGATGGTGCGGCGACCCCAGCCGCTGATCTGGCGGTCGGCGCCCGACGGGCCCGAGACGGTCGCGTACCCGCTCGCGGTCGACAAGGTGCTCTACACCGGGCACGGTCTCGCCGCCGTCGCCGCGGTCGACCGAGCCACGGCCGAGGACGCGCTGGAGCTGATCGACGTCGAGTACGAGCCGTTGCCGGCCGTCACGACGTTGGAGCAGGCGCTGGCGCCGGACGCGCCCCGGCTGCACGAGGACTGGCAGGACAACGTGGCGGGCCGCGCCGTGGTCGCGCAGGGCGACGTGGAGGCGGCGTTCGCGCGGGCCGACGTGGTGCTGCGGGAGACGTTCCGCTTCGCCCGGCAGTGGGGCGCGTCCCTGGAGACGCGCGGTGTCGTGGCGACGTGGGACCCGTTCACCTCGCACCTGGACGCGTGGGTCAACACCCAGAGCCCGCACCTGATCCGCGAGCTGTTCGCCGAGGTCCTCGGCCTGTCGGTGGACAAGGTGCGGGTGCGCGTGCCCGACATCGGCGGCGGCTTCGGCAGCAAGTCCGGCTTCTACGGCGACCAGGTGGTGGCCGCGGTCCTGTCCCGCGTGTCCGGGCGGCCGGTGAAGTTCCTGGAGGACCGGAGGGAGAGCTTCGTCGCCACCGTGCACGCGCGGGAGCAGCGCATCGACGTCGAGGTGGCGGCCCGGTCCGACGGCACGATCACCGGTCTGCGCGGCACCGTGCACGGCGTGCTCGGCGCCAACTTCAGCACCGTCGGCCTCAGCCCGTGCTGGACGACCGCCGCCGTCATGACCGGGCCGTACGCCATCCCGGCGGTCGAGCTGAACGTCGTCGGCGTGGTCACGAACAAGCCGCCCTACGGCGCGTACCGGGGGTACGGGCTGCCCAAGGCGAACTTCGTGCACGAGCACGTGGTGGAAGCGCTGGCCCGACGCCTCGACCTCGACCCGCACGAGGTGCGGCGGCGCAACTTCGTGACCGAGTTCCCCTACCAGAGCCCGGTGTTCGTCTACGACACCGGTCGGTACGCCGAGTGCCTGGACCTGTGCCGCGACGCCGTGCGCCGTGCCGGGTGGGCCGACCGGGTGGCCCGTGCGCGTGCCGAGGGCGGGCACGTGGGCATCGGCTACGCCTTCCACAACGAGGTGTCCGCGTTCGCGCCGTCGCGGATCGTCAACATGTCGGGGCTGGACCACTCCGGGTTCGACGAAGCCGCCGTGCGCATCGACTCGACCGGGCGCGTGACCGTCCACACCGGACAGACCTCGATGGGTCAGGGCATCCACACGGCGCTGGCGCAGGTCGCGGCGCACGCGCTGGACGTGCCGCTGGACCACGTCACGGTGATCTCCGGCGACACCGACTCCGCTCCGTACACGGGGTACGGCACCGCGGCCAGCCGTGCCGCCGCGGTCGGTGGCGCGGCCGTGCTCAACGCCGCCACCCGCCTGCGGGCCAAGGTGCTGCGCATCGCCGCCCACGTCTTCGAGGCCTCGCCGGACGACCTGGAGATCAGCGAAGGCGTCGTATCGGTCAAGGGCGTGCCGGGCCGCGGCGTGACCTTGGCCGACATCGGTGACGCGGCCTACCGGCGACCGCACGGCGTGCTGCCCGACGACGAAGATCCGACGCTGCACGAGCGCGAGGTGTACGACCCCGTCAACGTCGCCACGGCGTTCGGCTGCACGGCCGTGCTCGCCTCCGTCGACGTGGAGATAGGAGTCGTGGAACTCCTCGGCTACCTCATCGCCCACGACTGCGGCACGGTGATCAACCCGATGATCGTGGAGGGGCAGCTCCAAGGCGGCGCGGCGCAGGCCATCGGCGGCGCGCTGTACGAGCGGCTGGCCTACGGCGGCTCGGGGGAAGCGCTGACCCGGTCGTTCGCCGAGTACCTGCTGCCGACGGCCGGCGTGGTGCCGCCGTTCGGCATCGACCACCTGGAGACACCCGCCGACCACATCCCCGGCGGTTTCAAGGGAGCCGGGGAGGCCGGGGTGATCGGTGGCGGGGCGGCGATCGCGCACGCCGTGGAGGACGCGACGGCGGAGTTCGGCGTGCGGATCACGTCGCTGCCGATCACCCCGCCGGACCTGCTGGCCGCGATCCGGGCGGGAGCCGAGCGGTGAAGGCGGCGCGGTTCGACTACGTCCGGGCGTCCACCGCCGACATCGCGGTGGACGCGCTCGCGCGGGGCGCCGTCGCGTTGGCGGGCGGCCAGAGCCTCATCCCGCTGCTGAACACGCGGTCGCGACGGCCGGAGGTCGTGGTCGACGTGTCCCGGTTGCCGTTGACCGGCGTGGAGGAGGACGGTTCGACGCTCGTGCTCGGGGCGCTGACCCGGCTGCGCGCCGCCGAGACGTCCCCGGTCGTGCGCCGGGCCGTGCCACTGCTGGCCGAGGCCCTGACGCACGTCGGTCACGTGTCCGTGCGCAACCGCGGCACGGTCGGCGGCAGCGTCGCGCACGCCGACCCGGCGGCCGAACTGCCCGCGGTGTGCCTGGCGCTGGACGCGGTCTTCACGGCCCAGGGGCCCGGTGGCACGAGGGAGGTCGACGCCCGTGACTTCTTCCGCGGCCCGCACCGCACGGCGTTGGCCTCCGACGAACTGCTCACCGGCATCCGCGTCCCGCTGCCACCGCCGACCGCCCGCCACGGCATCGCCGAACTGAGCCGCCGCCCCAACGACCTGGCGATCACGGCGGTCTTCACCTCGATCACGCTCACCGACCGCGTCGTCGCCGAGGCCCGCATCGCCGTGGCCGGTGCGGCGCCCACCCCGATCCGCGCTCACGCGGCGGAAGAGCTGCTGCGAGGCCAAGCCCTCACACCGGAGGTGTTGACCGCGGCGGCGGACGCCGCGGCAGCCGCGACCGACCCCGTCGACGACGTGCACGCCCCTGCCGCGTACCGTCGCGACATGACGGCCGTGCTCACCCGCAGGGCGCTGCGTCAGGCGGTGGCCGGGTGAAGATCACCGTCACGGTCAACGGCCACACCCGCACCGCCGACTGCGAACCCCGCCGCACGCTCGCCGACTTCCTGCGTCACGACCTGGGCCTCACCGGTGTGCACGTCGGCTGCGAGCACGGCGCGTGCGGCTCGTGCACGGTGATGCTGGACGGCGCGACGGCCCGGTCGTGCTGCGTCCTGGCGGTTCAGGCGGAGGGCAGCGAGATCACCACGGTCGAGGGCCTGGCGACCACGTCCCTCACCCCCTTGCAGGAGTCGTTCCGCCGCCACCACGCCCTGCAGTGCGGCTTCTGCACACCGGGGGTCCTGGCCGTGGCGACGGAACTGCTGCGCGACAACCCCTCCCCCACCGAGGCCGAGATCCGCACCGCCATCTCCGGCAACCTCTGCCGCTGCACGGGCTACCACAACATCGTCACCGCCATCGCCGCCGCCCGCGACCACGGCGGCTCGTCGAACGCCGACGCGCCACCGCAGCCGCCCGGGACCTGACCACGACCCTTCCGCCCCTTCGGGCGGAGGACTGGACCGGGTCGGTGATCGTCCTCATCCCTGTTGCGTCGAACTGCGGCGCACCCGGACACGCCGATGCCGCACACGCGACCGAAGTTGCGTGTGCGGCATCGGTTACCGCCGGAGGTGGCCTGCCCTCAGCTCGCGACTGCGCGACGCGGCGAGGTCAGGGGTTCCGCCTTCGGGGCGGGGATAGCGCCCTGGACCGACGCGGACGCGGTCGGCGACACCCCGTCGAGGTAGAAGGTGCCCACCACGTCCACCAGGACGTGGGTCGAGCCGCGGTTGTTGTAGACGTGGAAGCCGTAATCGGGGCCGATCATGGTCTGCACGGCGTTCGGCGTGATCGCGCCGGGATCCAGGTTGAGGTTGGACGTGTTCGGGCGCTCGATCCCGGTGTAGCCCGCGGGCCACACCGTCAGGAAGGTGGCCGCGGTCGGCTGGACGGCGGTGACGTTGGTGGCCACCGCCCAGGTGTCGGCGCCGACGACGGAGTCGGGCACGACGATGGTCGCGGTCGTGGCGTTGCCGATCGCGGACGGCCAGTTCTGGCCCGTGCGGGTGTCGGCGATCCGCTTGGGCACGACCGGTTCGAAGCGCAGCCCTTCCGGCAGCGAGCTGTCGTCGTAGAAGCCGACGATGTCCACGATGACGTGGGTGTCCTGGTTGGTGTACACGCCGATGGACGGCAGGCCGTGCCCGCCGCCGCCGCAGTCGTAGCACCTCATGGTGGGCACCACCGCGAAGTTCGTCACGGTGCTGCCGGTCCCGTAGTTCAGCGTGGACGTGCTCGGCAGGCTGGCGCCGGAGCCGTTCCAGGCGGCGAGGAAGCCGGGTGCGCGGGTGTCGGTCGCGGTGATGTTCACCGCGAAGGCCCGGATCGTCCCGTTGGTCGAGGTGTCCCACGACGCGGCGACGTTGACGTAGTAGCCCGCCGGCAGTCGGCCGATGCCCCACTCACGGGTGTCGGCCAGGCGCACCGGCCTGGCCAACGGGTGGTACTGCCCACCCAGGTAGCTCGCGCGGCCCTTGGAGTAGAAGCCGTTGACGTCGGCGACGAGGTGGACGGACGCACCGTGGTTGTAGAGGTGCACCCCGCCGTCCGCGCCCACCTTCACCGTGACCGAGTTCGCCCCGGTCCAGCCGGGCGTGTAGTTCAACGACGACACGGTCGGCCGCGCCACGTCGGTCGGGTAGATGGAGATGTGGCCCGGGCCGGACGGCCCGGTGACCGTCACGTTCAGCACGACCGTCGACGCCTCGACCGGCACCCCGCCCTGGCCTGCCAGCTGCAACCGGACCGACTGGCCCGAACCGACCGCGACCGCCGGCGCGCCGTGACCGGATCGGGTGTCCAGCACGCGGTACGGCGCGAGCGGGAAGTAGGTCCCCCGGTCGCCGCGCGCGTCGTAGCCCACCAGCGTCAGCTTGCGCGTGACGCTGCCACCGACGGAGTCCTCCGGCAGGGTCAGCAGCGCCGTCTGCTCGCCCTTGCCGATGGCCGTCGGCGTGATGGTCAGCGAGCACTTCTGGCCGTAGGAGAGCGTCTTGCCCGAGCAGGTGTCCGCCGTGATCCGGAACGAGGCGGGATTCGCGCCCGCCACCGTCGCCGCGCCGAAGGTCGTCGGCAGGGTGCCGTTCACCTCGACCGGGACCTCCTTCGGCGTGCCCGTCCGCCCCCACGGCTGCTCGCCGAACCGGAGCGCGTGCTCCCCCCAGGTGTCGGCGGCCCGGTAGCCGAGACCGGACTGGAACCGGATCTCGCCCTTCGCGAAGACCTCGGTGGTCCCGCCGCACTTCACCGAGTAGTCGGCCGCGAACACGGTGAACTGGCCGGTGGCGTCGTCGTAGACGGCCTCGTGGACGTTCAGCGTGCCCGAGGACGTGCCGGAGGCCGAGCACCCCCGCCCGTCACCGCTGATGTTGAACACCGTGATCGCGTCCAGCGGCGAGTAGGAGCTCGTCGTCGGGTACGACCGGCCGGCCTCGAACCGCGTCCCGTTCGGCGGCGACACGTCGAGGTGGTGCCAGTGCGCGTGGCCGCTGGTCGACCCGGACATCGCCAACGCGTACCCGTTGGTGGTCTGCTGGAAGACCTGGAGCGTGTTGCGGGACCTCTCATACGAGAAGTTGCCGTCCACGTCCCAGCCCTCGAAGTGCACCGTCATGGCCGTGTACGGCGCGACAGGCGGCTCCGCGGCCACCGCCACGGGCGCCCCGACCGTCAGGGTCGTCCCCACCAGAAGCGCGGCGGCGCAGGCTCTAGCGCCGCGGAAAGTACGCACGATATCCCCCCGGGAAAATGGTCGCGGCAGAAGGAATGCCCGCGTCCCGCACAGGATAGGTACCCGAAGCCGCGCCGGGCAACAAACATCAGTCCCACCCTGCGCCCTGCGAGACGGCGCCCTCGTGCCTGCCGACCACCCCGTCCACGCAGGCGAGGCGGGAGCACGACGAGACCCGGGGACAGCCGTTGACGTGCTGCCGCCCCACTGCCTCGTCGACCAACACGGCGTGGATGCCCGGCTGTGCTGATCCGACTGGTCTCCTGAGCGTGACCAACGCCGTTGGCGCCGCTGCGCCTAGGGCTTCTTTCTCGCCCCGGGTTGAACGCCGCTTACCCACTGGCACCGGAGTGCCCCGTGGAACTTCGGTCGAGCCGGTTCAGGCGATGTCGTCGGGACTCACCCATCGACCCGCATCGACGAAGACGTCACAGCCGTCGTGTTCGAACCGCACACGCCCGTCGAACGGCGACCGAGCGTTCGAGCGTTCGAGCAAGCGCCGTAGTCGTTGCCCACCCGGCCCGCCAGCGGGATCCAGAACCGACAACCACCGCACTGTTCCTCACCCCAGGACTCCTGGTACTCCTGGTCGTCCCGCCCTCGGTTGCGGTCGCGGATCCACCGGCCGTGGATCGAGTCGAGTTCCGCTTCACTGAGGGTCACGTGGTCGAACTCATCCATCACTTGGCCGCTGTGATGACGCGCGGGATCTCTTCGGGAGAGCTCACCCGTCGATCGAGCCGGATAGCAAGCGTGCCGAAATCGCCGTCCATCTGCCTTCCCCTGTCCCGGTCACCACGTTGGCGCCCAACTGCTCGGCCACCTGCATCAACTTGTCGTCCTTGGTGCCGCTGAGTCTCAGCCACTGCCCGTTCCCGGAGAAGCCGACCTTCTTGGCGATCAGCTGCCGCAGTGCGCCGGCAGCACCTGCGCGCACACCCCAGGTGGCCGACGCGGTGGTGCCGCGCCAAAGGACCACGGCTGTACGACTGGGCCACGGCAATCCTTCCACCGGACCCCGACCAGTACCGCGACATGACGCGATGGCTGCGCCTCACCCTCGGCGGGGTCCGACATCTCCTGGCACACCTGATCACCAAGTGCGGCCGGAGTGCTAGAGCTGTGTGACACCGCCGTCGACGACCAGTTCCGCGCCGGTGGTGAAAGTGCTCTGGTCGCCGGCCAGGTAGACGGCGGTGGCGGCGACCTCGTCGGGACGGCCGGCGCGCCCGAGCGGGGACGGTTCGGCCGCGGTGGGCCCGTCGCCGTGCGGGAAAGCGGCGCGGAGCTCGTCCCCGCCGGGGGTTTCGACGAAGCCGGGAGTGAGGGCGTTGACGCGGATCCCCCGGCCGGCCAGCTCGGCGGCCCAGGTGCGGGCGAGGTTGCGGATCGCGGCCTTGGTGGCGGCGTAGACCCCCAGGCCGGGGACGGCCCGCAGGGCCGCGCTGGAGGAGAGCAGCACCACCGAGGCACCGGCCGTCAGCAGCGGCAGCGCCTTCTGGACGGTGAAGATCGTGCCCTTGAGGTTGATCGAGGTGGTGCGGTCGTACTCCTCCTCGGTGATCGCGCCGAGCGGACCGTACTCCCCGACCCCGGCGTTGGCCACCACGACGTCCAGGCGACCGCTGCGGTTCGCGATCTCGGCGAAGAGCAGGTCGAGGTCGCCGAGGTCCGAGACGTCGCCCTGGACGGCGATGCCCCGGGCACCGACCTGCTCGACGGCGGCGTCCAGCTCGGCCTTGCGGCGGCCGGTGAGGTAGACCGTCGCGCCCTCGGCGGCGAAGCGGCGGGCGATCGCCAAGCCGATGCCGCTGGAGCCACCGGTGACGAGGGTGCTCTTACCGTCCAGCTGTCCCATGAGATCCTCCGATTCCTTGACGTAACCATTTTTGTTACGTCGGTGGGTGCAGAGCACGCTTCTCCTCGAGCAGGAGAAGTCAACGCGCCGAGTTCAGGCGTTTTTTGAGGTCAGGCGGCTTTCAGGACGTCCCGCAGCACGTCCTCCAACGTGGTCCGGGCCAACTCGCCGCGCAAGACGGCCTCCACCTCGTCGTACACGGCGGCCATCACCGGCCCGATGCCGTGGCCCACCACGCACTCGGGGTTCGGCGTCGAGCGATGCAGGGCGAAGAGCGGTCCCGGCTCGATCGCCTGGTAGACGTCGAGCAGGGTGACCTCCCCCAGGTCCCGCACGAGCGTCCAGCCCGCCCCCGCCCCCCGCTGCGAATCGACCAGGCCGGCCCTGCGCAGTTCGGCCAGCAGGCGGCGGATCACCACCGGGTTGGTGTTGACGCTCGTCGCGATCTGGTCGGAGGTGGCGACCTCGTGGCCGCGCCGCTGGTACAACCCGATCCACGTCAAGGCGTGCGCCGCTATGGTCAGTCGGCTGTTCGCGCTCACGTCGACCTCCTCCACCCCTCGAACCCAGTCGTAACTGTAATAGTTACAACGCCGTGCGGCAAGTCCCGCGAAGCAGCCTCGACCGGACCGGGTGCACCAGGAGTTCCCCGTCCACCGACGCTCACCGCCGGCAACCACGGTCACTGCGGGGCGACGTCGGTGCAGTCGACCTGCTTGTCCGGCAGCCGGCCGGTGGTCAGGAACGTCACGGTGGCCTCGTCCACGCAAGCGGAGCCCTGGTTGTAGACGTAATGCCCGCCGTTGTCCGCGCCGACGAAAGCCGCTCGCTTGCCGAGGACCTCGTACAGCCCGAGGCCGTCCTCCCACGGTGTGGCGTTGTCCCTGCGGTTCTGCAGGATCAGCGTGTTGCGCGGTCCCTCGCCCGTCACGCGGACGGGCTCTTCGATCGGCTTCGGCCAGAACGCGCACGCCCAGATGTTGGCGGGCATCCCCGCGGTGAGCGGCCAGGCCGCGCGGTCCTCGGCGGTGCGGCGGGCGTACTCGTCGACTTCGTCGGACCACTGCGCGTCACCACAGGTCAGTGCCAGGAACATGGTGGCCTGGTTGTCGGCCGGCACGCCCGGGGTCGGCGGCGGCGCGGTGAACACCTGCTGCAGCACCTGGCCGTCCGCCTCGGTGAGCACGCCGTCGGCCAGCCCGACGGCGGCCTTCCAGAACTGCGCGAGCACCGGGAGGGTCTCGTTGTGCAGCAGGAGGCTGTAGGTGACGGTGCGCAGCACCGAACCCGTTAGGGCCAGTGGGGTGCCGGGGACGGGCGCGGGGGTGCGGTCGAGGCGGTCGGCGAGTGCGAGGTACTTCTGGGTCACCTCGTCGACGGTGCCGCCCAGTCCGAGCGTGGCGTGCTGTGCCGCAGCGACCTTTGCCGCGTCGGGGAAGCGTTCCGACATGGCCTTGCCCCAGTTGTCCGTCGCGCTGGCCCAGACCTTCGTGGGGTCGACGTTGCCCTCGAGGACCACCCGGTCGGCGCGCTCCGGGAACAGTGATTCGTAGACGGCGCCGAGGTACGTGCCGTAGGACTGGCCCCAGTAGGAGATCTTCTCCTCACCGAGCGCCGTGCGGATGCGGTCCAGGTCGCGCGCCGTGTTGGCGGTGGTGAAGTACCGGAGCTTCTCGCCGGCGTTCGTCGCGCACCGCTCGGCGTCGGTGCGGGCGTGGTCGACGTTCGCGGTGATCGAGCCGTCCGCCGCCGGGTACGGGAAGAGGCCGGCGAGAGACGGGTCGTCGAGGCCGCAGCTCTGCGGGGTGCTGTGCTCGACCCCACGCGGGTCGAAGCCGATCAGGTCGTAGGCCGCCAGCACCGACGGCGGCAGGGTCGGCGCCACGACACCCGGGGTGTCCAAGCCGGGCAACGCCGGGCCGCCCGGGTTCAGCAGCAGGACACCGCGGCGGTCGCGGGACTTCGCTGCCGGCAGCTTCGAGACGGCCACCTCGATCTGCTCGCCACCGGGGTCCCGGTAGTCCAGCGGAACCTTCACCGTTCCGCAGGTGAGCCGGGGGTCGCGACTGGCGCCCTCGGCCAACGCCGGGCACGTGTCCCAGGTGATGCGTGGCGTGGCGGCCGCCTCGGCGACAACCGGTGGTGCGTCCTCACTCGTCGCATCTCCTTCCGCGGCGGCGTCACAGGCCGCCACCGCGGAGACGCCGAGCGCCACCGCGATCACCGCACTGATGAACCTCCGAGGGATACCGGCTCCCGCTGACCGTTGCATCGTCTTCAAGGCCCTTGCCTCCAGGTCTCGGCATGCCGCGACGCACTGACGTCGTCGCCAGCGAAACCTATGGGAGACCGCGGTGCTACGAATCCCCTTGGTGTGGACACTTTTCTGTAGTCCTCAAGGGGGACAGCGGCCTGCGACCGACCGACCGTCGCCCAATGCGAGGCGCGACGGACTGCGCGGCGCGGGCACCTCCCTCTCCGGCGGTGTTCGACTCCACCGGCGATCTCGACGCGAACCTGGACGACATGGTCGAGCCGTTCGGTTCCGGAATGCTGGTCATCGACACGGTCCGACTCGAACCCGCCTGGCGTGGCTACGGTCTGGGTCCGCTCTGCGTGGGGATGATGATCGAGCGCCTGGCCGCCGGCCGTCGGCTGGTGGTCCTGCGGGCAGCGCCGGCGGAGCGTCGCACCGCGAAGGGCGAGGTGGTGGAGGAGATTTCCGCCGCCGAGCGTGACTTCGCCGTGGCGAAGCTCGGCCGCCTGTGGTCGCAATTGGGTTTCGAACACTTCAAGGACGAGGTGTGGGTGCTCGACCTAGGACTGGTCACCTTCTCGAAGGCGATGGACCTGGTTCGGGCGTGGGCTGGTCTGCCGCGCTGATCGCTGAGTCGGCAGGGCGCCAGTCACGGCACAACGGGTCACACATTCCAGATCGTAATGATCGCGGTTACCGCGCCAGGTCACCGACCCCACCGATCGACCGGGCGCGTCCGCGAGGCAGGACGGATCGACCGAGGATCTGGCCGTGCTTCGATCATTCAGCCGAACCACTTCACTTCGGTCGACGCCCAGTCAAGGAGTTCATGAACCGCCCCTCGAACCGAACACCACGATGTTCACCCAGGTATAACGGCACAAACCCCAGTCGCAGAACGACTGAGCGACGTGCTTGGTCCTGTTCTTCCAGGTCAACAGCCAAGGTAACTGGCCGAGTAGAGGAGTCATGGAGCCAGGCTCGGGCGGAATCGCGATGACGCTACGCCATCGGCCCTGATCGGAATCCCACAGGCCCTCCGCAAGCGGACCGCTCAGTGAGCAGCCAGCCAGGTGTCGACCTCGTCCCGCAGCATGGGATCGACGATGGCGTCGCGCACCCACGCCAGCGAGGGCAGCGTCCACGACACGTCCTGCATCAATCGGAACTCCTCATCGGCCGGTTTGTCTTCATCGGCCTCCCGTGCCCACTTGACGGAGACCTCCCGATAACGTTCCAAGGTCAACGGGAACGACTCGATGGTGTGCCGCGCCACCCGGTCCGGTCTCAGAAGATCAGGCAACCCGTGATGCGGCGCCCGCTGAGCGACCGCAGCGAACCTGAGCAGCCAGTAAGCCGCGTACGAAGGCGTGAGGTCACCGAGCCGCACGCTCGTTTGCAGGAACCAGACCGCGAAGTCGAACGCGGGCAGATCCAGGCCACCGGCGCGCCTGGTCGAGACGGAAGCATGCGTCTCGACCGACTCGATCACCGACAGCGCCCACTGCGGCGAGCCGCTGTGGGGGCGCTCGCGCTCGACCCACGCAACTCTGCCCGTTTCCGGCATCCCGCACAACGCCCGGTAGTCGACTACTGTCATGGCCGCCTTCCTCCGTAGTCACGCCAAGCCCGCAACGGGATGCGCTGGGCTTGACCCGTTCTGACGGACATCTGAGATCAGGGGACGCGTGTCCCCGGAGGGATGTCCCATCATGGAGCCCATGGGCAGGAAGAAGCGGCGGCCACGGCGGTCGTTCACCCCGGAGTTCAAGGCCGAGATCGTGGAGTTGTGCTCGCGGGGTGACCGGTCGGTGGGTCAGGTCGCGAAGGACTTCGACCTGACCGAGACCGCGGTCCGGCAATGGGTCGTGCAGGCCGAACGTGACGCCGGCACCCGCGCCGACGGGCTGACCACCGACGAGCGGGAGGAGCTCGCGAGGTTGCGGCGGGAGAACCGTCGACTGACCGAGGACGTGGAGATCCTCAAGCGCGCCACGGCTTTCTTCGCCAAGGATATCCGGTGAACGTCTACCCGTTCATCGAGGCGGAGCGAGTGGGCGGCGGCAACGTCCATCGGGCGTGCACGCTGCTTGAGGTCTCCCGGTCCGCCTACTACGCCCGCCGCACCGCGATCACCACCTGCGCCCGGTGCTGGACCTCTACGCGACCCACTACAACCATCGCCGACCACACCAAGCCCTACAACTCGCCCCACCACGACCGGACCACCCGATCGCAGAGCCGGACTACACCTCGATACGCCGTCGACCAGTCCTCGGCGGCCTGATCAACGAGTACGAACCTGCAGCAGCCTAACCGCAGGTCAGACCATGTGACTGGCTTTTGACACCCCACAGGGGTGGCCCATGCGCGGTCAGCGCCTCGGTCGCTCGGGCGGCTTGGATGACGCCGCCGATCGCTTGTTCGATCCGGGCGCTCGCGTGCTCGGGTTGCCCGGCGTCCAGCCAGGCGAGCACGGCCTCCAACGCCACCGCGGGCACGAGTGCCGCCGCCCACTCCCGCCACGGCCCGGCCGGGACCACCTCGGCCAGGTGGCGGCGGGTCACCTCGGTCGACGCCGAGCGCAGCCGGTCGACCACGTCGCGGAACTCCGGTTCCCGGACCGCGTGGCGGAACAGCAGGCGGAACCCGTCCGGATCAGAGGCGGCTGCCGCCAGCAGCGCGGGGATGCTGCCCTCGTCGAAGTCGTCGGACCCCACGGTGCCGTCGAGCCGGGCGCAGGCGCGGTCGAGGACGGCCCGGTAGAGGTCGGTCTTCGACTCGAAGTGCCGGTACAGGATCACGCGGGTGATGCCCGCCTCGGCGGCCACGTCGTCCAAGCCGGTGGCGGCGAAGCCGGTCCGCGCGAACGCACGGGTCGCGGCGTCCAGGATCTGCTCCCGCCGTTCGGCGCGGGGCATGCGCTTGGTGCCTGCCGTCATCGTCCACCTCCTTGTTGACACGGGAATATACATGTACCTTTGTTTACTGCTACGTATACATGAGCGAGTAAACAACCCTGGAGGTATGCATGAGCGTCCAGTTGCCGTTCGAGCAGGGCCATCCGCTCGACGTCCCGGCGGTGGTCGGCGCGCTGCGGTCGCGAGGCCCGGTGCACAAGGTCCGGACCGCCGTGGGCGACGAGGCGTGGTGGGTCGCCGACCACGCCCGGGTACGGCGACTGCTGGTGGACGACCGCCTCGGCCGCGCCCACCGCACCCCGGAGACGGCGGCGCGCACCGGGGAGTCGGCGTTGTTCGGTGGCCCGTTGGGTGATTTCGACTCCGAGCGGACCGATCACGCCAGGATGCGGTCACTGCTGCAACCGCACTTCACGCCGGGCCGGATGCGGGCGCTGCGGCCACGCGTCGAAGCGCTGACAGGCCGCCTGCTGGACGACCTGGCCGCCGGACCGCGGCCGGTCGACCTGCACGCGGCGCTCGCGCTGCCCCTGCCCGTCCTGGTGATCTGCGAGCTGCTCGGCGTGCCGTACGAGGACCGCGACGAGTTCCGCGGTTGGACCCAGGCCGCCTCCGACATCCACGACCGGGACCGCTCGCTGGGCGGGCTGGGCGCGTTGTTCGAGTACGGCAAGCGATTGGTCGCCCGGAAGCGGCGTGAGCCGGACGACGACGTGATCTCGCGCCTGTGCGCGGTGGACGACGTCGGCGACGACGAGGCCGCGATGCTGTCGATGGCGCTGCTGTTCGCGGGCCACGAGACGACCGTGGTGCAGATCGGCATGGGCGTGCTGCACCTGCTGGCGTACCCGGACCAGTGGCAGGCACTGCGGCAAGACCCGAGCTTGGTCGCGAGCGCGGTGGAGGAGATCATGCGGGCGCCGGTCCAGGGTGGTGGCGGCATCCCCCGGTACGCCCGGACCGACCTGGAGGTCGACGGCGTCGTGATCCGGGCGGGTGACCTCGTCCTGCTCGACATCGGCGCCGCCAACCACGACCCGGCGGTGTTCACCGACCCTGACCGGTTCGACATCGCCCGCCCGGCACAGCCGCACCTGGCCTTCGGCCACGGCGCGCGGTACTGCATTGGCGCGCCGCTGGCCCGCATCGAACTCCAGGCGGTGCTCACGCACCTCGTCCCCCGGTTCCCCACGATGACGTTGGCCGTGCCCGTCGAGGAACTCGTCGTGCGACGGGACACCCTCACCGGCGGACTGGTGGAACTGCCGGTGACGTGGTGACATTCGGACGGGAGGACGGCATGGACGAGGGACTGCGCGGCAAGTGGGACCGGTACGCGGGCCGGTACGACCGTGACATCGGCTTGGTCGAGAAGGTCCAGTTCGGCGGCGGCCGGGAGTGGGTGTGCTCGCAAGCCTCAGGTGAAGTGCTGGAAGTGGCGATCGGCACCGGGCTCAACCTTTCCCACTACCCCACCGGCATCCGGCTGACGGGTGTCGACTTCAGCCCCGCCATGCTCGCCCGCGCCCGTGACCGTGCCGCGCGGCTCGACCGCGACGTGACGCTCCTTGAAGGTGACGCGCAAGCGCTGCCGTTCCCGGACGCCGCCTTCGACACCGTGGTCTGCACGTTGGGTCTGTGCGGAGTGCCCGACGAGCGAGCGGCGATCGACGAGATGCACCGCGTGCTGCGGCCGGGCGGCCTACTCCTGTTGCTCGACCACGTCGGCAGTCATCATCGGCTGATCCACTTCGGACAGCGGCTGCTGGAGCGGCTGTCGGTGCGCATGCTCGGCGACTACCAGACCCGCCGACCGCTGCCGCTCGTCGAACAAGCCGGTTTCACCGTGCGTCGCCGGGAACGCCTCAAGCTGGGCACCGTCGAACGGGTCGCCGCCGTCAAGGAACCCAGCGAGGTCGATTCCCTTTGACGTGCGCGGTGATCCCCCTGGCCGCGGCGAGCAGGTCCGCTCCGATGGTGCCGCGGCCGAGCCCGGCGGGGACGCTCACGACGTGTCGTCCTCCCGGGAAGGTGAGCGGTGGCTCGGCGGGTGGGTTTCGTACATGCGCACGGCGACGATCAGGCCGGAGGCGGCGGTGACGGCGGCGACCACCCACACGGCGACCCGTATGCCCGCGAGGTCGGCGACCACGCCCGACAGGAGCGCGCCGACGGCGAACCCGCCGTCGCGCCAGAGCCGGTAGACCCCGACCGCACGGGCGCGCCACGCGGGGTGGGCGACGTCGCCGATGGTGGCCAGCAGCGTCGGGTAGACCATCGCGGTGCCCGCGCCCAACAGCACGGCGGCCACGGCCCAGGCGGCGAACGTGTGGGCGACGGCGGTCAAGGCGAGGGCGGCGGCCTGCACGAGCATGCCCGCGGTGATGAGGTGCTTGCGTCCCCACCGGTCGGACAGCGGTCCGGTGACCAGCTGCCCGAGTCCCCACACGGCGGGGTAGAGCGCGGCCAGGACGCCGATCCGGGCCACGGACAGCCCGGCGGTGGCGAACAGGATCGGGAACAGGCCCCAGGCCAGGCCGTCGTTGAGGTTGTTGACCATCCCGGCCTGGCTGGTCGCCGACAGCGCGGGTTCGCGCACGCTGGTGTGGGCGAAGACCTGCCGGTCGGTGAGGTCGGCGTGCAGGTGGTCATGCCGTCCGTCGGCGCGGGCGGTGTGCCGTCCGGCCTCGAGTCGCGCGTGATCACGGGTTTCGCGCACGAAGAACACCGACAGGCCGAGGCCGAGGGCGGCGTAGGACAAGCCCAGCAGGAACGGCGCGGGCCGCAACCCGTAACGAGCGGCGAGGTAGCCGGTGGCCAGCGCGGTCACCGCGACCGCGACGTAGCCCGCTGCCTCGTTCAGACCCATCGCCAGCCCGCGGCGTGACGGTCCGGCGAGGTCGATCTTCATGATCACGGTCGTGGACCAGGTCAGCCCCTGGTTGATCCCGAGCAGCACGTTGGCCGCCACGACCCAACCCCACGACGGCGCCCAGATCAGCATCAGCGGCACGGGGATCGCGACCAACCACCCGGCCACCAGCACCGGCTTGCGCCCGTAGCGGTCGGAGAACGTGCCCGCGACGTAGTTGGTCGCGGCCTTGGTCACCCCGAAGGCCAGCACGTACGTCAGCAGGAACGTGTAGCCGGTCAGGTGGAACGCCTGCTCGGCCAACGGGGACAGCACCGTGCGTTCCTGCCCGAGCACGCCGCCGACCAGGGCGTTGACCCCGACCAGCAGGCTGAACTGGGCGAGGTTCGCCCGGATTCCCAGCCGCGGGGTCGACGGTGCGGTGCTCACGCGCCGGTCTCCAACGAGCGGCCGGTCGCCGAGGCCCAGTCGCCGGGTCCGCCGGTGAGCACGGCGAGGTCGCGGTGACCGGCGCGTTCGAGCAGGCTGGCCGCGCCCATCGCGCGCTCACCGTGCCCGCACATCACCACCAGCGGCTCGGCGCCCACTTCCTCCACGCGGCCGACCAGATCGCCCAGTTCGACGTGCAGGGCTCCGGGAACGTGCCCGCCGGCGAACTCCGACGCCTGCCGGATGTCCAGGACCGCGCCCCGCACGTGCTCCGGACCGACCAGCCGGGTGCCCGTGGTCGGGTGCCCCGCCGCGGTCCAGGCGTCCAGACCGCCCGCGAGTTCCCCGACGAGGTTGGTGTAGCCGATCTTGGCGGCCTGCCACGCGGTCTCGACCGGATCCTGATCAGCTCCTCGCACGATCACCAAGGGCCGGTCGTGCGGGGCCAGCCACCCCAGCCAGGACGCGAACACCGGCCGCAGCGGGATGGACAACGCCCCCGGCACGTGGGCGGCGGCGAAGGCCGGCACCGGCCGCACGTCGACCAGGTGCGCCCCGTCCGCCAGCAAGGCCCGGACGGCGTCGACCGCCAGCGGCTTCAGCGCCGGCGGCCCGTCCAGGATCGCGGGCCCGCGGCGGTTGACCTCGCCCAACCGCAGGAAGTACGGCGGGAAGCTGCCCAGCGAGCCCACCAACCGGGCCACGAAAGCGTCCTCGTCCTCGACGGCCAGCAGCGGGTTGGTGGCCTTCTCCCGACCGATCGTGCTGACCCGGTCCGCGCCGGGCGGCGCCGAGCAGAACGATCCGGCGCCGTGGGTCGGCCACACCGCCACCTCGTCGGGGAGCTCGGCCAACCGCCGCAACGACGCGCACTGGGCGCGAGCCAACGCCTCGGTCCGCTCCGGCGAGACCAGGTCGGTCCGCGCCGCCGCACCCACCAGCAGCGAACCACCCGTGAACACACCGACCGGCCGGTCACCGTCGAGCAGGAGGAACGACAGGTGCTCGTGCGTGTGCCCCGGCGTGCCCAGCGCCCTCAGCCGCAACCCGCCCAGGTCCACCTCGTCACCGTCGCGCAGTCCACTGTGCGCGAACTCGCGATGCCCGTCCGCCGAGGCCAGCACCCGCGTGTCACCGATCGCCGACAGCTGCCGCGAGCCGGAGAGGAAGTCGGCGTGCAGGTGGGTGTCCGCGGCGAACGCCACCGACAACCCCCGACGACCGGCGACACGGGAAACCTCGCGCAGGTCGATGCTGACATCGACCACCAGCGCCCGACCGTCGCCGAGATCGACCAGGTAGGCGGAGTTGCCCAGCCCTTCGTCGACGAGCGGAACGACCTCGACCGTGCCCACGGCACCTCCCGACTCCACCGGCGGAACGTCCCGCCGCACCCATGTTCTACACTATTCCAAGGATGATTGGAGAATCATGGGTGACCGGGACGCTAAGACCGCCTTGTTCGAGCAGTTCGCCCGCGTGGGCAAGGCACTGGGCAGCGGCAAGCGACTGGAACTGCTGGACCTGCTCGCGCAGGGTGAGCGCAGCGTGGACTCGCTGGCCCGTGCCGCCGGGCTGGGCTTGACCACCGCCTCAGCGCACCTGCAGACGCTCAAGAACGCCGGTCTGGTGACCACCCGCCGTGACGGCACCAAGATCTACTACCGGTTGGCCGGGGACGACGTGGCGGCGTTGTTCGCACTGGTCCGGGCCGTTGCCGACGACCACTTGGCCGACGTCGCGATCGCGGCCTCCGCCTACCTCGGCGGCCCAGCGACCGACGAGGTGGACCGCGAGGAACTCCAGCGCCGCGTCCACTCCGGACAGGTCACCGTGATCGATGTGCGGCCCCGCGAGGAGTACGCAGCCGGCCACATCCCGGACGCGCTGTCGATCCCACTCGACGAACTGGCCGACCGACTCGCCGAACTCCCCGCCGACCAGGACATCGTCGCCTACTGCCGCGGCGCCTACTGCGTCCTCGCCCACGACGCCGTCCGCCTGCTCACCACCCACGGGTTGACCGCCCGACGCCTGGCCGACGGGATGCTCGAATGGCGCCTGGCGAACCTGCCGGTGGCTACCTGAGCACTACTTCGAGGTTTCCGCGTGGCCTCCATGGTCGGAGATCCGGGCCACGCCCCAGGAGTGCAGTGCCTGGATTAGCTCCGGGCCGGACGTGCGGAAGTCCAGCACAGCGCCGTTGCCGAGGACCCGTCCGACGTCCACGGCTTCGAGGTGACAGACCATGGACTCGAACCGTGGTCACGTCGAAACGGCGAACTCCGTCAAGCTGGATCACCAAAGGTCAACTGGCGGGGTGGAAGTCGAAGTGCTGGACGGGGAAGCGGTACACGTCGGCCAGGGTCATGAAATCTTTATAGAACGGATCCCAGCGCGTCGGGTAGTGCATGCCGCGAGCGAGTTCGGCGTCCGTCTCGTGGTCGAGCCGTCGGTGCAGCGCGGCGATCACGCCATCGCAGAGGCCGGCCATGTGGCGACGTCGCAGCACTGAGCCGCCGAGCCACGAGCCGGCGTAGTTGACCACGTCGAACGGCCTGGTGGCTGCGTTGAGCAGGCGCGCGAAGCCTCGGCTGACCGCGGGCGGGAGCCGGTCGAACAGGCGCACGAGGGCCAGCAGCGCGCGGATGATGAGGAACCCGACGAGCATGTGGAACAGCAGCTGCCGGTTGTTCCACCGGGTGCCGTTGGACCTGCGGCGCAGGTTGGCGGATCACCAACATCCCGGCGGAAAATCGCTGGTCCGACCTGGGACCGTCTGCGTGTAGCCCTGCCAGGGATTCGAACCTGCACACCCCCGCCGGCGCGACTCCGAGACTCAGACATGTTCGCCGATCCCCATCCGCAGTTGCGTCTCCTGAGCCCGCTAGGCAGCCGCGCTCTCGCCGTAATGGCGGGGCATGTCCTCAGAGGTCCAGCCGAGCAGCAGCATCAGGTCGCCGGAGTCGCCGCCGGCGCATTTCCACTCGTGGGCGAAGTTGTGCCGCCAGCGATGGGCGTGGACGCCGGTGAGACCCGCGGCCAGGCCGCGGCGCTTGAGCATGTTTTTGATGCCGTTCGGCGCGAAGCGGCGGATGCCCCGTTCGGCCAGCCACAGATCCGGTAGGTCGGCGGCTTTGCGCTTGGCGCGGGCGCGGAGGTAGCGACTCAGGGCACGGGCGGTTTTCGGGCCGAAGCGGACGCGGCGGTCTTTGTTGCCCTTGCCGTGGTAGTGGGCCGAGTCGGTGTCCATGTCGAGGTCGTCGAGGGTGAGGTTGCCGACCTCGGAGAGGCGAGCGCCGGTGTTGTAGTAGAGGCGGATGATGGCCTCGTCGCGGAGGTGTACGAAGTCCTTGCCCTTGCAGGTGTCCAACACGCGCTTCGTGTCGTCGTCGCGGATGACCGGAATGAGCTTCTTCCGCACCTGGGGTTGCTTCACCCGTTCCATCGGTGACCGGTCGATGTCCTCCTCGTCCAGCATCAGCCACTTGAAGAACTGCTGCAGGCCCTTGTGCTTATTCAGCGCGGTGGCACCCGAGCGGGTCTCGATCATCCACGCCTGGAACGCTTCGACGTGGGCCTTGGTCACTTCGCACGGGTCGTCGGCCGCGTCGTCGGCATCCGGGTCGGGCGAGTACTCGGCCAGGTAGCGGGCCAGTTGGGTGGCGGCGAGGAGGTAGTTGTAGCGGGTGGTCTCCGGGTGACCGGCCGAGCGCAGGGTCCGGTCCCAGTCGCGCAGGTAGCCCGTCCAGGTCTTCGACAGGCCGGTGGTGATCTTGGTCAGGTCCAGCAGAGGCATCGCGGAAGTCCTCCGAGTCAAGGTGTCGCTGAGCGGCGTGCTCGACCTCGAAGAACGAACCAAGATCATAAAAAGAGGGCCCTCGCAGTGTCTGACCTGCGAAGACCCTCTTGGCCGTCGGGACGACAGGATTTGAACCTGCGACCCCTTGACCCCCAGTCAAGTGCGCTACCAAACTGCGCCACGTCCCGGCCGCATCCCGTTGTGGGGTGCGCGCATAGCTTAGCGCACTCCCAACGGGCCTCCGACACGACCCCCCGGGTTGGTCGATCAGGCGGCCTACCTGCGGAAATGGCAGGGGCCCGCGCTTGGCGGGCCCCTGGTCCCCTCGGTCTCGCCGTTCCCCCGGGCGACGCCTCTCGAACTACTATGCGTTCGCCGGGTTTCGTGCACTACCGCCGAAAGTCGAGTCATCTGCGTCAACTTTCGACGCACCCGTCGGTAGGGTCGCGTCGATCACGAAGCCGCCGTCGGCGCGGGCCGTGGTGGTCAGGGTGCCGCCCGCCTGGGTCACCCGCTCCTTCAGGCCGTGCAGGCCGTGGCCGCCCTGGTCGGACGGTGCCGGCGGGGTCGAGGGGCGGTCGTTGGTCACGGTCACGCGTAGGCGATCGTCCTGTTGCGACAGTCGCACGTGGACGGAGGCGTCGGGGGCGTGTTTGGTCACGTTGGTCAGCGCTTCTTGCACCACGCGGTAGGCCGCGCGGCCCGTGGCTGGTGGTGGGGGATGTTCGCTTCGGTCTTCGTAGTCGACCGTCAGGCCGGCTGCGCGCGCCCGGTCGATGAGGGACGAGAGGCCGTCGAAGCCCGGGCTCGGCTCGGTGTTGAGGAGTCCGAGCGCCGCACGCATCTCGGCCAGGGCCTCCTTCGCCAACGCACGCAGGCGCAGGGCGGTGTCGCGGGTCTTGACGTCCTCCGTGGTGGCGGCGAGGGCGGCCGACTCGACCGCGATGAGGGTGGCGTGATGACCTACGGCGTCATGGATCTCACGGGCGATCCGGGCACGTTCCGCCGCACGGGCGCCGTCCTCGCGCGCCTCCACCTCGGCGATCCGGGCCCGGGACGCCTCGGCGAGGCTCGCGGTCAGCTCGCGTCTCGTCGTGATCAGGGCCCCGAGCGCGGTGGGCGCGCCGGCCACGAACAGGCTGAACGCGAACGTCAGGAGCGCGGCGCCGGGAGCCAGGCCCTGGCTGACGACCACCACCGTGGACGGCAGCACGGTCGCCACGGCCACCCAAGTGATCATCACCGGCACGGTGGACTTGCGGCCGATGCGGTACAGGGCGACGACGGTGGGCGGCAGCCCCAGGCCGCCGACCAGGCCGGGCAGGCACGCGAGCGCCGCGACCCAGGGCCGCCACCGGCGCACCGGCAGCAGCGCGCACGCCGCCAGCGCCGTCGGGATCGACCACGTGTACGGGACGTGGTCGGCCAGCAGCACCATCGCGGCGGGCACCACGACGGCCAGGACCTCCAGGACGATCACCACGTGCCCACCTGGTGCGCGACGAGGGCGGCTTGGACGCGGTTCTCGACGCCGAGCTTCGTGAGCACGGTGGACACGTAGCTCTTCACCGTCGCCTCGCTGAGGCCGAGCGCCCCGGCGATGGCGCTGTTCGGCTGCCCGCTCGCCAGCAGTTCGAGCACCTGCCGCTCACGCGCGCTCAGGCCGTCGAGCTGCGGGCTCCGCCGCAGCCTGGCGGCACGCATCCTGGGCAGCAGCCGGGCGGTGATCCGGGGGTCGAGCACGGCTCCCCCGGCGGCCAGGTCGAGCACGGCGCGCACCAAGGCCTCCGGCTCGGCGTCCTTGAGCAGGAAGCCCTGTGCGCCGAGCTCCAACGCTGTGGTCACGTAGTCGTCCAGGTCGAACGTCGTCAGCACGGCCAACGCCGGCGGGTCGGGCCAACTCAACAGCGCCCTCAACGCGGCCAGCCCGTCCATGCCCGGCATCTGCACGTCGACCAGCGCCACGTCCGGCCGGCACCGGCGGACGGCCTCCAGCAGGCCGGCGCCGTCCGCGGCTTCCGCCACGACCTCGACCCGGCCGTCCGCTTCGAGCAGGACCTTCAGCCCCCGACGGAGCAGCGCCTCGTCATCGGCGAGGACCAATCGCACCGGCACGACGACAGGCAACAGCATTCCGCCTGCCGGAGCAACCCGCCGCGACGAACGGCCCCCGTCCGGCCGATCACTTCTTCGTGCGCTTCTCCCGCACCCGCACCGAGATGCGCACCGGGCTGCCCTGGAAGTCGAACTCCTCGCGCAGCTTGCGCTCGATGAACCGCCGGTACCCGGCCTCCAGGAAACCGGTGGTGAACAGCACGAACGTCGGCGGACGCGTGCTCGCCTGGGTGGCGAACAGCACCTTCGGCTGCTTGCCGCTGCGCACCGGCGGCGGGGTGGCGGCGATCAGGTCGCTCAGCCACGAGTTCAGCCGGCCGGTCGGCACGCGGGTGTCCCAGGAGTTCAACGCGGTCCGCAGCGCGGGCGCGAGCTTGCGCACCGCGCGTCCCGTCAACGCCGAGATGTTCACCTTCTCGGCCCACGGCACCCGGACCAGTCCGCGTTCCAGCTCACGCACCATCGCGTGGCGCCGGTCCTCGTCCACGAGGTCCCACTTGTTGAACGCCAGCACGCACGCGCGCCCGGACTCCACGACCATCGTCAGCACCCGCAGGTCCTGCTCGCTGATCGGCTCGGACGCGTCCAGCAGCACGATCGCCACCTCGGCGGACTCGATCGCGGCCTTCGTGCGCAGCGACGCGTAGTACTCGGCGCCGGACGCGAAGTTGACCCGCTTGCGCAGCCCGGCGGTGTCGACGAACCGCCACACCTCGTCGTCCAGCTCGACCAGCGAGTCGACGGGATCGACGGTGGTGCCCGCGACGTCGTGCACGACCGAGCGGTCCTCCCCGCTGAGCCGGTTGAGCAGGGACGACTTGCCGACGTTCGGCCGGCCGACCAGCGCGACCCGGCGCGGGCCGCCGCGGACGGCCTCGTAGGTCTCGCGCGGCGTCTCGGGCAGGGCCTTGAGGATCGCGTCGAGCATGTCGCCGGACCCGCGTCCGTGCAGGCCGGACACCGGGATCGGCTCGCCGAGGCCGAGCGACCACAGCGACGCGACCTCGGACATCAGCCGCTCGTCGTCGACCTTGTTCGCGACCAGCAGCACGGGCCGCTTCGACCGGCGCAGCAGCTTGACCGCGGCCTCGTCGTTGGTGGTCGCGCCGACGGAGGCGTCGACCACGAACAGGATCGCGTCGGCCGTGGCCATCGCCAGTTCCGCCTGCGCGGCGACGGAGGCCATCATGCCGACCGCGTCGGGCTCCCAGCCGCCGGTGTCGACCACGGTGAACTTGCGGCCGTTCCACAGCGCGTCGTAGGCGACCCGGTCGCGGGTCACGCCGGGCACGTCCTGCACGACCGCCTCACGTCGGCCGATGATGCGGTTGACCAGCGTCGACTTGCCCACGTTCGGGCGGCCGACCACGGCCAGCACGGGCATCGGCGGCGTGCCGCCCTCCTCGCCCTCCACCGTCTCGTCGAACGCGGTCCAGTCGGACTCGTCCGCCCAGGTGCCGTCCAAGTCCGTCATCTGACTTCTCCTCGCTGACTGTCGAGCTCGGCCACCAGCGTGGCCAAGCGATCGCGGACCTGCTCGGTGGCCTTCACGAGCGCCTGGCGACCCTTGTCGCTCGGCAGCTCGAACGGCTCACCCACGAGCACGTCCACCACGGGCCGGAACCGCCGTCGGGTTCCGGGCGGGCGCAGGGTGCCCCGGCACGCGACGGGCACGACGACCGCGCCGGTCGAGCGGGCGAGCCACGCCGCGCCGGCCTGCGCCTCGGCCACGTCGCCCGTGCCGCGGGTGCCCTCGGGGAACACGCCCACCACGCCACCGGCCCGCAGCACCTTCTGCGCGGCGAGCAGCGGCGCCCGGTCGGGCTCGCCGCGCCGCACGGCCAGCTGGCCGATCTTGCGCAGCAGCGTGCCCGCCACGCCCTTGAACATCTCCTGCTTGATCAGGAACACCACGCGCCGGGGCAGGAGGCCGAACAGGATCGGCCCGTCCGCCATCGAGCTGTGGTTGGCCACGACGACCACGGGGCCTTCGAGCGGTATCCGCGAGACGCCGCGCGCCCGCACGCGGAACAGTGCCCGCAGCGGTGTGCGCCCGATCCACCGGCCGACGTCGTGCAGCCAGGGCGCCGACCCCTCGGGGAGCTGTCCGGTCACCCGCGCACCCGTCCGCTCGGCTGGGCCAGCAGCCCGTGGGCGTCCACCAGGTCGAGCAACGCGGCCAGCGTGCCCGGGAGGTCGAGCGACGTCGTGTCGAGCACGACCGCGTCGTCGGCGGCGCGCAAGGGCGACACCGCGCGTGACGAGTCGTAGGCGTCACGCCGCTGCACGTCGGCGAGCGTGGCGTCCAGCGTGGACTCGCGGCCGGACGCGCTGTCCTGCTTGGCGCGGCGTTGGGCGCGGGCCTCGGCGTCGGCCGTCAGGTAGACCTTGAGCGGCGCGTCGGGCACGACGGCGGTGCCGATGTCCCGGCCTTCCACCACGATGCCGCCCGCCTGCTCCAACGCCTCCGCGATGATCCGGCGCTGCTCGGCGACGAGCAGCTCGCGCACCGCGGGCACGGCCGAGACCGGCGACACGGCCAGCGTGACCTCGGGGCCGCGGATCTCGGCGCCGACGTCCGCGCCGTCGAGGACCGTGGTCGAGCGGTCCGGGTCGGTGCCCTGCACGACCAGCGCGGCGCTCGCGACCTCGGCGACCTCGGCCGCGTCGGCGAGGTCGACGCCGGCGCGCAGCACGGCCAACGTGACCGCGCGGTACATCGCGCCGGTGTCGAGGTAACGCGCGCCCAGAGTGGCCGCGAGCCGGCGCGCCGCGGAGGACTTGCCGGTGCCGGAGGGCCCGTCGAGGGCCACCACGCCACGCAGCTCACCGTGTTCCACGGGATTTCCTCCTCAACGCGACGACGGTCGTCAACCTCTGATTGTGCCTGGTGTGGCCCGTCACACCCGCATCAGGGCCAGTCCTCGCCCTTGTCGACCGGGCAACTCCCGCCCGGTCACGCCGGACGCCGCCGGTGGGGCGAGGAAGATCACGGGCGCGCCTTCCGGCGTGACGAGGGTGGCGCGTGGGCCACGACGTCGGCTCCGGTTTCGTGTGGGGCTGCTCGGTATGGCGGTCAGGCCGGCAGCACCACGTCGACCTTGACCGCAGGCCCCCTTGCCCAGAGTGGGTGTATCGAGGGCACGCGGTCTCAGAGGCACCGGGGGCGCGCAGCCTCGCCTGGGACGTCGGCCCGTTCTGCGATGCACGGCGCTGCGCGGGGGACCTCGATGCACCACCCTGGGCAGGGGACCTCGATGCACCACGCTGGGCAGGGGTTCTCGCTGCACCCACGCTGCGCAGGGGTCCTCGCCAAGGGGACCCCTGCTTTTATCCTGCCGGCAAGGTCTGACGGTGTGGGCGCTCGCGAGCCAGGCTGTGGACTACTCGTCAAAGGGCCGGGAAGCTGTGGACTACTCGGCGGCGGCCGGTTGACGCCGGGCCCGGTCGACAGCGGCGGCGGAGGCGTCGTCGCCCTCGGCCCGCAACCCGGCGACCACGCCGTCGACGTCGGCCGAGGGCCGGTTCTGGCTGAGCTTCCACTTGGCCTCGACCCGGGTGATGGCCACCTCGACCCCCACCACGGCGCGCAGCTGGCCGGCGATGAACTTCCCCGGCGCGTCGTCCACCGCCCAGGGCCGCTCCCGACCGGCTTCGTGCTTCCCGGTCAACTCCCGCACCGCCCGCCCGACCCACTCCGGATCGTCGTGGAACGTGACCTGCCCGTGGACGTGCGCGGTGATGTAGTTCCACGTCGGCACGACCCGCCCGTGCTCGGCCTTGCCCGGGTACCAGGACGGCGAGACGTAGGCGTCCGGCCCGCGCACGATGACCATCCCCTCCCCCACCACCGGGAGCCGCCAGTGCTCGTTGTTGCGGGCCAGGTGCCCTCGCAGCACCCCGGCCTCTTCGTCGTAGACGAACGGCAGGAACGTGGCGACCAACCCCCGCTCCGTGGCGGTGACCAGGTCGGCCGCGCCGTGCCGCCGGAGCAGGTCACGGACGGACTCGTCGTCGGGCGCGAAGTGAGCGGGCACGTACACGTCACCAGCGTGGTCGCCGAAGTGGTATCAGGAAATAGCCACTCACCATCAAACCGAGAGTGCCAGTCGACGGCCTCAGTCCAAGTCCGCGAGCAACAGCCCGCTGCGCGGCTTCGGCGTGAAGTAGGTGCTCTTGCGCGGCATCCGACCGCCCGCCTCGTGCACGGCCAGCACGTCCGCCAGCGGCACGGGCGCGATCAGCAGCACGGCGTCGACCCCCTCGGCGGGCACGTCACCCGTCACCGGGCGCACGTGCGGGCTCTCCGGATCCAGCCCGAGCGCCTTGTCCAGCAGCACCGCCTCGACGAACGCGTGGTCCACGCCGGCCGACGGCAGCTCGACCCGCACGGCGGACGACCCGGCCACCACGACCACCACACCCGGTGACGGGCGGGTCGCCGCGTCGACCGGCGTCACCACCAGCCCGAGCCCCCGCCACGCGACCACCATGTCCGCCAGCGACAGCCCGCTGCCCGCCACGGCCCGGTGGATCGGCCCGATCCGCAGGTCCGGACCGGCCGTGACCAGCGCCAACAGCCCCGACAGCCCGGCCGACGCCGCCACCCGGTGGTTGCCGTCGGCCACCATCAGCGGGTGCTCGCCCGCGGCGTCCAGCAGGGCGTCCTGCCGTTCTCCCGGACCGACGAGCCACAGCCAGTGCCGCCGCCCGCCGGGATCGACCACGGACACGGCGGGCTCGTCGTCGACCTCCGCCACCAGCCGGGTCAGCCGGACCTCGCGGGCCACGGGCACCAGCATCGCCGCGCTCGTCACGCAGCCGAGGCCGGCCAGCACGCGGGCGCGTTCGGCGACGACGTCCGGGTACACCTCCTCGGTGTGCCCGACCGCGGCCGGGTCGACCATGCACAGCAGTCCGTGGGCGGTGCCGTCCGGCCCGTCCACCCGGTACGGCGCGACCACGTCCCGCACCTCGCGGTAGGCGTTGCGCCGCAGGTGGGCGAGTTCCGCGACGGCGTGCGGCAGGGCGTCGAGCAGGCTCGACCCGGCGGCCAGCGCGGCGGGCGTGCGGTGCGGGTGCTGGACCGCGAGCAGCGTGCCGGGACGGGCGCGGGCCAGCGCGGCGACGATCCGCTCCGGCTCGGCGAACTCGTCGACGTCCGGCCCGGGCACGCGGTCGCGCACGACCCAGCCTCGATCGATCGGGCGAACCAGTCCTGTCACTCGACTAGGATCACATGGTGTGAACGTCGAGGTGACGCCGCTTCCGGGGATCGGCACCCGTCAGGACTTCATGATCCGCGCGGGCCGACGGATCGGGGTGATCACGCACCGTGACGGCAAGTTCGAGCTGATCGTCTCGTCTCTCGACGACCCCGACGACTGCACGGCGTCCATAGCGCTGACGCCCGCCGAGGCGAGCACCCTGGCCGGGCTGCTCGGCTCGCCGCAGCTCGTCGCGCACCTGCAGGAGCAGCAGCGCGAGGTCGCGGGGATCTCCACCAAGCAGTTCCCGATCGTGCCCGGCTCCCGGTTCGACGGCAGCCCGCTGGCCGAGACCGAGCTGCGCACCCGCACCGGCGCGTCCATCGTGGCCGTCGTGCGCGCGGGGTCGGTGCACCCGTCGCCGCGCCCCGACTTCGTCTTCCAGGGCGGCGACCTCGTGGTCGTGGTCGGCACGGCGGACGGCCTCGGCGCCGCGGCCGAACTGCTGGGCGGTGGCTGAACACCTTGCACAGCACCGCACTCGCGCTGATCCAACTCGGCGCGGTCTTCTTCGGCCTGGGCCTGCTCGGCAAGATGGCGTGGCGGATCGGCATCTCCCCGATCCCGCTCTACCTGATCGGCGGCCTGGCCTTCGGGCAGGGCGGCCTGGTGCCGTTGCACGGCATCGAGGACTTCACGCACCTCTCCAGTGAGATCGGCGTCATCCTCCTGCTGCTCCTGCTCGGCCTGGAGTACTCGGCCGCCGAGCTCGTGACCGGGCTCAAGCGGTCGTGGACGGCCGGGCTCATGGACATCGTGCTGAACGCGACGCCGGGCGTGATCGCGGCGCTGATCCTGGGCTGGGGGCCGCTGGGCGCGCTCGCGATGGGCGGCGTCACCTACATCTCGTCGTCCGGGATCATCGCCAAGGTCCTCGGCGACCTGGGCCGGCTGGGCAACCGGGAGACCCCGGTGGTGCTGTCGGTGCTGGTGTTCGAGGACCTGGCGATGGCGGTGTACCTGCCGATCCTGACCGCCGTGCTGGCGGGCGTGAGCTTCGTCGGCGGGCTGACCGCGGTGGGCATCTCCCTGGCGGCCATCACGGTCGTGCTGGTGATCGCGCTGAAGTTCGGCCGGTACGTGTCGGCGCTGGTGGACAGCCCCGACCCGGAGGTGTTCCTGCTCAAGGTGCTCGGCGCGGCGCTGCTGGTCGCCGGTGTGGCGTCCGAGCTCCAGGTGTCCGCGGCGGTGGGCGCGTTCCTGCTCGGCATCGCGATCTCGGGGTCGACGGCGGAGAACGCCACCCGGATGCTGGAGCCGTTGCGCGACCTGTTCGCGGCGATGTTCTTCGTGGTCTTCGGCCTGAACACCGATCCGGCGTCGATACCGCCGGTGCTGGCGCTCGCGGTGGCGCTGGCCGTGGTGACGACGCTGACGAAGGTGGCCACCGGGTGGTGGGCCGCGCGGCGGCAGGGCATCGGTCGGATGGGCCGGGCGCGGGCGGGCGCGGCGCTGGTGGCGCGCGGCGAGTTCTCGATCGTGATCGCGTCGCTGACGGTGGCGTCCGGCGCGGTGGACCAGCAGCTGGCGGCGTTGGCGACGGCCTACGTGCTGCTGATGGCGGTGCTGGGGCCGGTCGCGGCACGCGTGGTGGAGCCGTTGGCCAGGAAGTTCACCCGAAAGCGTGGTCCCGCACCGGCGACGGCCTGACCTGTATCTCCTCGGGCCCCGACGGCTCCACTACGGCATACGAACACGCTCGGCGCTCGCGGCCAACTCTTCCGGCCGATTGAGCCCGAGCGTGATCCGGCGCTACACCTGACTGCCGTCCAACCCCGAAGGGGGTCGTCATGTCACAACCAACGGAAGCCGAGACGACCGGCCGCTTCCTCGTGCTCCTCGACGACAAGTCGGTCACGGCCGGCGCGAGGGAGATGAACCGGGTCGCCGGGATCAGCGCCGCGAGCACCGCGGACTCGGCCACCGGGGCCGAGGTCGCCGCTGCCGATGGCGTCATCTTCCAGGACCTCGGCATCGCGGTGGTCAACGCGACACCGGACCAGGTCCAGCAGCTGACCCGGGCCGCCGAGGCGCCGGGCCCGATCTCCGTGGTCGAGGCCGAACGGGTCGTGCACGCCTACACCGCGCCGCCCGACACGACCGCGGCGCCCGCCGTGGACGAGTCGGTGTTCACGTGGGGCTTGCAGGCCGTCGGCGCGAACATCAGCTCGGCCACCGGCAAGGGCGTGCGCGTCGCCGTGCTCGACACCGGTTTCACCGTCGCGCACCCCGACTTCGCGGGCCGCACCGTGATGACGCAGTCGTTCGTCCCCGGTGAGACGGTGGACGACGCGCACGGCCACGGCACGCACTGCATCGGTTCGGCCGCGGGCCCGCGCAAGGCCGCCAGCGGCGGTCCCGGCTACGGCGTCGCGTACGAGGCGGAGATCTACGCGGGCAAGGTGCTGTCCAACCAGGGCAGCGGCACCGACAGCGGCATCCTGGCGGGCATCGAGTGGGCCATCGCCAACGGCTGCGCGGTCGTCTCGATGTCGTTGGGCGCGAGCGTGCGACCGGGCACGCCGCACTCGCAGATCTTCGAGCAGGCCGCCATGCGCGCGCTGGCGAAGGGCACGTTGATCATCGCGGCGGCCGGCAACGAGAGCAACCGGCCGGGCAAGGTCGCGCCGGTCGGCCACCCGGCCAACTGCCCGTCGATCCTCTCCGTCGGCGCGGTGGACGTGCAGCGGGCGATCGCGTTCTTCTCGTGCGGCACGGTCGACACCGTCGGCCAGGTCGACATCGTCGGCCCCGGCGTGGACGTCTACTCCAGCTGGAACAAGGAGGACGGCGGCCTGGGCATGCACAAGCGCATCCAGGGCACGAGCATGGCCACGCCGCACGTCGCGGGCGTCGCGGCGCTCATCGCGGAGAAGCACGACGCGCGCGGGTGGGAGCTGTGGGCGAGGCTGGCGCAAACCGGTCGTCGCCTGGGCTTGCCTTCCACGGATGTGGGTGCAGGATTGGTGCAAGCTCCCTGAGCCCCTGACGGAGGCGCCCGTGGACAAGGTCGTGGTCTCGGTCGCCGACGACAGCGTGGCCGACCTGCCCACCGTCGTGGCGGCGTTGCGTGACGCCGGGATGGTGGTCGAGCAGGTGCTGGAGGGGTTGGGCGTGGTCACCGGGCAGGTCGCTCCGGGGGTGGGCGACCTGCTCGGTGCCGTGCCCGGCGTCGCGCACGTGGAGGTGGACCGGGCGGTCCAGCTGCCGCCAGAGGTCTGACCAGGGCGTTTGCCGGGCGGGAGGTTCCGCCGATCACGGTGCGCCTTCGCCGGCGTCACCCGGTCGGAGGACGAGAGGTTTGGCGTGGCCACCTCGGGTAACCGGTTGCTGGAGACGAACCGGTCGACCGAGGAGGTCGAAGACGATGAAAGCCCTGCTCGCCGCGCAGACGGTGCAGGCCCAAGGCATCGGTGACGCCACCGGTGACGCCCTGCGCAACGTGGTGACCTTCCTGCCCAAACTCGTCGGATTCCTCGTCGTGCTGCTCATCGGGTGGATCGTCGCCCGGGTGCTGCGCGCGGCGGTGAAGAAGCTGCTGGCCCGCCTGCACTTCGACCGCGCCGTGCAGCGCGGTGGGCTCAGCGACGCGATGGCGCGCTCCAAGTTCGACGCCTCGGGGCTGGTTTCGCAGATCGTGTACTACGCGGTGCTGCTGATCGCGCTCCAGATCGCGTTCGGGATCTTCGGCTCGAACCCGGTGAGCACCCTGCTGACCGAGATCGTGGCCTGGCTGCCGAGGGCGATCGTCGCGATCGTGATCATCGTGGTCGCCGCCGCCATCGCGCGGGCCGTGCAGGACATCACCTCGCGTGCGCTCGGCGGGCTGTCCTACGGGCCGACGCTCGGCAAGATCGCCTCGTGGTTCATCATCGCGCTCGGCGTGATCGCGGCGCTGAACCAGATCGGCGTCGCCACCACCGTCACCACCCCGATCCTGATCACCATCCTGGCCACGGTCGGCGGTATCGCCGTCATCGGCGTCGGCGGTGGCCTGATCAAGCCCATGCAGCAGCGGTGGGAGGGCTGGCTGACGAAGGCCGAGAACGAGGCGCCGCAGGCCAAGGCGCAGGCCGAGGCCTACCAGCGCGGCCGTGAGGACGTGCAGCGGACGGCGCAGGGCGTGTCGCCGGCCGAGCAGACCACCCGGATGACCGAGACCCCGGCGCACGCGGCGAGCATGCCGACGCCGCCGGTGGGCCAGCCGATGCCGCAGGCCCAGCCGACCCGACCGGTTCAGCCGCACCCCGGCCAGTTCCCCCCGGGCGAGCAGCGCTGACCGGCGCCACCGTCCGCTGACAACCTGAGAACGCTACGCAGGGGTCCTCGCCAAGGGGACCCCTGCTTTTATTTTGCCGGCACCCACCGACAAAACGGCAGGCCGAAGCGCCGCAGGCGCGTTCAATGCCACCGGTGCCGACCCGGGTCAGAGGAACTGCTCAGGCAGTCCGCCGGGGCGTCGATGGCCGGGCTCCGCGGAACTCCACGTGCGACCGCCGCCCGGGCCCAGCCTGCTTCGCCGCGCTCTCCGCTCGGCCGCCAAGTCCCGGAACACCGAGTTGACGGTCGATACCACGGCCAGACCCACGAGGAACGTGAAGGCGATCGACGTGACGCGGTCGTCGTCGTAATCGGCCCGCGTCGGGTCGCGCGGGTGGTAGCGGATGGCCACGAGGTCCCCGGGACGGCGGGCTTCGCCTTCCTTCGGGAGCGTGGCGGTGACCGACCGGCCATCGGCGGTCGTGAACCGCACCACCGGCCGCCACGGGGGATGCGTCGCCTTGCTGTGCTCGACGCGCACCACCTCGGCGTCGACCGAGACCGTCGTCAGCTCCGTCGCGACGTAGACGACGCCGAGGACGAGACCGCCCAACGCGGCGATCACCTTCAAGGCTGTGTTCACCTTCACGCCCCCGCGGTCGGCTCCCGACCTCAGGCTAGCCGGCGTGACGTGGTGCGATCGGCGTTTCCGCGCGAGACCTGGCCCTAGCCTTCCAACGCCGGTTCGTCGCGCCGGGCGAGGTGGCAGACGGAGGCCAGTCTCAGCGTCAGCCAGTCCGCGTTCGCCCAGTCCACGATCGCCGGCGGCTCCCAGCCCTGCGCCTTCGCCTCGTCGAGCACGCCCTTGGCGTACCCGGCCAGCAGCACCGCGCCGGCCACCGCCGCCGCCGGCACGCCGAACGCGAGGATGTCGCGCACCGCCGCACCGTGCTGGTCGATCGCCGCCAGCACCCCCGGCGCCAGGACGCCAGGCGCCAGCACCGCCGCAATTCCGAGTTCGTCGCTCAACCGGTCCAAGAACCGGCGAGCGGGGAAGTCCCTCCAACCGCTCACAAGGCCGACACCCTACGCTGTGCGGGGCAATCGACCCACCATCGAACACGTGTTCTATGATCACGCCGGGTCGAGCCGGATGCGCAGAGAGGACGACGAGAACGTGCAGGCGGACACGCTCGTGGAGCAGGAAGAGACGGTGGACGCCGAGGCGCCCGCCGCACCCGTGCAGCAGGAGGTCGCACCCGTGGCACAGGCAGAGCAGCCCGAACAGCCCGCGGAGGCCAAGCCCGCGGCGAAGCGGCCCAAGTCGACGGCCAAGAAGACCCGCACGGTCGAGCTGACGCTGACCGTCACCGGGACCGCCGACGGCGAGTGGCAGGCAGACCTGGTGCACGGCACCAAGCGGGTCGTGCAGGGCCTGACGATCTCGGCCGCGGCGGTGTCGCGGGCGGCCAAGGAGCTGCACGACGACATCGCGGGCGGTATCGACGAGGTCATCGAGGCGGCCCGCGCCCAGCACCGCACGCGGATGGAGGAGCTGGAGGCCGAGCTCGCGAAGGTCAAGGCCGCGTTGGCCGAACTGAGCGACTGACCTGCCCGGGACGGGTGCCGCCGCCCGAGCGTGAGCGACGGCACCCCTTCCTCAGCGTGACGGGTCGAGCACCAGCCGCCGTCACCCGACGATGCCGGGCATCGCCTCAGCTCTCCGGGCCGAGAACGACCGCCATGCGCTGGAGGAGGTAGCCCGCGCACCAGCGCGCTTCGGTGTCCTTCGGGTCGACAGCCTCCTTGGCCAACTTGGTCGCGAGCCGCCGGGGTTCCGGCGCGCCGGCGGGGTCGTCGGCGACCGCGAGAGCGACCTCCCAAGCGCACTGAGTCAGCCGGGACACCTCCGACGCCAGGCACAGCCGCCGCACGACACCGTCGGTCTCCAGCACGCTGACCACGACGTCGGCGTTCTCCCTGCCCGGCAGGAAACCCAAGATGCTCACCGCGTTGGCCCGCAGCGTCGACGTCTCCCCGCTGACGGCCCATCGCCGGAAATGCCCGATCGCTTCCGGCCCCAGCACGGGAGCCACGGCCGCGTCGATGGAACTGGACGTCGGCCCCTGGGCGAAGATGTCCGGATTTCCGCTCTCCACGGCCTGCTGAATGTGTTGCAGTTGTTCGGGGCTTTCGATCTTCCGCAGTCTCGGGTGGTTGATATCCGCTCGATACACGCCGACCCCTAATGCTCGTTCGTACGCCGCTACGACTTCCAGCGTAACCGGGTTGACACCGGTCTCGACCAGTCCCAGGTACGACTTCGAGTAGTTGGTCGCCTGCGCCATGCGGGTGAGGGAGAACCCGGCGTACTCCCTGGCAGCCCTCAGCCGTGTGCCCACCACGTCGAGACCTTGTGCCACAGCCTGCCCCTTACTTCACGCGATACCAGACGGTAGCGCACCTCATACCAGACCGCTCGCAGCTGCACGAGACCAGACACCACCAGACCGCCGACCAGACACCGCCAGACGCGTCGATCACGGCCGCCGCTGGGCGAAGCCGATAGGAACGGAGTCGCTCGCGGCAGTCGAACGGTCGCGGGCCAGGCGAACATCGCGATCGCACGGTGGGATGGGGACGATGTGGTGGGCAATCCTGGTGTCGATCGGTGTAACGACGCTCGTAGTGGTGCTCGTGCGCTTTCACCGATGCGTCCGCTGCAACTGCCACGACTGCCGAAGCCGATTCCCGTGGCTCCGCCGTGCGAGCCGCAGCAGCGATACCACGTGACAGAAAGGGAGTTGTCCGCAGATGGCACAACCAGCAGACGCGATCGAGCAGACGTCGTATCTCCGGATCACCAGTGAGGCAGAATTCAAGGAATTCATCACCGCTGACGGCGATTACGAAGTCAGCTTCGGCACGGCGGCGACTGTCGCACTCACCCCCGACGCGGCGGAGAAGTTCTTCTGGATGCTCAGCACCAGGATCCCGGAGCTGCGCCGGCTGGCCGGAACGTTCAGCCTCAACTGACCGACGCACGCGACGGAGCCCTCACCGGAGGAACGGTGAGGGCTCCGTGATGTGTCAGCGTGACGGGTCGAGGACCAGTTTTCCGGTGGTGCGGCGGGCGCGCAGGTCCTCGTGCGCCCGGCGCACCTCGGACAGGCCGTACTCGCCGCCCGGCACGGCGCGCAGGTCGCCCGCCAGGACCAGGTCGAACAGCTCGGCCATGGCGCGGTGGACGACGCGGCCCGGGAGCTTGAACGCGTGCGGCAGCCACATGCCGGCGACGGTGGTCGAGTGGACCAGCAGCTTGCCCGGGGCGATGGGGGTCGGCTGCTCCCGGCTGGCCATCCCGTAGAACGCGAGCCGCCCGAACGGCGCCAGCGCGGCGATGCTCTGGTCGGTCACGGCGCCGCCGGTCATGTCCAGCACGACGTCGACCCGCCGCCCGCCGTTGGCCTCGCGCAGCGCATCGGTCATGTCCGCCGCGGTGGAGTCGACCGCGACGTCCGCGCCCAGGTCCAGCGCGAGCTTGCGCTTGTCCTCGGTGCTCGCGGTGGCGATGACGCGTCCCGCGCCCCACTTCTTCGCCAGCTGCACGGCCAGCGACCCGACCCCGCCGGCGGCGGCGTGCACGACGACGCTCTCCCCCGGCTCGAGGTGCGCGCTGCGTCGCAGCAGGAGCCAGGCCGTCGCCCCCTGCACGACCATGCTCAACGCGGTCAGGTCGTCCACGCCGTCCGGCACGTCGAACGCGGTCGCCTCGGGCACCACGGCCTTCTGCGCGTACCCGCCGAAGTTGGTGAGGCCGACCACGCGCCGGTCGCCCGCCGTGCCGACGACCTCGCCGCCGGGCACCAGCGGCAGCTCCATCTTCGACAGGTAGGAGTTCTCGGCCTGGTGGGTGTCGGCGTAGTTGAGGCCCGCGCGGCTGACGTCGACGAGCAGTTCGCCCTCGCCCGCCACGGGGTCGGGCAGCTCGACCTCGGTGAGGACCTCGGGTCCGCCGAACTCGGTGATCTGGATGGCGCGCACGGTGCTCAGTTCTCCTTGGCGATCGGGTCGTGGTCGAGCCGCACGCGTTCACCGGTGGCGGTGCGCGGGCCCGGCGGGTTGGGGAAGGTGAAGGGCGCGCTGGGACGTCCGGCCTGCACGAACCAGCATTCACCTGGTTTGCCGTCGCGCAACACGGAGACGAACGCGTCGACCACGTCGTCCACGCTCATGACCGGCATCCCAGCGGACTCCAGGGCGGACTTGAAGCCGGTGATGATGGCCGTGTCGGCGAACGACGGGCACACCGCGTTGACGGTGATGCCGTCGGCGGCGACGACCGGCGCCAAGCCGCGCACCAGGCCGACGACGGCGGCCTTGTTCGCGCCGTAGAGGGGGTCCATGGGCATGGCCATCAGGCCCGCCATGCTGGCGGTGGCGACGATGCGCCCGCCGCCCCGCTTCTTCAGCTCGGGCAACGCCGCGTGCACGCCGAACACCACACCGTCGAGGTTGATGCCCATGACCGCGCGGTACCGCTCGGCGTCGAAGTCCTCACCCAGGCCGAAGCCGGTGGCGATGCCCGCGTTGAGCACGGCGATGTCGAGCCCGCCGAACCGCTGCACGGCCGTCGCGACCGCCGCCTCGCTGTGCCGGGGGTCGCGCACGTCGCAGTGCGCGAACACGCCGCCGATCTCGTCGGCCACGGCCTGGCCCCGCGCGTCGTCCACGTCCGCGACGACGACGGACGCGCCGGCGGCGGCCAGTCGGCGTGCCACCCCCGCGCCGATGCCGTTCGCGGCACCGGTGACCAGTGCGACCTTGCCCGAGAACTCCACCGCGCCTCCTCTGGCTGGCATTCCGACCAGTCGGTATGGTTCTCCTGACACGCTCTGGCGTCAAGGCGACGTCGCCGGTAGGTTACTAAGCGGTTGCTTAGGCCCGCAGATCAAGGAGGACTGACCGTGGCCGAGACGGACGCACGGGTGGCCATCGTCACCGGTGCCGCACGCGGCATCGGTGCCGCCGTAGCCACGCGGCTCGCGCAGGACGGCATGGCCGTCGCGCTCCTCGACCTCGACGAGGACAGCTGCGCGGAAGCCGTGGAGAAGATCAAGGCCTCCGGCGGGACCGCGATCGCGGTGGGCGTCGACGTCAGCGACAGCGCGGCGGTGGACGCGGCCGTGCAGCGGGTGGCCGACGAGCTCGGCGCGCCGACCGTGCTGGTCAACAACGCGGGCATCCTGCGGGACAACCTGCTGTTCAAGATGACCGACGACGACTGGGACGCGGTGATCAACGTCCACCTGCGCGGCACGTTCCTGATGAGCCGGGCGGTGCAGAAGTTCCAGACGGCGGCGCAGTGGGGCCGGATCGTCAACCTGTCCAGCACGTCGGCGCTGGGCAACCGGGGCCAGGCGAACTACTCGGCCGCCAAGGCGGGCCTGCAGGGGTTCACCAAGACGCTCGCGATCGAGCTGGGCAAGTTCAACGTGACGGTGAACGCGATCGCGCCGGGGTTCATCGCGACCGACATGACCGCCGCGACGGCGGCCCGGGTCGGTGTCGACTTCGAGGACTTCAAGAAGGGCGCGGCCGCAGCGATCCCGGTGCAGCGCGTCGGCACGCCCGAGGACATCGCGCACACGGCGTCGTTCCTGGTCAGCGAGGGCGCCGGGTTCGTGTCCGGTCAGGTCATCTACGTCGCCGGCGGACCGAAGGACTGACCATGCGGGTATTCGCTGACCTGGAGGAATTCGCGGCCGCCAAGGGCGAGCACCTCGGCCACGGCGAGTGGCACGAGATCACGCAGTCGGAGATCAACCTGTTCGCCGACGCCACCGGCGACCACCAGTGGATCCACGTGGACCTGGAGAAGGCCGCCGCGGGGCCGTTCGGCGCGCCGGTCGCGCACGGCTACCTGACGTTGTCCCTGATCCCGTTGCTCGTGCGGGACATCTACGCGGTGCAGGGGCTGGCCATGGGCGTGAACTACGGGTTGAACAAGGTGCGCTTCCCGAGCCCGGTGACCGTCGGGTCGCGGGTGCGGGCCGGGGCCGAGCTGGCGGAGATCACCGACGCGGCGCAGGGCAAGCAGGCGGTGGTGAAGGTGACCGTCGAGATCGAGGGCAACCCGAAGCCCGGCTGCGTGGCGGAGACCGTGGTCCTGCTGGTGCCGGCCGCCTGAACCGACGGGCACGGCACTCGTCCGGGTGCCGTGCCCGGTCACGGTGACGGCGGGCCCACTTCCAGGTCGCCGCTGTAGGTGTCCTTGATGTGCACCCGCACCTTCCGCTCCCTGCCGTCGTCCATGAACGTGCAGCTGAACGTGACGCCTTCCTTGATGGCGATGTGGCCGGGGCAGGGCGCCGAGCTGTCGTCACCGCTCCACCCCGTGATGCCGGAGTCGGGGTGCTGGTCGCGGAGCTGGTCGAACACCTTGGCGGACAGCTCCATCCGGTCGAACGTCCGCATTTGCTCCAGCTGCACGGTCGCGGTGCCGGAGAGCACGGCGACCGTCAGGACCAGGGCGCACACCGCGGTCACCACGGCCGACAGTGCCAAGGTGACGCGCAAGTAGATCGGCATGCGAAGTATGTAACCGATGAAGCGCCACGCCGGCGGCGTATTGGCCGAGATGTGGCACAACGGTGCTGTGGCGACGGTGACGCCGACCGGCCCGCGGCGGCGAGGTGGAGTTCGACGACGGCGCCCGGCAGGCGTTCGCCGAGGCCCCGGCCGGCAGCACGCCCGGGCGGCCGCGGGGTCTGACGGCTCAGGCCCGCGCCTCGCGGGCGACGCGTTCCAGCTTCGCGTGGTAGGTCTCCCAGTCCACCGACGGCAGGTTGTCGCTGCCCGCGCGCAGACCGGCCGTGCCGTCGACCAGCTCGCGGACGATGTCGGCGTGGCCCGCGTGCCGGTTGGTCTCGGCGATCACGTGGATCAGGACGAGGTGGAGGGTGACCGCACCGCGGTCACCCGGCCACCACGGCACGGCGCCCGGCGAGTCCAGGTCCAGCGCCTCGATCGTCCCGTCCGCGTGCGCGCAGGCACGGCGGTAGAGGGAGACGACGTCCTCACGGGACTCCTCGGCCGTCGCCCACATGTCCACGTTGGGCTCGTCCTCGAAGTCCGCCCACGGCAGCGGCTCGGGGAACGGGCGGCCGAACGTGTCGCCGAAGTAGCCGACCTCGATCCCCGCCAGGTGCTTGACCAGGCCCAACAGGTTCGTCCCGGTCGGCGTCAGCGGACGGCGCGCGTCGTAGGGCGACAGGCCCTCCAGCTTCCACAGCACCGCTTCACGCGCGGACCTCAGGTAGCGGTGCAGGTCGGACTTCACGAAGAACCCTCCGAAACGGGACGCAAGGACGCGAGCAGGAGGTCCGCGAAGTGCCGGCCGACCTGCTTGGCCGACATCGGCCCGTCCGCGCTGTACCACTGGCCGAGGTGGTGGACGGTGCCGAAGAAGTAGTGCACGGTCAGGTCCGCGGGCACGTCCGTGCGGAACACGCCGGCGGCCTGCCCCTCCTCCACCAGCGACCGGAACCGCTCGTGGTAGCGCCGCCGTTCCGCCCGCATCTCGCGCCGCTTGTCCTCGGCCAGGTGGTCGGCCGAGCGGAAGTACACCCGCGCCTGGTCGAAGTTGTCCACCGACGTGACCACGACGTCGACCGCCGCCGCGTGCAGCCGCTCGGCCACCGGCGCGGACCCGGACGCGAAGTGGTCCAGCCGCTCGGTCTGCATCCGCAGCAGGCTGCCGTAGATCTCGTGCAGCAGGTCGTCCTTGGACCCGAAGTAGTGGTACATGGCGCCCTTGGTGACGCCCGCCAGGTCCACGATGTCCTGCACCGCGACCCGGTCGAAGCCCTTGGCGGCGAACAACCGCGTCGCGGCGTCGATCAACCGCTCCGGTACCGATGCCATGGGCCAAGCATCGCACGCCCCGTCACTGGAACATCGCGATCGGCAGGATGACCAGCTCCCGGGTGTCCTCGTTCCACGACTGCACCTTGCCCAGGCAATGGGCGTTGAAGGTCCCTTGGGGCACCGAGTCACCCAGCAGCCAGCGGTCGCCGCACTCCAGCCGCACCTGTGGACCGTCCTCGGCCGGTTCGCCGACCGGAGCGAGGAACACCGTCGTGCCGTTGCTCTGGGACGTCATCCGGCACACGCCCTCCACCCACACGTACCGGGTGACCCGCCGCAGCCTGAGCGGACCGGTCGCCATCTCCCACGAGGCCATCAGCCGCTCGAGGGCCGTGTTCCGCAGCACGGTGCGCTCGTCCAGGTTCACGTACACGATGTCGTCCCTGTTCTCCAGGCCCTTGACCATGTCGCCGACCAGGTCGACCGGCTCGAAGACCTCCTGGACGACCCTGGTCTGCCCTCTTCTGGAGGAGAACTGGCCGATCTCGCCCAGTCCCGGAACGGCTATCTTGCCGTCCTTGGTGAGCTCGGCCGTCGACGTGACGTCGGCGGGGAACCGCGGGATGTCGATCATCGCGATGATGCGCGACACCATCTCCCCGTCGACGTAGACGGGAGGGCCCGGTGTCGGTGACAGAGCGGACTTGCGCGCCGCGCGCCAGGCGAGCACCGCCACCCCGACCGCCACGACGAGCGCCAGGACGGTCACGATCCACACGAGCAGCCACGGCCACCACACCGACCACCACAGTTCCCTACCGACAGCCACGGATCTCCTTCACCGCCTCCAGCAGCGACCCGGTGGTGGCGTCCACCACCCGCCCGCCGGTCGCGCGCGCCACCCGGTCCAGTTCCACCGGGTCGGCCTCGCCGAACCGGATCGCGTACGTGCGCGCGGGCGGGTCCGGCCACTTGCCCAGGAACTCGTCCGCGCTCATCCCCGCGTTGTTCTCGCCGTCGGTCATCAACACCACCGTGCCGTCGCCGACGATCCGGTAGGCGTGGTCGAGCGCCGACCAGATCGCGGTGCCGTCGTCGGCCAACTCGGCCGACGCCAACGCGCCGGCCAGCACTTCGAGGTCCGCGGCCTGTCGCACCACGATGCTGCGCTCCTCCATCACGGTTCCCGCGAACCGCACGAGCACGACCGTCTCCCCCACCCGGAACCGGTCGAACCCGCCCGCACGGCCGAGCGTCGCGAACGCCTCTCGCAGGCCGGCGATCCGCGGGCCCGCCATGGACGTCGAGTGGTCGAGCACGAACACCACCCGGCCCTGCTCGCCGGCCCGGTCGTAGGCGGCCAGCAGGCTGTTCAAGACCTCCTGCGTGCCGGGGAAGTACAGCGCGGTGCCGATGGGCTCGCGCAACTCCTCGGTCCGCTGGACCTGGGGGTCCACGGGCCGGCGCGAGGTCCGCTCCATGATGGCCCGCTGCGCGGACGGCGAGCGCAGCCACTCGACGGCCCGGTCGTACGCGGCCCGCTTGTCCGGCTTGAGCAGCATCAACGGGTAGTCGGACAGGACGATGCCGTCCTTCGGGTACACGACCTCCAACGGCTCGCGGAGCCGCCCGGACGCGTTCAGCGACAACACGGTCGACTCGTACGCGACCACGGCGTCCACGTCGTCCTGCCGCCGCACGTACTCGTCACCGACCTCGGCCGCGCCGGACGCGCCGAACGCCTGGCCGGTGAGGAAGCCCTGGAGCTTGTCGCAGGTGACGTCCTCGGGCCGCAGCGCCGCACCGGTGCCCGCGGCGGCCGTCGCCACGCCGATCAACGCCGCCATCCCGCTGCCGGACACCCGCGGGTCGGCCATGCCGAAGCGCAGCTCCCCCGCCGCCGCACGGCTCGCCACGTCGGCCCACGAGGCGCCGCGCAACGCCTCCGCCTTGCCCGCCTTCACGCCCAGCACGAGCGGCGAGAGCATCGTGGGGGTGGACAGCGGCAGGTCCACGCCCTTCAGCGCCAGGTACCGGTTCGTGGACAGCCACGCCAGGTCGTGGTCCGCGCCGCCCGCCGCCAGCTCCTCGGCGGCCCGGATGGTGCCCCTGCGGTCGAGCTTCAGCTCCACCCCGGTGTCCCGGCGCAGGTCGGCCAGCAGCGGCTCCAGGTCCGCCAGCTCGGAACTGGCCAGCACGGTCAGCGCGGCCGGTTCGGGCGTGCCGGTGGTGCAGCCGCCGAGGACCGCCGCGGCCACCAGGAGCAGGACCGGCAACCTCATATCGGCACCCGGATCTCCGGGCAGTCGCCGACCTCCCTGATCATGGCCTCCAGGTTGTCCGGCCTGGGCAGCAGGCCTTCGGTGCTGCTCAGGGCGGGCTCCGGCAGACCGCGTTCCCTCAGCAGGTGGGGCAGGGCGGTCGGCTCCTTGTTGTCCAGCCGGAACCCCAGTTCCAGGGCACGTCGGCGCAGACCGGGGTCGTCGCGCACCAGGTCGCCGACCAGCTCCCCGGCCGGGCTGAACGCGATGAGCCGCGGCTCGGTGCGGTGGTGCGCGTCGGGGTAGAGCAGCACCCGGTCGGTGTCGGCCGCACCGGTCCGCGCCACCGCGGTGAACTGGTGCGCGATGTACTGGTGCTCGTACATGACGCCGACCGGGGCACTGGTGCGGCCGTCGGGGTGGAAGAACGAGGTGCCGATGCCGGAGCCGTGCAGGCCCTCGATCTCGAACACCGGCTTGATCCTCTCCGCCACCTCCGGCGCGCTGCGCTCGTTGGGCGGGACGGAGTTGTTGGCCGCGAACGCGACCAGCCCGAGCCAGGCCGAGCCGGAGTAGGAGTCGCACGGGTTCGGCGTCTGCGCGACGACCTGGTTGCGGTTGTCGACGCGCGGGTCCACCTGCGCCCAGGTCTTCGTCGGCGCGCCGTTCCCGGGGAGGGACAGCTCGTTGACGAAGACGTCCAGCTTGAGGGTGTAGTAGAGGCCGAGGCCCTTCTCGTCGTCCTGCTTCACCGCCGCGCCGGCGCGCACCAGGGCTTCCGCGTACTCCCTGAACGCGCCCAGCACGAGGGGGCTCGCGAACGGGTAGTAGGCCCGACCGCCGAACCGCTCGTGGATCAGCTCGGCCGAGGCCTGGCCGGACGGCATCACGAAGTCGAACTCGTGCACCCGGTCCTGCCGGTCCCTGATGAGCTGCCGCGAGCCGCCCGAGTCGGTGACCTGCACGTCGACGCCGTGGGACATCAGGATCCGGCGGACCTCGGGATCCTGGAAGTACACGATCTTGGACGCCATCATGGCGCGCACCACCGTGATGCCCCGGAACGGCAGCGCGATCGTGCCGGACGTGAGCATCGCGATCACACCGGCGAGCGCGACCGCCACCGATACGCCGAACGGCAGCAGATAGCGCTTGCGCAGGTAGATCGCCCGGGTCTTCGGCCTGCGGACGGCGAAGGCCGGCTCTGCGGTGGAACGGTTCGCGACCACGGAACTCCCCCGTGCGGACGGCGATCTCCCCTGCCTACCAGGCTAGGTCGTCGCGCCGCCGCGGTGGGTTACAAGTCGGGTGATCAGCCTCCGAGGGTCACGCCGCCGTCGACCACGAACGTCGCGCCGGTGGTGTAGCCGCCCGCCGCCGACGCCAGGAAGACGACGGCCGCGGCCAGCTCCTCCGGGTCGCCCACGCGGCCCAGCGGCAGCCGGGAGATGTGCGCTTCGAGGTAGCCCTCGGGGTACTGGTCGGTCATCTCGGAGGCGAAGTAGCCCGGCGCGAGCGCGTTGACCCGGATGCCCTTGCGGCCGGTCCACTGCTGCGCCAGGTCGCGGGTCAGGCCGAGCAGACCCGCCTTGGACGCCGAGTACGCCGCCTGCGGCAGGCCGCCGGAGACCAGGCCGAGCACGCTGGAGACGTTGACGATCGAACCGCCGTTCGCCATCACGGCCGCCGCCGCCTGCGCCATCCAGTACGCGCCGTTGAGGTTGACGTCCATGACGCCGAGGAACTGCTCGGGCGTCTCCCGGGACGCGGGCACCGCCGACGCCACGCCCGCGTTGTTCACCAGCACGTGCACCGGGCCGAACTCCGCCGCGGCACGCGCCACCTCACGGCAGTCGTCCGGCTGCGCCACGTCCGCCCGCACGACCAGCGCGCGCCGACCGGCGTCCTCCACCAGCTGGGCGGTGTCCTTGAGCCGGTCGGCCCGCCGGGCGGCGAGCACCACGTCCGCGCCCGCCTCCGCCAGGCCCTTGGCGAACGCCACCCCGAGGCCCGAGGACGCGCCGGTGACGATCGCGACCTGCCCGTCCAGCCGGAACTTGTCCAGGATTCCCATTCAGCTCAACCTCTCCAGGATGATCGCCATGCCCTGACCGCCGCCGACGCACATCGTCTCCAGCCCGAACTGCGCGTCACGGGCGCGCATCCCGTTGATCAGGGTGGTCATGATGCGGGCGCCGGTGGAGCCGAACGGGTGGCCGAGCGCGATCGCGCCGCCGTGCACGTTCAGCTTGTCCATGTCGATGCCGAGCGCGCGCTGGCTGCCCAGCACCTGCACCGCGAACGCCTCGTTGATCTCGACCAGGTCGATGTCGTCGACGGTCAGGTTCGCGTGCGCGAGCGCCTGCTTGGTGGCGTCGACGGGGCCGAGCCCCATGATCTCCGGCGAGAGGCCGGACACGCCGGTGGACACGATGCGCGCCAACGGGGTCAGGCCCAGCTCCTTGGCCCGCACGTCGCTCATCACGACCACGGCCGCCGCGCCGTCGTTGAGGGGGCAGCAGTTGCCGGGCGTGACGGTCCCTTGTGGACGGAACGACGGGTTGAGCGCCGACACCGCGTCGTAGGTGACGCCACGGCGCGGACCGTCGTCGGTGTCGACGACCGTGCCGTCCGGGAGGGTGACCGGGGTGATCTCGCGGGCGAAGAAGCCGTCCGCGATGGCCTTCTCCGCCAGGTTGTGCGAGCGGACGCCGAACTCGTCCTGGTCACGACGGCTGATGCCGAGCGCGGTGGCGACGTTCTCGGCGGTCTGGCCCATCGCGATGTAGTAGTCCGGCAGCTCGCCGTCCTGGCGCGGGTCGTGCCACGGCTCGTTGGTCTCCGCGGTGCGTTGAGTGCGTTCGCGCGCGGCGTCGAAGAGCGGGTTGAAGTGCGGGTCGCCGTGCCGGTAGCGGGAGACGCACTCCACGCCGGCGCTGATGAACGCGTGGCCCTCGCCCGCCTTGATGGCGTGGAAGGCCATGCGCGCGGTCTGCACGGACGACGCGCAGAACCGGTTGACCGTGGTGCCGGGCAGGGTGTCCAGGCCGAGCTGCACGGCGATGCGGCGGGCCACGTTCTGCCCGTGCTCGTCCTGCGGCTCGGCGCACCCCAGGTGCAGGTCGGTGATCTCGGCGCGGTCCAGCTCGGGGACCTGGTCGAGCGCGGCGGCGACGATCCGCGCGGCCAGGTCGTCCGGGCGCAGGTCGACCAACGAGCCCTTGCGCGCCCGACCGATCGGGGAACGCGAGGTGGCGACGATGACAGCCTCGGGCATGGCGGTGCTCCTGTGTCTAGAGGCCGAGGTCGCGGCCGATGAGTTCCTTCATGATCTCGTTGGAGCCGGCCCAGATCCGGGTCACCCGGGCGTCCATCCAGGCGCGCGCCACGCGGTACTCGGTCATGTAGCCGTAGCCGCCGTGCAGCTGCACGCAGGCGTCGATGACGTCGTTCTGCACGTCCGCGCTCCACCACTTGGCCTTGGCCGCGTCCACGGCGGTCAGCTCGCGGCGGGTGTGCGCGTCGGTGCACTGGTCCAGGAACGCCTGCGTCACGTCGATCCTGGTGACCAGCTCGGCGAGGGTGAACTTGTTGTGCTGGAAGGAGCCGATGGCCTGGCCGAACGCCTTGCGCTCCTTGGTGTACTCGATCGTCTCGAGCAGGATCTGCTTGGCGTGGGCCAGGTTGGAGATCGCGCCGCCGAGGCGTTCCTGCGGCAGGCGTTCCATCATGTAGATGAAGCCCTGGTCGACCTCGCCGATGACGTTCTCGGCCGGGATGCGCACGTCCTCGAAGAACAGCTCGGCGGTGTCGGACTCGGGCTGGCCGACCTTGTCCAGCTTGCGGCCGCGCTCGAAGCCCTTCATGCCGGTCTCGACGGCGAACAGGGTGATGCCGCGGGCCTTCTTCTCCGGGCTGGTGCGCGCGGCGACGACGATCAGGTCGGCGGAGAAGCCGTTGGTGATGAACGTCTTGGAGCCGTTGAGGACCCAGTCGCCGCCGTCGCGCACGGCGGTGCTCTTGAGCGCGGCCAGGTCGGAGCCGCCGGAGGGCTCGGTCATGCCGATGCCGGTCGTCAGCTCGCCCGAGCAGAACCTCGGCAGCCAGCGCTGCTTCTGCTCGTCGGTGCACAGGTCGACCAGGTAGGGCGCGACGACGTCGCCGTGGATGCCCAGGCAGGACGACATGCCGGCGCTGACCTTGGACAGCTCCTCGCCCAGCACGGCGTTGAACCGGTAGTCGTTCGCGCCGCTGCCGCCGTGCTCCTCGGGGACCTCCAGGCCGAGCAGGCCCTGCTTGCCCGCTTCGAGCCACACGTCGCGGTCGATGTGGCGCTGCTCGACGAACCGCTCGTAGTTCGGGGTGAGCGTGCGGTCGCAGAACGCCCGCGCGGTCTCGCGGAACGCTTCGTGGTCGGGTTCGAACAGCGAGCGGCGCACTCTCGTTTCCTCCATACTAAGCGGTTGCTTAGGTCTAAGCGTGTGCTTAGCCTGCGGTATCGTTCGGGTTCGTGTCAAGGAGGGCCGGCTGTGACGACGACCAGTGGTGAGTTCGCGCTCCTGGATGAGACGTGGTCCTCGGTGACGCCGCCGGCGGCCAGGCGGATGCTGATCGCCGCCGCGGCCGCGTTCTCGGTGCGGGGGTACCACGCGACGACGACCCGTGACATCGCGGCGCAGGCCGGCATGTCACCCGCGGCGGTCTACATCCACTACCGGTCCAAAGAGGAACTGCTGTTCCACATCTCGCGGATCGGGCACGCGACGTCGTTGTCGGTGTTGACGGGCGTGTCCGAGGTGGACCCGGTGGCGCGGCTGGCGGCGGCCGTGCGGGCGTTCGCGTCGTGGCACGCGGAGTACCACACGACGGCGCGGGTCGTGCAGTACGAGCTGAGCGCGTTGACGCCGGAGCACCTGGCCGAGGTGGTGGAGCTGCGGCGGCGGATCGAGGCGGCGGTGCGCGACATGGTCTCGGACGGCGTCCGCGCGGGCGCGTTCGACGTGCCGGACGTGCGCGGGGCGACGTTGGCGGTGCTGTCGCTGTGCATCGACGTGGCCCGCTGGTACCAGCCCGCCGGCCGCCGCACGCCGGCCGAGATCGGCGACCTCTACGCGGACCTGGTCCTGCGCATGGTGGGCGCCACCACCTGACCCGCGCGTGCCCTGCGCCCGAAGCGCGCGTCCTACGTCCCGGCGCCCCGAGTTGAACGCTCAGGACGGCGAGCCGTGCGCTGAGCGTTCAACATCGGTGTTCCGACCGTAGGACACGCGGGCTAGCGGACGGATTTCTTGCCGTAGAACCCTGCGACGAGGCTGACGCCGATGGCGGCGATGATCACCTGCACGATGATCTCGATCCAGTCGATGCCGGGCGTGTCCTCCACGCCGAGCGCCCGGGCGATGAACGTGCCCAGGAACGCCGCCACGATGCCGACGATGATCGTCAGCCAGATGGGGATGGCCTGCTTGCCCGGCGCGATGAGCTTGCCCAGCAAACCGATGATGAGACCCACGATCAGAGCGCTGATCACACCGCCGATGCCCACGATGCCTCCTGCGGGTTAGTCGCCTTCGAAGAAGTCCCCGACCGCGTCGAGGGCCTCATCGGTCATCATCCCCACCGCAGACGCCGTCCGCAGCGCCAGCGGCGACCGGGCGAGCCCTGCCCGCACGCCGCGGCGACGTCCGCGCGGGCCGCCCTAGTGGCCGAAACCGTGGGAAGATCGCCTCCCGGAGACCTGGTCCATCCACTGGTGCAGCAGCGCCGCCCAGTCCGTGCGGATCACCTCATCGTGCGACATGGCGAAGTGCCCGAACGAGTCGCCGCCCGCCCGGAACAGCCCACCGCGGCGGTCGGCCTCCAGCACCACGTACAGCCGGTGCGGGTCGGCGACGAAGGTCAGCTCCAGCTGGCTGATCTTGGCCAGGAACTGCCCCGGCGGCAGGAACTCGATCTCCTGGTAGAACGGCAGCTGCTGCGGCACGCCCCGGATCCGCCCCGACTCGTTGTCCGCGCGCTGGAAGCGGAACCCGAGGGCGCCGAACGCGTTCAGCACGTGCTCCTGCGAGCGCATCGGGTGCACGGCCACCGGGTCGAGGTCGCCCGGGTCGACGGCGCCGCGCACCTCCAGCTCCGTGCGCAGGCCCATCGTCATGCCGTGCAGGTGCTGCCCGTGCACGACGGTCACCGGCGTCTCCAGCGGCACCGGGAACTGGAACGGCAGCACCAGGTTCTGCCCCGGCGCGACGACGATCTGCCTGCCGACGACGACCCGCGCGAACTCGACGTTGCGGTTGTGCTCGTTGTCGCCGCTCTCCACCTCGACCCGGGTGACGAGGGACAGCTTGACCTCGTCGATCTCGGCGGGGTGGTCGCCGCCCGCGATGCGCACCTCGCCGGTCAGCGCCTCGCCCGGCCGGGTGTTCGGGTTGGCCAGCACCGTGTCCACCGACGGACCGCCGACTCCGAACGCGCGCAACATCCTCTTGAAAACCACGGTGGGTGCCTCCTGGCCTGCTCTGTGTCACGCCCTTGACCTCGGGTTTCTTCAAGGACGCCTCGACAGGTGCATCGGTTCCCCTGGACGAACGCCAAGCGCGGATGCCAGTATGCGACCGCGGTCACATACTAAGCGGTCGCTCAGGAGGTTGAAGTGCCCACGCTGCTCGTCGCCAACCGGGGAGAGATCGCCGTCCGGGTGCTGCGCGCCGCCGCCGACCTCGGCTGGCGGACCGTCGCCCTGGTCACCGACTCCGACGACGCGCACGGCCGGTTCGCCGACCGCGCCGTCCGGCTGCAAGGCTCCTACCTGGACGTGGACGCCGTCCTCGCCGCCGCCGACGGGTGCGACCTGGTGCACCCCGGCTACGGGTTCCTGGCCGAGAACGCCCGGTTCGCCCGCCGCTGCGCCGAGGCCGGGCTGACGTTCGTCGGACCGCCGCCGGAAGTGCTGGAGCTGCTCGGCGACAAGAGCCGGGCCCGTGCCCTGGCCGCCGAGGTCGGCGTGCCGGTGCTCGCGGGCGCCGAGGACGAGTTCGAGGACTTCTTCCGCGCGCACGGCGCGGTGGTCGTGAAGGCCGTGGCCGGTGGCGGCGGCAAGGGCGTGCGCGTGGTGCGCCGCCTCGCCGACCTCGCCGCGGCCGTCGAGCGGTGCCGGGCCGAGGCGCTGGCCGCGTTCGGCGACGGCACGGTGTTCGTCGAGGAGCTGCTCGAACCCGCGCGGCACGTCGAGGTGCAGCTGGTCGGCACGACGGTGCTCGGCGACCGCGACTGCTCGTTGCAGCTCAGGCACCAGAAGCTGGTCGAGGTCGCGCCCGCGCCCGACCTCTCCCCCGACCTGCGGTCCGCGCTGCACGACGCGGCGGCCACGATCGCGCGCGCCGTCCGGTACACCGGGCTGGGCACGGTGGAGTTCCTGGTCGCGCCGGACGGCCGGTTCGCGTTCCTGGAGGCCAACCCGAGGCTCCAGGTCGAGCACACCGTCACCGAGCAGGTCACCGGGCTGGACCTGGTGCGCGCGCAACTGCTGCTCGCGGCCGAGGTCGAGCCGGACCTGACGCACACGCCACGCGGCAGCGCGCTGCAACTGCGCGTGAGCCTGACGTCCGCGGGGCGGCTGTCGGCGTTCGTCCCGCCAACAGGACCGGGCGTGCGGGTCGACACGCACGCGTCGGTCGGCTACCGGGCGGGCCTCGGCTTCGACCCGTTGCTGGCGAAGGTCGTGGTGCACGCCGACGACCTGGAGACCGCGCTGCGCCGGGCCCGCCGCGCGCTGGACGAGTTCACCGTGGACGGTGCGCGCACGAACATCGGCTTCCTGCGCGGGCTCCTGGACCACCCGGACGTCCTGAAAGCGCACACGGGCCTGGTCGACTCACTGCCCCGCGAGGACACCGGAGCGCGCGCTCCCGTGCAGGGAACGGTCGTCGCGATCGAGTCCGGCACGGTCGTCGTGGAAGCGATGAAGATGCAGCACGTCGTGCCGATCGGCGACGCGCGGGTGCTGGTCGAGGTCGGCGACACGGTCGCGGAGGGCGCGTTGCTGGCCGAGGGCGTGGACCTCGCCGTCGAGGAGAAGGCCGTCGAGGTCGACCTGGACGACGTGCGGCCCGACCTCGCGGAGACGTTGGCGCGCCACGACTTCTCACGTCCCGAGGCGGAGGCGAAGCGGCACGCGGCCGGCCGCCGCGCGGTCCGGGAGAACATCGCCGACCTGTGCGAGGAGTTCGTGGAGTACGGCGGGCTGGCCATCGCCGCGCAACGCCGCCGCCGGTCGTTGGACGAGCTGGTCGAGCGCACGCCCGCGGACGGGCTGGTGGCGGGCGTCGGTCGGGTGAACGGCGGCCAAGTCGTCGCGATGTCCTACGACTACACGGTCATGGCGGGCACGCAAGGGCTGCGCAACCACGCCAAGAAGGACCGGATGTTCGAGCTGGCCGAGCAGCGGCGGCTGCCCGTGGTGCTGTTCGCCGAGGGCGGCGGCGGGCGGCCCGGCGACACCGACCACGGCGGCGTCAGCGGGCTGGACTGCCTGGCGTTCCACCTGTTCGCCAAGCTGTCCGGGTTGGTGCCGCTGATCGGCATCGCGTCGGGCCGCTGCTTCGCGGGCAACGCCGTGCTGCTGGGCACGTGCGACGTGGTCATCGCGACCCGTGACGCGACCATCGGCATGGGCGGCCCGGCGATGATCGAGGGCGGCGGGCTCGGCGTGTTCCGGCCCGAGGAGGTCGGGCCGGTCGACGTTCAGGTGCCCAACGGCGTGATCGACGTGCTCGTGTCCGACGAGGCCGAGGCCGTCGCGGTGGCCAAGAAGTACCTGTCGTACTTCCAAGGTCACCCCGATGGGACGCGCACCGACGCCTGGGAGTGCCCCGACCAGCGGCTGCTGCGGCACCTCGTGCCGGAGAACCGGGTCCGCGCCTACGACGTGCGGACCGTGGTGGAGACGCTCGCCGACACCGGCTCGGTGCTGGAGCTGCGGCGCGAGTTCGGCCGCGGCATCGTCACCGCCCTGGTCCGGGTCGAGGGCAGGCCGCTGGGGCTGATCGCGAACGACCCCGGCCACCTCGGCGGCGCGATCGACGCCGACTCCGCCGACAAGGCCGCGCGGTTCCTCCAGCTGTGCGACGCGTTCGACCTGCCGGTGGTGTCGCTGTGCGACACGCCGGGGTTCATGGTCGGGCCGGACGCCGAGCGCACCGCGACCGTGCGGCACCTGACCCGGATGCTCGTGGCCGGCGCGAACCTCGACGTGCCGTTCGGGTTCGTGGCGCTGCGCAAGGCCTACGGGCTGGGCGCGCAGGCGATGGCGGCGGGCAGCTTGAAGGTGCCGCTGTTCGCGGTGTCGTGGCCCAGCGGCGAGTTCGGCCCGATGGGGCTGGAAGGCGCGGTGCGGCTCGGGTACCGGCGCGAGCTGGACGCCATCGACGACCCGGCCCAGCGCAAGGAGATGTTCGAGGCGATGGTCTCCGCCGCCTACGAGCACGGCAAGGCGCTCAACGTGGCGTCCGCGTACGAGATCGACGACGTGATCGACCCCGCCGACACCCGGCGCTGGATCACCACCCTGCTCACCGGCCCCGACCCCGTCCAGGTCAGGACCGGCAAGAAACGCCCGTTCGTGGACACCTGGTGAAAGGGAACAAGCACATGGTCACGACCGCTCCCCCCGAGCGGCGCACGTTGCGCAAACTCATGGCGGCCGGGCTCGTCGGCTCCTCGCTCGAGTGGTACGACTTCTTCATCTACGCGACCGCCGCGGCGCTGGTGTTCCCCAAGTTGTTCTTCCCCGAGGCGTCGCCGCTGATCGGGCTGCTGCTGTCGTTCAGCACGTTCTGGGCGGGGTTCATCGCCCGACCGGTCGGCGGGCTGGTGTTCGGGCACGTCGGCGACAAGTTCGGCCGCAAGCCCGCGCTGGTGACGTGCCTGGCGCTGATGGCCGCGGCGACGTTCCTGATCGGGTTGCTGCCGACCAGCGCGACGCTGGGCGTGATGGCGCCGGTGCTGCTGGTGGTGCTGCGGTTCCTCCAGGGGATCGCGGTGGGCGGGCAGTGGGGCGGTGTCGTGCTGCTGCTGACCGAGACCGCGGGGCCGCAGCGGCGTGGGTTCGCCGGGACGTTCGGGCAGGCGGGCGTGCCGCTGGGCGTGATCCTGGGCAACGTCGCGTTCCTGGTCGTGGGCGCGACCGTGCCGGCCGCTTCGTTCGCGACGTGGGGGTGGCGGGTGCCGTTCCTGGCTAGCGCGCTGCTGTTCCCGGTGGTGCTGTTCATCCAGTTGAAGGTCGAGGACAGCCCGGTGTTCCGGGAGATCAAGGAACGGCGTGGCGACGGTCCCGCGCCCGCGCCGTTGCGGGAGGTGCTGCGGACGCACCGCAAGCCGGTGCTGCTCGGCGCGGGGCTGATGTTCGCGTCCAACGCGGTGTTCTACGTGAGCATCGCGGGCGTGCTCGACTACGCGACGCGTGAGCTGGGGTTGGCGCGGAACTCGGTGCTCGTGGTGACGCTGCTGTCGTCGCTGGTCAGCGTGCCGGTCATCCTGCTGGCGGGGCGTTGGTCGGACCGGCACGGCAGGCGTCCGCTGATCGTGGCGGGCGCGGTGGCGATGATCGTGTGGGCGTTCCCCTACTTCTGGCTGATCGACACCGCGTCGCTGGGGCTGATCTTCGTCGCGCTCGCCGTGTCGGGGGTGGGGTCGAGCCTGGTCTACGGGCCGGTGGCGGCGTACCTGGCGGAGCTGTTCGAGCCGGGGGTGCGGTACTCGGGGGCGTCGCTGGCGTACCAGCTGGCGTCGATCCTGGTCAGCGGCGGCACACCGTTCATCATGACGGCGTTGCTGGTGGCGACCGGGACATCACTCTCGGTGTCCGCGTTCCTGCTGGTCATGGGCGTGGTGACGCTGGCGTCCGTCCTCGGACTGCGCGAAACGCACAAGCGCTAACATCTGCCGACTTCCCATCCGTTATATTCCACACCGGTTGGAATATAACCCTCGATTGCAATTGGGAATGAGGTTGCTTTGACCGGGGAACGGCCCATCGGCGGCGAAAGCGGCAACGACGGCTGACGTCGGCGGCATTGCGCACCGCGAGAAGGGGCGGCCTCATGCGGGGCCGTCCCTTCCCTTGAGCTCGAGTCGCATCCCCACGCTTTCGTGCACCGGCAGGTCGAACCCCTCGAAGAGGAACACCGGCCTGCCGTCCTCGTCGTTCGCCGGACCGCAGGAGTAGCCGTTCTGGTGCTCCTCGAAGCCCACCGGCTCGATGTAGGCGTCGAAACCGCGCGGCAGCGCCACCTTGTACCGCGCGTAGACGACCGGAGTGGCGAACTGGAGCTTGAACGTGTCGGGACGGCGGTCGCGCATCAGTGGTGAGCACATCGCGGGCCAGCTGAACTCCACCGCGATGGTGATCTCGCTGTCGACCTTCGGCGGTTCGGGGAAGTGCACCATCAGCACGAGCTGCCCGTCCTTCAGCCAGGCCACGGTCGTGCTCAGGCTGGCGCCGGGCAGGTCCCCGATCAGCAGTTTGCGCACCTCGACGCGAACCTTGCGGCGATACCTGGCCGGCTGCGCCCAGCCGCAGCCCTGCACCAGGCGCAGCACGCGCAGGTCGTTGAGGACCTTCGCCCGGATCGTGAGCTGCTTGCGCGCGTCGCCATTGGGCTCGACGGCGACGTACTCCTCCCACGTGATGACGTCGTACGACGGGTGGCGGTCATCGGCGACCCGCTTCGAGTACTTGGAGACCAGCTCTTTGTGCAGCTCGAGTTGACGCACGAGGTCGCGCCGGTCGGACAGCAGCAGCAGGCCGAACGAGAGCACGGCGAGAATGGAGGCAACGAGGGCGCCCGCTTTGACCGCGGCATTCCCGAACACCGCGCCCAAGAGCACCGCGAACGACATGATGCCGACGACCGCTTTCACGACCGCCGCCGAGCCCTCATCGACGAGGAGGTCGTCGAGCCACTGGACGAACCGTTTCAGCACGCCGCCCCCTACGAGACGTGATCACGCCTGGGAATCGGAGGTTATCGGTCAGTAGTCACGATCGGGAGCACCCGAGTGGCCCCGGCTCCCGGAGACAGTCGAGTTCGCCCACTCGGAGGCAGCCTCGCCCGCAGTTCTACGGGCGGTGCGCACAAGATCGACTCGTCTGACGAGTGAACTGTCAACCGGGTGACGTGCGGAACGTTGTGCGCTTGCCGTACGTTGCCGTGCCGTGACCACTCTCCTGGGACGGTTCAAGCAGCGGATGCGGCGGTTCGCGCAGAAGCCCGGCTCCGCCGACCTCACGCCCTACCGGAAGCTGCTCGACGAGGTCAACGAGCAGTCCGAACGCGTGAAGAAGCTCAGCGACGAGGAGCTGACCGCCGCGGCCGCCGCGCTGCGCGACAAGTCGGACTTCGGCCGCCCCGAGCTGGTGGAGGTGTGCGCGCTCGGCCGCGAGGCCGCCGACCGCGCGCTCGGCCTGCGCCCGTTCGACGTGCAGATCCTCGGTGCGCTGGGCCTCCTGGAGGGCCACGTGGTCGAGATGGCCACCGGTGAGGGCAAGACGCTCTCCGGCGCCATCGCCGCGGCCGGCTTCGCGTTGCGCGGCGACCAGGTGCACGTGGTCTCGGTCAACGACTACCTGGCCCAGCGCGACGCCGAGTGGATGGGCCCGCTCTACGAGCTCATGGGCGTGAAGGTCGGCTGGATCAACCAGAGCTCCAAGCCCGAGGAGCGCCGCGCCGCCTACCAGGCCGAGGTCATGTACGCCTCGGTCTCGGAAATCGGCTTCGACGTGCTGCGCGACCGGCTGGCCACCGACGAGGGCAACCTCATCGTGCCCAAGCCGCGCGTCGCCCTCGTCGACGAGGCGGACTCGGTCCTGGTGGACGAGGCGCGCGTGCCGCTGGTCCTGGCGGGCTCCACGGCGGGCCCGGCGGTCGACCCGGCGCTGGCCGACCTGGTCAAGCGGCTGCGCCGCGACCTGCACTTCGAGATCGACGACGAAGAGCGCAACGTCTACCTCACCGGCGCGGGCAGCGAGCTGGTCGAACGGGCGCTCGGCGGCATCGACCTGTACTCCGACGAGCACGTCTCGACCACGCTGAGCAAGGTCAACGTGGCCCTGCACGCGCAGGTCCTGCTGCACCGCGACGTGGACTACATCGTCCGCGACGGCAGGGTGCACCTGATCAACGACACCCGCGGCCGGATCGCGAAGCTCCAGCGCTGGCCCGACGGCCTCCAGGCGGCGGTCGAGGCCAAGGAGAACGTGGCGACCACGGACGCGGGCGAGGTGCTGGACTCGATCACCGTCCAGGCGCTGCTCAGCCGCTACCCCACGGTCTGCGGCATGACCGGCACCGCGGTGGCCGTCGCCGAGCAGCTGCGCGACTTCTACCAGCTGGAAGTGCTGGTCATCCCGCCGAACGTGGAGACGATCCGGGAGGACGAGGCGCCCCGGCTGTACGCGACGCTGGAGCAGAAGGAAGCGGCCGTCGTCGCCGAGATCAAGGAGGTCCACGAGACGGGCCGCCCGATCCTGGTCGGCACGCTGGACGTGGCCGAGTCCGAGCGCCTGTCCCGCAAGCTCGCCGAGGCGGGCCTGGACTGCGTGGTGCTCAACGCCAAGAACGACGCCGAGGAAGCCGCGATCATCGCCGACGCGGGCTCGTTCCAGCGGGTCACCGTGTCGACCCAGATGGCGGGCCGCGGCACGGACATCCGGCTCGGCGGGCACGACTCGACCGACCGGGAGCGCATCGCCGAGCTCGGCGGCCTCTACGTGATCGGCACCGGCCGCCACTCCAGCAGCCGGCTGGACGACCAGCTGCGCGGTCGCGCGGGCCGCCAGGGCGACCCCGGCGGGTCGGTGTTCTTCTCCTCGTTGCAGGACGACCTGGTCACGCAGTACGTGCCCGACCACGACGAGCCGGCGGAGGTGGACGAGGACGGCCGCATCACGGACTCCGGCACGCTGCACACCGTGGAGCACGCGCAGCGCGTCGCCGAGGGCGTGCACCTGGAGATCCACCGCAACACCTGGCGGTACAACAAGCTGATCGAGCACCAGCGCCAGCTGCTGCTGGAGTACCGGGACAAGCTGCTGCGCACCGACCTGGCGTGGCAGGAGCTCTCCGAGCGCAAGCCGGACAAGGCGCACGAGATCAAGGACCTGGACACCGACGTGAAGGTCGGCGCGGCCCGGTTGATCGCGCTGCACCACCTCGACCAGCGGTGGAGCGACCACCTGACGTTCCTGACCGACCTGCGCGAGGGCATCCACCTGCGGGCGCTGGCGCGGCAGAACCCGCTCGACGAGTTCCACCGGGAGGCGATCCCGGCCTACCACAAGATCATCCCGGACGCGTGGGACGAGGCGGAGGAGACCTTCGCCAAGGTGGAGATCGACGCCGACGGCGCGCACCTCGCCGAGGCGGGCGTGCAGCGCCCGAACACCACCTGGACCTACCTGGTCAACGACAACCCGTTCTCCTCGGGCCTGGAGGAGACGTTCAAGGGCCTGGTCAAGCTGGTCCGGCGCCGCTGACCGCGTCCGTGGGGGGGGGGGGGGGGGGGGGGGGGGCCCGGACGGGGGTTCGAGGAAAGGAGGGGGGGAACTTCCCTCCCCCCCCCACGCA
>NZ_JBVJVK010000041.1:19677-21873 GCF_055603705.1 Actinosynnema sp. NPDC037264 | reverse complement strand
ACCCCTCCTTTCTCTGTGTGGGGGGAGGGGCTCTGGGAGCGCTTCTCAGACTTTCCCCGCCCCCCCCGCCCTTCCCCCTCCCCGGCCCCGCCCCCCCCCCCCCCCCCCCCACGGCGTTCAGCGAACGGGTGCGGAGACCTTCCCGTCCTCGACCGGCGCCGCCTGTCGGGGCAGCTTGGAGCGTCTCGGCATCCGCTGCGCCACCGCCTGCTCGGTGAGGGCGCGGATCTCCGCCAGGATGTCCAGGTGCTGCTGGGACGGTGGCGGACCGACGAGGTTCGAGTGGTCGAACGCGGTGCGTTCGGCACGGTGGGCCAGGTTCTGGATGCGCCGGATCAGGTCCCACTCCTGGTCAGTGCGCGTAGAGCGCCGTTGCTCAGTCACCCCGGAAGCAGACACCTCACGCCGGGTGAACGTAAATCACCTGGCAGTGCGAACTTCGCTGGGTCAACTCAGCTACCCCCGCCAGGGCGCTCGAAACGCACCGATCGTGGTACTCAAGGTTCCACCGCCGGGCGATCGGCCACACCGTGCACGCGGGGACGTCCAGGACACGGCCGTTAGGACGGTCACGGCGATCGGTGACAGCCCGGTTATGCACCGATCGACGTCACCTGTGGCAGTGAAAATCCCGATTACCGCCCTTGGTGACGCGGCGTCGTGCAATCCCCCGGTGTGAGGGTCACTCGCAGGTGTGCCGCCGATGGCTCCGCACACCACATCCGCCCCGCCGGCCATGGCGTCCGGACCCATTTCGCGGCCCGGCGGGCCGACTTACCGTGCCTCGGGTGAACATCGTCGTTCCACTGATCGCAGCGCTCCTCGCGACGACGGCGCAGGCCGTTCCCGCGTCCGCCGAAGGGTGCGGGCCACTGCGCGTTCCCGGTGCCGAGCACCAGGAACTGACCCACCTCGCCGACCTGTCCACCGCCGGCGGCCGCACCGACCCCGCCGACTGGGCCGGCCTGACCCCGGCGGGCCTGCCCGCGCCGACGCCCGTGCCGGGCACCCAGGTGGACGGCTACTTCCCCGACTCCTCGACCGGCAACACCAACCACGGCTGGGCGCACGACTCGCAGTTCGTGATCCGGCTGCCGGCGCGCTGGAACGGCGGCCTCGTCGTGGCGGGCTCGCCCGGCGTGCGCGAGCAGTACGCCAACGACCGCGCGATCAGCGACTTCGTGCTGGCCCGCGGGTACGCGTTCGCGTCGACCGACAAGGGCAACACCGGCGTGGCCTTCCACCGGGACGGCAGGCGGCCGGGTGACGCGATCGCCGAGTGGAACCACCGGGTCACGCAGCTGACCCGGGCGGCGAAGGCCGTGGTGGCGCAGCGGTACTGCCGACCGCCGTCGCGCACCCTGGCCACCGGCATCTCCAACGGCGGCTACCTGGTGCGGTGGCAGCTGGAGAACCGCCCCGAGCTGTACGACGGCGGCGTGGACTGGGAGGGCACGCTGTGGACCGCCGAGGGCCCGAACCTGCTGACGTTCCTGCCGCCCGCGCTGAAGGGCTACGCCACCGGTGACAAGGCGGCGGTGGTGGCCGCCGGGTTCCCGGCCGAGTCGGAGTTCCTGTGGCCGTTCCACCACCAGTACTACTGGGACCTGACCCAGCGCATCTACCGCGAGGAGCTGGACCCGGGCTGGGACGGTGACGCGGAGGCGGGCACGCCGTTCTGCGCGCCCGGCACGCCGCTGTGCGACGCGGACTACGACTACGCCGCACGGCCGCAGGCGCAGCGCGCCGTCGAGCGGATCGCGCTGACCGGCCGGATCGGCAAGCCGCTGCTCACCCTGCACGGCACGTTGGACGTGCTGCTGCCGATCTCCCGCGACTCGGACGTCTACGCGGACATGGTGCGCAAGGCGGGCCGCAGCGCGCTGTTCCGCTACTACCGGATCGAGGGCGGCACGCACGTGGACTCGCTGTTCGACGCGTTCCCCGACCGGCTGCGGCCGCTGACGCCGTGCCACCGGTCGGCGTTCACCGCGCTGGAGGGCTGGCTGACGGGCACGCGCCCACCCGCGTCGACCACCGTGCCGCGCCCAGCATCCGTGACCGCCACGGAGTGCTCGCTGGCGTAACCGAAACCGTCCCGGGGGGGGGGGGGGGGGGGGGGGGGGGGGGGGGGGGGGGGGGGGGGGGGGGGGGGGGGTGTTTGTTTTTTTGGGTCTCTTTGCTGGTTGATGTCGT